>NZ_JBFRDR010000003.1:0-337838 GCF_052113885.1 Lysobacter sp. TAB13 | reverse complement strand
GCATTGCTGTACGGCGGCCGCGTAGTCGTCGTGCCGTCGTTGTGTGCGCGTTCGCCATCGGAGTTCTACGACCTGCTGGTGCGCGAAGGCGTGACAGTGCTGAACCAGACCCCGAGCGCGTTCCGCGCCCTGATCGCGGCGCAGAGCGAGCACGAGCACCAACTGCGCACGATCGTATTCGGCGGCGAAGCCTTGGAGCTGAGCACGCTCACACCGTGGCTACAGCGCAACCCGACATCGCGCACGCAACTCATCAACATGTACGGCATCACCGAAATCACGGTGCATGCCACCTACCGACCGATCACCGAAGCCGATGTAGCGACACCGCGCGGCAGCCCGATCGGCCAAGCCATCGCCGACCTGCGTCTGTACGTGCTGGACGGGCAGGGCGAACCGGTGCCGGTGGGCGTGACCGGCGAGTTGTACGTCGCCGGTGCCGGCGTCGCACGCGGCTATTTGAACCGCGGAGAACTGACCGCGCAGCGTTTCCTGCCGGATCGATTCGACCCCGATCCGCAGGCAAGGATGTACAAGACCGGCGACCTGGGCCGTTGGCTGGCCGACGGCACGATCGAATACCTGGGCCGCAACGACTTCCAGGTCAAAATCCGCGGCTTCCGCATCGAACTGGGCGAGATCGAGGCCAAGCTGGCCGCCTGCGAGGGCGTGCGCGACGCCGTGGTGATCGCACGCGAAGACACCCCAGGCGACAAGCGCCTGGTGGCCTACGCGGTCATGGAGCCCGGCGTCGAATTGTCGGTCGCCACACTACGCGAGTCGCTGTCGAAAGACCTGGCCGAATACATGGTCCCGAGCGCATTCGTCGCCCTGGACTCGTTGCCGCTGACCACCAACGGCAAGCTGGATCGGCAAGCGCTACCCGCGCCGGACCAAGCAGCTGTATCCCAACGCGAGTACGAAGAACCGCAAGGCGAGACGGAAACCGCAATCGCCGAGGTATGGCAAGAGCTTCTGGGCCTGGACCGCGTCGGCCGCCACGACCATTTCTTCGAACTGGGCGGCCACTCGTTGCTGGTGATCGGCCTGATCGAACGCTTGCGTCAGCGCGGCTTGAATACCGACGTCCGCACCGTGTTCACCGTGCCCGTGCTCGGCGCCTTCGCCGAGCGCGTGCTGACCCAGGCCACGCCGACGCCCGACCGCATCGCCGACAACGTCATCGATAGCCATACCCGCCGGATCACGCCCGACTTGCTGCCGCTGGTCGATCTCACCCAGGAACAGATCGACGCCATCGTCGCGTCGGTGCCGGGCGGGACCGGCAACGTCCAGGACATCTATCCGCTGGGTCCGTTGCAGGAAGGCATCCTGTTCCATCACCTGATCGAGAGCGAGCGGCCGGGCGATGCGTATCTGATGCGTTCGCTGATCGCCTTCGACAGCCGCGAGCGGGTGGATTCGTTCGTCGATGCGCTGCAGCAGGTGATCGCGCGTCACGACATCCTGCGCAGCGCGCCGCGCTGGCAAGGGCTGGCGCGGCCGGTGCAGGTGGTGCACCGCCGCGCGCCGATGCCGGTGGAACTGCTGACCTCGGCCGAAGACCGGCCGGCGATGCAGACGCTGCTGGCGGCCAGCGATCCGACCCGGATCAAGCTGGACCTGGAAAAAGCGCCGTTGCTGCGCGCCTACGTGGTCGAGGACTACGCCACCGGCGAATGGCTGATGGCCTTGTTGAACCACCATCTGGTGGACGACAACTACTCGATGCAGCTGTTGCACAAGGAAGTGAGCTTGATTCTGCAGGGGCAAGAGAATCTTCTTCCGGCGCCGCAGCCATATCGAAACTTCATCGCGCGCACTAACGCCGTCGCCGATTCCGTGCACGAGGCCTATTTCCGCGACAGGCTCGGTGACATAGACGAACCGACCGCGCCGTTCGGAGTGTTGAACGTACAAGGCGGCGATGCGCGCAGCAGTCACGCGCGCATCGATCTGGCCACGCAGTCGGCTACGCGTCTGCGTGAGGCGGCGCGGCAGTGCGGTGTGACGCCAGCGGTGTTGTTCCACGTGGCGTGGGCGCTGGTACTGGGCCGATGCAGCGGTCGCGATGATGTCGTATTCGGTACCGTGCTGTCGGGACGCCTGCAGGGTTCGGAGGCGGCCGATCAGGTCGTGGGCATGTTCATCAACACGCTGCCGATCCGTGTGAGGCTGGGCAAGGTGACATTGGCCGATGCGATCGGCGAAACCTATCGAAGCCTGGGCGAACTGCTCGAACACGAGCAGGCTTCGCTGACCTTAGCTCAACGCTGCAGCGCGGTGGCGCCGCCGTTGCCGTTGTTCACTACGCTGATCAACTACCGTCACAGCCAGATGCTGCAGGGTGCTCGGGGCGAATCCGGCGCGATATGGCAAGGCATCCGGGAGTTGGGCACGGAAGAACGCAGCAACTACCCGCTGGCCCTGAGCGTGGACGATCTTGGCGTAGGTTTCAGTCTCACAGTGCAGGCGATGCACGGCATCGATGCGGCGCGGATCGTCGCTTACCTGGACACGGCGATAACCGGCATTCTGGCGGGACTCGATAGCGGCGCGGGTGAGCTGGTGCATCGCATCGACATCCTGCCGGAGCGTGAGCGCGAGCAGCTGACGCGCGACTTCAATGCCTCCGATAGCGCGGTGAATCCGACCGAAGCGCGTTTGGGACTTATCCACCTCGAATTCGAAGCTCAGGTCGCTCGCACACCGGACGCGCCGGCATTGCGTTTCGGCGAACAGGAACTGAGTTACGCCGAACTGGACAGGCTCGCCAATAAGGTGGCGAACCGTTTGATTTCGACCGGAATCCAGCCTGACGACCGCGTCGCGATCTGCATCGAGCGCGGAGCGGAGATGGTGGTCGGGGTGCTGGGAATTTTGAAGGCAGGAGCCGGCTACGTTCCGTTGGACCCCGCCTATCCGGTTGAACGGCTGGGATACATGATCGGCGATAGCGCTCCTGTCGCATTGCTCACTCAGTCGAGCCTGCGGGCGAAACTACCGCAGACGGCGTGTCCGGTGATGGAGCTGGACGATTCTGCTCTCTGGGAGCACGCGCCGACGCAGGCGCCTGTCGTCGCCGATTTGCGATCGCGTCATCTGGCCTACGTGATCTACACGTCGGGTTCGACCGGCCAACCCAAGGGCGTCATGGTCGAGCACGCTAATGTGCTCAATCTCTGGCGGGAGCTCGATCGCGTCGCGTTCGGCGCGCTGCCGCCGTCGGCGCGGATCGGCCTGAACGCGGCTCTGTCGTTCGATGCTTCGGTCCAGTCGCTGACGCAGTTGCTGTCGGGGCGTTGCGTGGTGTTGATTCCGCAGGATATCCGCGCGTCGGCGTCGGCACTGATCGACTATCTGGATCGGCAGGCGGTCGATGCGTTCGATTGCACTCCGGTGCAGTTGGAACTGATGCTCGCGGAGCGGATGCTGGAGCATGCTGGTTTTCAGCCCCGATGCGTTCTCGTCGGCGGTGAGGCGATCTCGCCGGCTTTGTGGGAACGCTTATCCGCAAGCCCGTCGATCTCGTTCTATAACGTTTACGGCCCGACCGAGTGCACCGTGGACAGCACGATCGCGCGGATAGACGCGAAGTCGCAACCACACATCGGCAAGGCGTTGTCCAATACTCAGGTCTATGTTCTCGATGCGCTTGGCGCGCTGGCTCCGATCGACGTTGCCGGCGAGTTGTATCTCGGCGGCGCGCAGGTGGCGCGCGGGTATTGGAATCGGCCGGAGTTGACCGCCGAGCGGTTCGTGCGCGATCCGTTCAGTGCCGATCCCGACGCGCGGATGTACAAGACCGGCGATCTGGGCCGTTGGCGGGCGGACGGGACGATCGAATACCTGGGGCGCAACGATTTCCAGGTGAAGATCCGCGGGTTCCGTATCGAACTGGGCGAGATCGAAGCGAAACTGGTCACCTGCGAGGGCGTGCGCGAAGCGGTGGTGATCGCGCGTGAAGACTTGCCCGGTGACAAGCGCCTGGTCGCCTACGCAGTTATGGAAACGGGCGTCGAGCTGTCGGTGTCGGCGCTGCGCGACTGCTTGTCGCGCGATCTGGCCGAATACATGGTGCCGAGCGCGTTCGTAGCGCTGGACTCGCTGCCGCTGACGCCGAACGGCAAGCTGGATCGCAAGGCATTGCCGGCGCCGGATCAGGGCGCGGTGCTGAGCCGCGAGTACGAAGCGCCGCAGGGCGATATCGAAAATGCGATCGCTGCGGTGTGGCAGGAAGTGCTGAGTCTGGAGCAGGTCGGGCGTCACGATCACTTCTTCGAGCTCGGCGGACATTCCTTGCTGGCGGTGCAGGTGGCTTCGCGGCTGCGGCAATCGCTGGGTCTGGAGATTCCGCTGCGCGATCTGTTCGCGCGGCCTACGCTGGCGGCATTGGCCTCCGGCTTGCAAGGCAGCAGCGGTGCATCGCAGTCGCCGATCGGTTTGGCCGACCGCGGCGCGGCGTTGCCGCTGTCGTGGGCCCAGCAGCGCCTGTGGTTCCTGGATCAGTTGGATCACTCGGCCGGCGCGGCGTATCACATGCCGGTGGCGCTGCGGCTGAGCGGTGAATTGGATCGCCCGGCGTTGCGCGGCAGCCTGGATCGCATCATCGCCCGCCACGAAAACCTGCGCACGCGTTTCGTCACCGAGGCCGGTGCCGCGATGCAGGTGATCGACTCGCCCGATGTCGGCTTCGCGTTGAGCGAATGCGATCTAAGCGACCTGTCTGCCGATGAGCAGATGGCGTCGGTTGCGGCGCAAAGCCGCGAAGAAGCGCGGGCTGCGTTCGATCTGGCCCAGGGGCCGTTGATTCGCGGTCGCCTGCTGCGACTGAGCGAGCACGAACACGTGCTGCTGGTAACGCAGCATCACATCGTCTCCGACGGCTGGTCGGTCGGCGTGCTGGTGCAGGAAGTCAGCGCGCTGTACGACGCGTTTCGCCAGGGTCAGCCCGATCCGCTGCCGCCGCTGCCGATCCAGTACGCCGACTACGCCGCGTGGCAACGCGGCTGGTTGCAGGGCGAGACTCTGCAGCGTCAAACGACGTATTGGCGCGAGCAACTGCGCGGTGCTCCGGCGGTACTGGAATTGCCGACCGACCGGCCGCGCCCGCCGGTGCAGAGCTATGCCGGCGATCGAGTTCCCGTGCGGCTGTCAAGCGAGCTGAGCGCGCAGTTGCGCAACTTGTCGCAACGTCACGGCGCGACCGTGTTCATGACCTTGCTGGCCGGCTGGTCTGTACTGCTGTCGCGTCTCAGCGGTCAATCCGATGTCGTCGTCGGCAGTCCGGTCGCAAACCGCCAGCGCAGCGAGCTTGAGCCGCTGATCGGCTTCTTCGTCAACACCTTGGCGCTGCGCGTCGATCTGCAGGACGCGGCGAGCGTGGCCGACCTGCTGTCGCGGGTAAAGGCGACAACGTTGGCCGCTTATGAGCATCAGGATCTCCCGTTCGAACAAGTGGTCGAAGCCGTGCAGCCTGCGCGCAGCATGAGCCACAGCCCGCTGTTCCAGGCGATGCTGACCATGAACAACACGCCAGACGGCGGCGGTCTGAACCTGCCGGGGTTGTCGATCGAATCGCTGGACAGCGGCCAGGCGACGACGCACTTCGATCTGGAGCTGTCGTTGAGCGATAACGGCGGGTCCATCGTCGGCGCGCTGCTGTATTCGACGGATTTGTTCGATCGCGCGACCGCGGAACGTTATGTCGCGAGCCTGACCGTACTTCTGCAGAATCTGAGTCAGGAGTCGTCCACGGTAGATGCGTTGCCGTGGTTGCCGGCCGGGGAGCGCGAGCGGGTGGTGGAGGCGTTCAATGCGACCGCCGTGCCGCGTCGTATCGAACTGATCCATCGCGGTTTCGAAGCACAGGTCCGCGGCACGCCGGAAGCGATCGCGCTGGAGTTCGATGGTGCGCGCCTAACTTACGGCGAACTTAATCGACGTGCGAATCGCCTAGCCCATCGGCTGATCGGACTCGGCGTGAAGCCCGATGAACGAGTCGCCATCTGCGTCGAGCGCAGTCTGGAGATGGTGATCGGCCTGCTCGGCACGCTGAAGGCCGGCGGCGCTTACGTGCCGTTGGACCCGAGCTACCCGCGCGATCGGCTGGCCTACATGCTGGAAGACTGCGCGCCGACGGCGGTGTTAATGCATGCGGCTACTCGCGAGTTGCTGCCGGAAGGCGTTACGCCACCGCGTATCGCCTTGGATGCCGACGTGTCGCTGGGTGAACAGAGCGAGCATGATCCCGAGCCTGAGTCGCTCGGGCTGACGCCGCTGCATCTGGCCTACGTGATCTACACCTCGGGTTCGACCGGTCAGCCCAAGGGCGTGATGAACGAGCATCACGCGGTGATGAATCGTCTGGACTGGGGTGTTCAACAGTTTCCGTGGAACGCTTCGGACCGGGTGCTGCAAAAGACGCCGTTCGGCTTCGATGTGTCGGTTTGGGAGTTCTTCCAGCCGCTGCTGTCGGGTGCGACCTTGGTGTTGGCCAAGCCGTTGGGCCATCAGGACCCGGATTATCTGGTCGATCTGATTGAAAGCGCCGGCATCACGGTGGCGCATTTCGTGCCGTCGATGTTGCAGGTGTTTATCGACCGGGCCGATGCGGGCCGCTGCAAGACTTTGAAGCAGCTGTTCTGCAGCGGTGAGGCATTGCCTTACAGCCTGCAGCAACAAGTATTCACCGCCTTGCCCGGGGTAGAACTGCACAATCTGTATGGCCCGACCGAGGCCGCGATTGAGGTGACGTATTGGAACTGCGCGGGGCCGTCGCAACGGCGCGCAGTGCCGATCGGGCGTCCGATAGCGAATACGCAGATGTATGTGCTGGATGCGCGTGGTGAGCCGATGCCGGTTGGGGTCGCAGGCGAGCTGTTTATCGCCGGCGTGCAGGTGGCGCGTGGTTACTGGGATCGTCCGGAACTGACGGCGGAGCGGTTCGTCCGCGATCCGTTCAGCGCCGACCCGCAAGCGCGGATGTACAAGACCGGCGACCTGGGTCGTTGGCTGTCGGACGGCACAATCGAGTACCTGGGGCGCAACGACTTCCAGGTGAAGATTCGTGGGTTCCGCATTGAGTTGGGCGAGATCGAAGCGAAACTGGTCGCCTGCGCCAGCGTACGCGAAGCGGTGGTAATCGCACGCGAAGACGTCGAAGGCGACAAGCGCCTGGTGGCCTATACGGTCATGGAGCCCGGTGCCGAACTGTCGGTGGCGGCGTTGCGCGAGGCATTGTCGAAAGACTTGGCCGAGTACATGGTCCCAAGCGCCTTCGTCGCGCTTGACGCATTGCCGCTAACCCCGAACGGCAAGCTGGATCGCAAGGCGCTGCCGGCGCCGGATCAAGGCGCGGTGCTAAGCCGCGAGTACGAAGCCCCGCAAGGCGAGATCGAAGCAGCCATCGCCGACATCTGGCAAGACCTGCTGGGTATCGAACGAGTCGGCCGCCACGATCACTTCTTCGAACTCGGCGGACATTCGCTGCTGGCCGTGCAGGTCGCATCGCGCCTGCGTCAATCGCTGGGCCTGGAGATTCCGCTGCGCGACCTGTTCTCGCGTCCCACCCCGGCCGCGTTGGCCGCGAGCGTGCAGGGCGCGCAAGCTGCATCGCAGCCGCCGATCACGTTTGCCGACCGCAATGCCGCGTTGCCGCTGTCTTGGGCTCAGCAACGCCTGTGGTTCCTGGATCAGCTCGATCACTCGGCCGGTGCGGCCTATCACATGCCGGTGGCCTTGCAACTGAGCGGCGAACTCGACCGGGCGGCGCTGCAGAACAGCCTGAACAGAATCGTCGCTCGCCACGAAAACCTGCGTACCCGCTTCGTCAGCCAGTCCGGCGCCCCGGTGCAAGTCATCGATCCGGCCGATACTGGCTTCGTTCTGATCGATCACGACCTGAGCGAGCTGACCGCTGACGCGCAAGCCTCGGCTGTAGCGACACAGAGCCGCGAAGAAGCCCGCGCCCCGTTCGATCTGGCCCAGGGCCCGTTGATCCGTGGCCGCCTGCTGCGTCTTAGCGAACACGAACACGTGCTGCTGGTCACCCAGCACCACATCGTCTCCGACGGCTGGTCGATCGGCGTGCTGGTGCAGGAAGTCAGTGCGCTGTACGACGCTTATCGTCAAGGCCAGCCCGATCCGCTGCCGCCGCTACCGATCCAGTACGCCGACTACGCCGCGTGGCAACGCAGCTGGCTGCAGGGCGAGACCCTGCAGCGTCAAACGACGTATTGGCGCGAGCAACTGAGTGGAGCGCCGGCGGTGCTGGAACTGCCGACCGACCGTCCGCGCCCCCCGGTGCAGAGCTATGCCGGCGATCGAGTTGCCGTGCGGCTGTCGAGCGATCTAAGCGCGCAGTTGCGCAGCTTGTCGCAGCGTCACGGCACGACCGTCTTCATGACCCTTCTGGCCGGCTGGTCGGTGCTGCTGTCGCGCATGAGCGGCCAATCCGATGTCGTCGTCGGCAGCCCGGTAGCCAATCGTCAGCGCAGCGAACTCGAACCGCTGATCGGCTTCTTCGTCAATACGCTGGCGCTGCGCGTCGATCTGCAGGACGCGCCGAGCGTGACAGACCTGCTGGCCCAGGTAAAAGCCACGACCCTGGCCGCCTACGAACACCAGGACCTGCCCTTCGAACAAGTGGTCGAAGCCGTGCAGCCGGCGCGCAGCATGAGCCACAGCCCGCTGTTCCAGGCGCTGCTGAGCTTGAACAACACTCCCGACGGCGGCGGCCTGCAACTGCACGGCCTGACCCTGTCGCAACTCGACAGCGGCCAGCAAACCGCGCAGTTCGACCTGACCCTGTCGTTGAACGACAACGGCAACGCCTTGAGCGGCAGCGTCGCCTACGCCAGCGATCTGTTCGACCGCACCACCGTCGAACGGATGATGGATCACTGGACGACCTTGCTGACGGCGATGGTCGCCGACGATTCGGCGTCGGTCGCACGTCTGCCGCTGCTGACGCCGCCGCAGCGGGTGCAGGTGCTGCAGGGCTTCCACGCCCAGGCCCACGGCGACACGCCGCGCCAGTTCGAGCGCGGTGTGATCCATCACGGCTTCGAAGCCCAGGCCGCCCTCACCCCGGATGCACCGGCGGTATCGTACGAGCAACAAACGCTTAGCTACGCCGAACTGGACCGCCGTGCGAATCAGGTCGCGCATCGCTTGATCGAACTGGGCGTCAAACCCGACGACCGCGTCGCGATCTGCGTCGAGCGCAGTCTGGACATGGTGGTCGGCCTGCTCGGCATCCTGAAGGCCGGCGGCGGTTATGTGCCGCTCGACCCGGCGTATCCCGCCGACCGTCTGGCCTACATGCTGGAAGACAGCGCACCGGTGGCGTTGCTAAGCCAATCGGCCTTGAGCGCAAGTCTGCCGTCAGCAACATGCCCGGTTCTGGAACTGGACGATGCAGGCGTTTGGGAACAGGCCCGCACCGACACGCCGTTCGTAAGCAACCTGCAGCCACATCACCTGGCCTACGTGATCTACACCTCCGGCTCAACCGGACAACCCAAGGGCGTGATGGTCGAACACGGCCAGGTCAGCCGCTTGTTCACCTCCACCGACCACTGGTTCGGCTTCAACGAAACCGATGTATGGACGCTGTTCCATTCGTTCGCGTTCGACTTCTCGGTATGGGAACTGTGGGGTGCATTGCTGTACGGCGGTCGCGTAGTCGTCGTGCCGTCGCTGTGCGCACGTTCGCCGGTGGAGTTCTACGAACTGTTGGTGCGCGAAGGCGTGACCGTGCTGAACCAGACCCCGAGCGCGTTCCGCGCCCTGATCGCGGCGCAGAGCGAACACGAGCACCAACTGCGCACGATCGTATTCGGCGGCGAAGCGTTGGAGCTGAGCACGCTCACACCGTGGCTACAGCGCAACCCGACATCGCGCACGCAACTCATCAACATGTACGGCATCACCGAAATCACGGTGCATGCAACGTATAGACCGATCACCGAAGCCGATGTAGCGACACCGCGCGGCAGCCCGATCGGTCAAGCCATCGCCGACCTGCGCCTGTACGTGCTGGACGAGCAGGGTGAACCGGTGCCGGTGGGCGTGACCGGCGAGCTGTACGTCGCAGGCGCCGGCGTCGCACGCGGCTATTTGAACCGCGAAGAACTGACCGCGCAGCGTTTCCTGCCCGATCGATTCGACCCCGATCCGCACGCAAGGATGTACAAGACCGGCGACCTGGGCCGCTGGTTGGCGGACGGCACGATCGAGTACCTGGGCCGCAACGACTTCCAGGTCAAGATCCGCGGTTTCCGCATCGAACTGGGCGAAATCGAGGCCAAACTGGCCGCGTGCGAGGGCGTGCGCGATGCCGTGGTGATCGCACGCGAAGACACGCCGGGCGACAAGCGCCTGGTCGCCTATCTGGTGATGCGCGAAGGCGCGACGTGGTCGGTGCCGGAACTGCGCGATGCCTTGTCGCGCGATCTGGCCGAATACATGGTCCCGAGCGCGTTCGTCGCCCTGGATTCGTTGCCGCTGACGACCAACGGCAAGCTGGATCGGAAAGCGCTACCCGCGCCGGACCAAACAGCTGTATCCCAACGCGAATACGAAGAACCGCAAGGCGAAACGGAAACCGCAATCGCCGAGGTATGGCAGGAACTGCTGGGCCTGGATCGCGTCGGCCGCCACGACCATTTCTTCGAACTCGGCGGTCACTCGTTGCTGGTGATCGGCCTGATCGAACGCTTGCGTCAGCGCGGCTTGAATGCCGACGTCCGCACCGTGTTCACCGTGCCCGTGCTCGGCGCCTTCGCCGAGCGCGTGCTGACCCAGGCCACGCCGACGCTCGACCGCATCGCCGACAACGTCATCGATAGCCATACCCGCCGGATCACGCCCGACTTGCTGCCGCTGGTCGATCTCACCCAGGAACAGATTGACGCCATCGTCGCGTCGGTGCCGGGCGGGACCGGCAACGTCCAGGACATCTATCCGTTGGGGCCGTTGCAGGAAGGCATCCTGTTCCATCACTTGATCGAGAGCGAGCGGCCGGGCGATGCATATCTGATGCGTTCGCTGATCGCCTTCGACAGCCGCGAGCGGGTGGATTCGTTCGTCGATGCGCTGCAGCAGGTGATCGCGCGCCACGACATCCTGCGCAGCGCGCCGCGCTGGCAAGGGCTGGCGCGGCCGGTGCAGGTGGTGCACCGCCGCGCACCGATGCCGGTGGAACTGCTGACCTCGGCCGAAGACCGGCCGGCGATGCAGACGCTGCTGGCCGCCAGCGATCCGACCCGGATCAAGCTGGATCTGGAAAAAGCGCCGCTGCTGCGCGCCTACGTGGTCGAGGACTATGCCACCGGCGAATGGCTGATGGCCTTGTTGAACCACCATCTGGTGGACGACAACTACTCGATGCAACTGCTGCACAAGGAAGTGCGCCTGATCCTGCAAGGCCAGGAGCACCTGTTGACCGCGCCGCAGCCGTATCGCAATTTCATCGCGCGCACTAACGCCGTGCCCGATTCCGTGCACGAGGCCTATTTCCGCGAACGCCTCGGCGACGTGGACGAGCCGACCGCGCCGTTCGGCGTGTTGAACGTGCAGGGCAGCGATGCAGGCGCGCAGGCGCGGATCGATCTGCCGGCGGCGACGGCCAGGCGCGTGCGCGAAGCCGCACGCCAGCAGGGCGTCACCCCGGCGGTGCTGTTCCATGTGGCCTGGGCGCTGGTGCTGAGCCGGTGCAGCGGCCGCGACGACGTGGTGTTCGGCACCGTGTTGTCTGGACGCTTACAGGGCTCGGAAGCGGCCGATCAGGTCGTGGGCATGTTCATCAACACCTTGCCGATCCGCGTGCGCCTGGCCGGGGTGAGTTTGAGCGAGGCGATCGCGCAGGCCTACCGCAGCCTGGGCGAACTGCTCGAACACGAGCAGGCGTCGTTGACCCTCGCGCAGCGCTGCAGCGCGGTAGCGCCGCCGTTGCCCTTGTTCACCACGTTGATCAACTTCCGCCACGCGCAGATGCTGCACGACGCGCAGAGCCCGTCCGCTTCGAACTGGCAAGGCGTGCGCGCGCTCGGCACCGAGGAGCGCAGCAACTACCCGCTGGGCATCTGCGTGGACGACATCGGCGAAGGCTTCAGCCTGACCGCGCAGACCGGCCACGGCATCGACGCGGACAGGATCGTCGCCTATCTGCACACGGCGATGGACAGCATGCTGGCCGCGCTCGACGCTGAGCCGGCGATCGCATTGCAGTCCTTGGAGATCCTGCCGGCGGCCGAGCGCGAACGTTTGCTGATCGAGTTCAACCAGGCTTCGGTGTCGGCCGAGCCGGTGCAAGAGCCGTTCGTGCACCGCATGTTCGAAGCCCAGGTCGCTGCGCGTCCGCATGCGGTCGCGCTGCGCGATGCCGCCGGCGAATGCAGCTACGACGAACTCAATCGCGCCGCCAATCGCCTGGCCCATCAACTGATCGCGCACGGCGCCAGCGGCGGCGCGCGGGTGGCGGTGTTCGGCGAGCGCGGCCGGTCGATGGTGCAAGCCTTCGTCGCCACGCTCAAGGCCGGCGCCGTGTATCTGCCGGTCGATCCGGATTACCCGTCCGAACGTCTGCGCTACATGTTGAGCGACAGCGAGCCGGCCGTGGTGCTGGCCACGCTGGCCAGCCACGGGAAGGTGCGCGAGCTGGGTTATGCCGGGCCGATGTTGATCCTGGACGAAGCCGACGGCGCGATCGCGCGCGAAACCCGCGAACACGATCTGAGCGTGGATGAGCTGGCACTGCGTCCGGAACACCCGGCCTACATGATCTACACCTCCGGCTCCACCGGCCACCCCAAGGCGGCGATCAATCATCACCGCGGCCTGGCCGGGATGGTGAAAGCTTCGGTGGCGACACTCGGAGTCGATCGCGACAGCCGCATGCTGCAGTTCGCCTCGCCGAGTTTCGATGGCAGCGTGTTCGAACTGACCTGCGCCTTGTCCAGCGGCGCGACGGTGTGTCTGGGAACGCGCGAAAGCCTGCGTCCCGGCGCGCCCTTGCTGGAAGCGCTGAACAGTTACGAGATCACTCACGTGGTGTTGCCGTCCTCGGCCCTGCAGGCCTGCGGGGACGACGCACCGGTGCCGACCCGCGTAACGCTGATGCTGGCCGGCGAAGCCTTGCCGCCGGCATTGGCCAAGCGCTGGGCCGCGACGCATCGCGTGTTCAATTTCTACGGCCCCACCGAAACCTCGGTCGCCACGAGCGCGCATCGCTGCGAAACCCGGTTCGAAGGCTCGGTGCCGATCGGCCGTCCGCTATCGCATTGCCGCGTGCACTTGCTCGACGAACATGGCCGTCTGGCGCCGATCGGCGTGCCCGGCGAGTTGTGCATCGGCGGCAGCGGGGTAGGCCTGGGGTATTGGCGGCGCGAGGAATTGAACGAGGAGCGCTTCATCGCCGATCCGTTCGCCGATTCGTTCGCGCAGCAAACCGGGCGTAACGATGTCCGGCTGTACCGCAGCGGCGACATGGCGCGCTGGCGCGAGGACGGCACGATCGAATACCTGGGCCGCAACGATTTCCAGATCAAGCTGCGCGGCTTCCGCATCGAACTGGGCGAGATCGAAGCGCGCCTGTGCGAGATCGAGGGCGTGCGCGAAGCGGCGGTGATCGCCCGCCAGGATCGCCAGGACACGCGCCTGGTCGCCTACGTGGTCGGCGAGGAAGGCGTGGCTCTGGATGCCGCGTTCCTGCGCGAGCGTCTGGCGCAGAAACTGGCCGAGTTCATGCTGCCCAGCGCATTCGTGCCGCTGCCGGCGTTGCCGTTGAACCAGAACGGCAAACTCGACCGCAAGGCGCTGCCGGCGCCGGAGATGGCGGCGTTGCTGTCCAGGGACTACGCCGCGCCGGCCAGCGACAGCGAACGCACGCTGGCGCAGATCTGGAGCGAGCTGCTGGGCGTCGAGCGCGTCGGCCGCCACGACCATTTCTTCGAACTGGGCGGGCACTCGCTGTCGGCGATCAAGCTGGTGTATCTGCTCAAGCAGCGTCTGCAGGCTTCGTTGCCGCTCGCGGCCGTGTTCGCGTCGCCGACCTTGGCGGCGCTGGCCGAAGCGGTGGACGCGGCGCGCGGCAACGATGCGTCGCCGCTGGCGCCGTCGCTGGTGGTGCCGTTGAACGCCGCGAGCGATGCGCCGGCCTTGTTCTGCATTCATCCGATCGGCGGCCAGATCGGCTTCTACCGGCCGCTCGCGCAGCGCCTGCAAGCGCATTGGCGGGTGTATGGCGTGCAGGCGGCGCGCGATGCCGACGCCGATCTGCGGGCGATGGCGCGCGCTTACGCCGACGCCATCCGCGCCGAGCAGGCGCAAGGTCCTTATCGCCTGCTGGGCTGGTCGACCGGCGGCCTGTTCGCCTCGGCCGTCGCCGACGAACTGATCGCGCAGGGCGCGCAGGTCGATTACCTGGGCTGGGTCGATACCCATGCCATGGCCCATCGCGACGGGCTCGACGAGGGCAGGGCATTGACCGAAGCGGCCCTGGCCGAACTGCGCGGCAACGGTTTCGTACTGCGCGAGGCGCCGGCGCAGGGCGCGCGCTCGATCCGCGAACTGCTGCAGATGCCGTTCGATCAGGCCGCGCCGCAGTTGCAGCGTTGGCTGAGCCCGGCGATGAGCGTGGAGACGTTCGAGCACCTCAAGGCGCAGTTGGCGATCACTCAGCGCCATTTGCAGTCGCTGTATGCGCATGAATCGCCGGCGCGCCCGCCGACGCAGGCGTTCTGGGCCGGCAGCGGCGAGGCGGCGACCGCCGCGCAAACCTCCGTGCGCGCACGCAGCACGCATTGGATCGAAGCCGATCACTACGCGATGTTGTCCGAGCCGCACGTGGCCGCGATCGCCGACGCGCTGCAGGCATTCTTCGCCGCAAGGAGCCACGCATGAGCGCTCATGCCCCCACGCCGTGGCTGATCGGCCAGACGCGCCCGCACATCCGCCTGCGCTTGTTCTGCTTCGCCTACGCCGGCGGCAGCGCCTCGGTGTTTCACGGCTGGCAGGCGGCGCTGGACCCGTCGATCGAAGTCTGCGCGGTGCAATTGCCCGGCCGCGGCGCGCGCATGGCCGAAGCGCCGATCGCGTCGATGCCGGCGTTGCTGCAGCAGATCGCACCGTTGATCGCGCGACGCAACGACCGACCGTTCGCGTTCTTCGGACACAGCCTCGGCGCCCTGATCGCGTTCGAACTCGCTCGCTACCTGCGCCTGCACGGCATCAATGGGCCGGCGCGGTTGATCGTCTCCGGTTGCCAGGCGCCGCAGCATCGCAGCCCGTCGAAGCAGTACCACACGCTCGCCGACGATGCGCTCATCGACGTGCTCAGGGACTACAACGGCACGCCGCCGCAGGTGCTGCAAAGCCGCGAGCTGATGGAGCTGGTGCTGCCGACGATCCGCGCCGACTTCTCGCTCGCGGAGAACTACCGCTATCGCACCGGGCCGCTGCTGAACCTGCCGATCAGCGTGTTCGCCGGCGAACGCGACGACAACCGCGGCGAAGGCCAGGTCGATGGCTGGAGCCGCGAAACCAGCCAGGACTGCCGCGTGGTGTGGTTCGACGGCGGTCATTTCTTCATCGATTCGCAGCGATCGCAGGTGCTCGAACAGGTCGATATCGAACTGGCCGAGCTGATCGGACGCATGAGCGCTTGAACCCACCACCCGCACACGACCACGCCCGACCTGTCTTAAGGAAGCGACCATGAAAGTGAATTCGTTGTTCTCCGCCACCGAGCATCATCCCGTGGTGATCACCCCGGACGGGGACGCCAGCCTGCAGGCGCTGCACGACTACCTCGGCAACAACGAGGATCAGGTCCAGCAGTTGTTGCTGCGCCACGGCGGCATCTTGTTCCGCGGCTTCGGCGTGGACGGCGCCGAGGGTTTTCGCGGCAGCGCCGAGCGCCTGGGCGCGCGGCCGTTCGACTACGTCGGCGGCAACTCGCCGCGCAGCCGCGTGTCCGCCGATGTCTACACCTCGACCGAATACCCGGCCAGCGAAGTGATTTCGCTGCACAACGAGATGTCGTACCTGCCGAGCTGGCCGCGCCGGCTGTTCTTCTACAGCCTGATTCCGGCGGCTTCCGGCGGCCAGACCTCGCTGGCCAACAGCGGCGACGTGCTGCGGGCCTTGCCGGAGGACATCCGCGCCAAATTCCGCGACAAAAAGGTCAACTACATCCGCAATTTCCAGACCGAGATTCCGCTGGGCAAGAACTGGCAGACCACCTACCAGACCCAGGACCGCGCCGAGGTCGAGAGCATCGTCGCCGACCAGGGTTCGGTCTGCCATTGGGGCGCCAAGGACGCGCTGCGCGTATCGACCCGCTGCGAGGCCTTCGCTAGCCATCCGCAGACCGGCGAGGAGGTGTGGTTCAACCAGGCCGAGCAGTGGCATCCCTCGGCCTTGAATCCGGCCATCCGCGGCATGTTCGAGCAGGCGCTGGGCGTGGGCAATCTGCCGCACGAATGCGAGTACGGCGACGGCGAGCCGATCGAAGACGACGTGCTGATCGAGATCCGCCGCGCCTTGAACACGAGCAAGTTGCTGTTCGACTGGCAGCGCAACGATCTGCTGATGATCGACAACATCTTGATGATGCACGGGCGCGAGTCGTTCAAGGGCGAGCGCAAGACCTTGGCGTATCTGTCGGCGACCTGAGCGGGCGCCGACGACTGATTGGCGCATTTCGCGCAGCAATGGGGACGGACTTCGCCGAGCCGGCGCGGGCCGACTAAATCTGGGAATGGAGAAACGAAAATGGACGATCCGAATCACTACATCGCCGAAGAGGCGGAAACCGAATACGGCCTGGTGAGCTCCTACAACGAATGGGACCCGCTGGAAGAAGTGGTGGTGGGCCGCATCGACGACGCGGTGGTGCCCGAATGGCATGTCACGCTGGAATCGACCATGCCGGAAGTGTCCTGGGACTTCTTCCGCCGCAACGGCGGGCAGCGTTTCCCGCAGGACATGCTGGACAAGGCCAAGGAAGAAATCGAAGGCTTCGTGCGCGTGCTGCGCAACGAGGGCATCGTGGTGCAGCGGCCGCGGCCGGTCGATCAGCAACTGCCGTTCGCCACGCCGCAGTGGCAAAGCAAGGGCAGCCTGTACTCGGCGATGCCGCGCGATACCTTTCTGGTGGTCGGCAACGACATCATCGAAGCGCCGATGGCCTGGCGCAACCGCTACTTCGAGCCCAACGCGTTCCGGCCGCTGCTCAAGGGCTATTTCAAGAAAGGCGCGCGTTGGACCTCGGCGCCCAAGCCCGAGCTGAGCGACGAGCTGTACCGGCAGGACTTCAAGCATCCCGAATCGATGGCGGAAATGATGTACGCGGTCACCGAGTTCGAGCCGGTGTTCGACGCCGCCGACTTCGCCCGCTGCGGCCGCGATATCTTCGCGCAGAAGAGCAACGTGACCAACGACATGGGCATCGCCTGGCTGCAGCGCCATCTCGGCGACGACTACAGGGTGCATGTGATCGACGTAGTGGACACCCATCCGATGCATATCGACGCCACTTTCACGCCTCTGGCGCCGGGCAAGGTGCTGATCAATCCCGAGCGCATCAACGAGCTGCCGCCGATGTTCGACAACTGGGAGAAGCTGGTTCCGCCGCGCCCGACCATCGACATCACGCAAGAGTTCTCGATGTGCAGCAACTGGATCGTCGCCAACACCTTCATGCTCGACGAGAAGCGGGTGTTCGTGGAAGCCAGCGAAGAGCCGCTGCTGCGCCAGTTCGAGGCCTGGGGTTTCGAGCCGATCCCGTATTCGCTGATCAACTTCAACCGGTTCGGCGGCGGTTTCCATTGCTGCACGCTCGATGTGCGCCGTCGCGGCGGCCTGGAATCGTATTTCGAGTGAGCCGCGCGTCCTTCGTGCCGGCGCCGCGCGGCGCCGGCGCGCCACTTCCGTATCGCGAGTAATCGATCATGTACAGATCCGATCTTTATCACCCCGGCAGCGACATCGCCGACGAGCTCAAGTCGCATTACCAGCGCCTGCACCACGTGCCGTTTCCCGGATTCGTCACGGCCGAGTTCTTTCCCGAGCTCAAGGCCGAGGTCGATCGCCTGCTGGAGCAGTCCAAGCGCCGTGATTTCCTGATGGAGTGCATGGACAATTCGCCGCGGCGCATGAACGTGGTCAACGGCCATACCATCGAGCGCCTATCCACGCTGATCCCGCAGATCTACAACGACCAGCGCATCATCGACTTCCTCTCGCACGTGGTCGGCGAGAAGGTGCTGCCGCTGACCGACGACATCGACCGCTACGTCATCAACCAGCTCAAGAAGTCCTCGGATACCTTCGGCGCGCATTACGACGACTATCCGCTGTCGTTCGTGCTGATCATGGAATCGCCGGGCATCGAAGGCGGCGGCTACGCGGAAATGGTTCCCAACGGCGCGCTGTCGGATCTGGACATCAATCCGATCAAGCTGCCGCTCAAGGCCGCCGACGCGTATCTGCTCAAGACCGACACCACCGCGCACCGGGTCGCGCCGTTGAAGGTCGACGTGCTGCGCACGGCGATCAACCTGGCCTACACCACGGAAAATTTCGTGCCGCGCGCGATCACCGATTCGGCCAACAAGCTGTACGCCGAGGAAGAGGCCTGATGCCGCGTCCAGCGCGGTCCGCATGACGGCGCCGGTGCGCGTCGTCGTGCGGCAGCGCGCGGCCGCCGTGTTCGGGCCGGCCGCTTGCGGACTGCCCCATCGGCCGGCCGTCGCGTCGGCAGATGACTTTTTGCGGCTGGCTGCATCTAAACCATGAACGCTACTTAGAGCTATACGATGCCCCTGCGAGCCATCTTTCCCAGTCCGCGCCCCACCTTGGTCCTGCTGATCGCGTTGACCTGCGCACCCGCCCAGGCGGCCATCGTCATCGACGGCCGCGCGGATGAGCCCGAATGGGAGCAGGCGGTGCGCTACGGCGATTTCAAGGTCACCGACCCGTATCGGCTGAGCTCTCCGGACCCGGGCATGGGCACGCTGGCGCGCTTGCTGTCCACGCCGGAAGGGATCGTGGTCGCATTTCAGGTCGATCAGAAGGCCGGGGTGCCGCGGCTCAAGCCGCGTCTGGAGCGCGACCAGAAACGCGAAGCCGATCGCGTCAATTTCATGATCGACTTCGACGCCGACGGCCGTACCGCGTACAGCTTCACGGTCGGCCTGTCGGGCTCGATCCAGGACGGCGTGCTCACCAACGAACGCGACCTCAATCTCGACTGGGACACCGACTGGACCTGGGCGGTCAGCGAAAGCGAAAACGGCTGGCAGGTGGAAATGCTGATCCCGTGGTCGGTGGCGCCGATGCGCGGCATCGAACAGCCCAACCGCACCGTGGCGGTGTATTTCGGCCGCGTGCTGGGCAGCACCAGCGAGCGCCAGGCGTTTCCGGCGGTGGCCGCCGACCGCAGCCGCTTCCTGTCGGGCTTCGAGCGCCTGGAGATCGCCCAGTACCGCAAGAGCCTGTTCCACTTCTGGCCTTATCTCACCGCGCGCCACGATCTGATCGAGGGCCGGACCAAGTACACCGCCGGCCTGGACGTGTTCTGGAAGCCGTCGCCGGACTTCCAGCTCAACGCCACCATCAATCCGGATTTCGGCCAGGTCGAATCCGACGATCTGGTGGTGAACTTCGACGCGATCGAAACCTTCTACAGCGACAAGCGCCCGTTTTTCACCGAAAACCAAGGCATCTTCGATCTGCGCACGCCCGACGAAGGCCGGCTGGTGCACACTCGCCGCATCGGCGGCCCGGCCGACGACGGCTCCGGCGCCAACGACATCGACGCGGCGGTCAAGCTGATCGGCTCGGTCGGCGCGATGGGCTACGGCGTGCTGGCCGCGTCCGAGGACGGCGCGGCCGGGCGCGACTTCTACGTGGCGCGATTGCAGTATCCGCTCAGCCGCGGCCTCAACATCGGCTGGCTCGGCACCGATGCCGAACGGCCTTATCTGGACCGCTCGGCGCAGGTGCAGGCGCTGGACATGAGCTGGCGGCCGAATGCGAAGTTGATCGTCAACGCGCAGGTGCTGGGCAGCTTCATCGACCAGAAGCGCGAGCGCCGCGACGACACCGGCGCGTGGACGCGGATCAACTGGATTCCCTCCACCAACTGGAGCTACGAGCTGGAGGCCACCCACTTCGGCCGTCAACTCGACTTCAACGATCTTGGCTATCAGCGCCGCAGCAATCTCAACGAACTGGAGCTGACCGGCGAGTACGTGCACCGTCAGCAGAGCCAGACCTCGCGCCTGCGCAGCACCCGCTGGAACCTGGAACTGCAGGCGCGCAGCAACGATCGCGGCGACCGTCTGCCCACCTATCTGATCTTCACCAACGCCTTCAACTTCCGCAGCGGCAACCGGCTGGTGCTGGAGACCAGCGCGATCACCGACGGCTTCGACGATCTGATCTCGCGCGGCAACGGCCTGTGGCATAAATCCGGGCGTTACGGCATGCAGTTGGACATGATCAGCCGGCGTTACGGCGACTGGTCGTTCAGCGCCACCGCCGAGCTGATCGGCCGCGGCCTGTCGGCGCGTCCGGCCAAGGTGCTGACCCTGATCGGCAATTGGTATCCCAGCGACGCCTTCAACGCCGAGTTCGAGATCGGCCCGGAATGGACCGACGACTGGCTGATCTGGGAAGGCGGGCGCAATTTCGGCCGCTACCAGCGTCGGGTCGATTTCGTCGGAGTGAACCTGAGCTGGTTCCCCGGAATCCGCCACGAACTGCGGTTGAAGTCGGAATGGCTGGCGATCCGGGCCGAGGACGGCCAGCGCTATCTGTTGCTGGACAACGGCCGCATGCAGGGCAACGGCCAGGTCCGGCCCGACTTCGACATCAACAACTTCGGCCTGCAGCTGCGCTATCGCTATCTGCTGGGGCCGCAGTCGGACATCTTCGTGGCCTATTCACGCGGCGGGGCGATGCGCCAGGAGCGCGATCGGGTCGGCGGCGGCGAGCTGTTCGACGAAGCGCTGCAACTGCGCGACTCCGACCAATTGCTGGCCAAGATCCGTTACCGCTTCTGAGCCGGCGCAGCGCAAATGGTCCGGACGGGCTAGGATTTCGACTCGGGCTGCGGAGCCGGTCACAAATCGGCTCAAGGTCGGCTAACCGCGGGCCAGGAACCCGCATCGAAGTCAAAATGGCTGACAGCGAAGCGCAATGGATAGCCCAGGCGAGACAAGGCGATCAGCAGGCATTCCGGTGCCTGGTGCAGACCCACGCGCGCAAGCTGCACCTGCTGTGCCTGCGCATCACCCGCGACAACGCCCTGGCCGAGGACGCGGTGCAGGAAGCCTTCTACAACGCCTGGCGCAAGCTGGACGGGTTCGATGAACGCGCCGCGTTCTCGACCTGGCTGCATCGCATAGCCGCCAACGCCGCGCTGGAGCAGCTGCGCCGCAACGCGCGCCATCAGCACGAGCAGACCGAAAGCCGTTACGAGGACGACGCCGAGTCGGATTTTCTCGCCGAGCTGGCCGACGAAGTCCCAGGCCCGGAGGCGCGCGCTTCCGGCGAACAGGTGGCGCGCCAGATCGGCGAGCAGATGGCGATGCTGAGCGTGTCCGAACGCGCCGCGTTCGTGCTGCGCCATTGCGAGGGCCGCGGCCTCGACGAGATCGCCCAGACCTTGTCGATGAACACCGGGCAGTGCAAGCAGGCGATCTTCCGAGCCGTGCGCAAGTTGCGCGGTGCTTTGGAAACTGTGAGGTAGTCATGTCGGATATCAGCGACAACGAATTGATCCTGTTCCGTTACCGCGACGGACTGTCGATGGCGCGCATGCTCGAAATCGAGCTGGCGCTGGCCTGCGAGGTCAGCCTGCGCTCGCGTTACCGGGCCTTGCAGCTGGTGCTGGATGCGGCCGCCAAGGAGCCGATGCCGTCGCCGCCGCCGGATTACGAAGACCGCCTGTGGCAGCGCCTGCAGCCGCGCCTGGATGCGTTGCCGCCGGTGGTTCGCCCGGTGGCGCAGCTGCCCGGGGCGATGCCGGGGCCGACCTTGCGCCATCGCGAACGGCCGCGCTCGCGGCGCTGGCTGTGGATGGCCGGCGGCACCGCCGCGGCGGCCATGCTGGTGTTGGCGATCACTTCGCCGCTGCTGCGCGCCCCGCGCGAGCGCTCCTTGCCGATGGACGGCCTGACCACGGCGCCACCGGTGGCCGTGCCGGCGCCGCTGCAGGCGCCGTCGCCGGCCGCGCGCGAACGCGTGCTCGACGACTACGTCGCCACCCATCTGCGCAAGACCGAGAGCGTCCTGCTTGGCGTGCTCAACGACGAATCCTCGCGCCTGGCCGCGGGCGACGACGGCCACGCCCGCAACCTGCTCGACGACAACCGGCTCTATGCCGCCGCCGCCGCGCGCCGCGGCGACAAGGCGCTGGCCGGATTCCTGCGCACCCTGGAACCGGTATTGACCGAACTTGCTAACCAAACTCCCGACGGCGGCATCCAATTACAACAAGAGGGCTTGCGCGAACTGGTACGCAATGCCGATCTGCTGTTCCAGGTGCGCGTGGTCGAGCAGCGCCTGCAGTCACGCGGCAACACCCGCGCCTGATTCGAACCGCGTCTGATTCGACCTGCGCCCGATTCGAGGTATGTCATCGTGAAAACCCCATCGCGTCTTCTGATTGCCTGTGCACTGCCGCTCGCGCTGTCGCTGTGCTTCGCGGTCAGCGCCGCGTCGGCGCCGGCGGACGAGGCAGGCGCCGCGCAGATCAAGGCCCTGTACCAACAAGGTCACGAGGCCATCGGCGAGGGCGACTGGAGCGAAGCCGATCAGCGCTTCGCCGAACTCGAGCGCCGTCTGCACGGCGGCGCCGGCGCCGATGCCGCCTTGTACTGGCGCGCCTATGCGCTGGCCCAGGCCGGCCGCGCCGCGCAATCGCAGGAACTGGTCAAGCGTTTGCGCAGCGAGCATCCGAACAGCCGCTGGATCGCCGAAGCCGAACGCTTGCAGCGCCGGCCCGCCGGCGCGGCCGCGGCCGTTGCCGGCGGCGAATCCGATCAGGATCGTCTGGAGACCTTGATCGAGCAGCCCGCCGACAAGTCGCTGCCGCAACTGGTGCAGTTGCTGCGTGATGCGAAGACGCCGCAGGCCAAGCGCCGGGTGTTGTTCGTGCTCAGCCAGATCGACGATCCGCGCGCCATGGCGCAGATCGCCGCGGCGGCCGAAGGCGGCGATCCCGCGCTGTCGGCGCAGGCCGTGCATCTGCTCGGTGTGAGCGGTGCGGAAACGCAACTGCGTCAAATCTATTCCAAGACCGGCGACGCGAAACTAAAGCAACGCGCGTTGCAGGCGCTGGGCGTGGCCGGCGCGACCGATGCGCTGGCCGATGCGGCCCGCAACAGTTCCGACACGCAACTGCGGCATGGTGCGGTGCAAGGCCTGGGCGTGTCCGGCGGTGTGGACGCGCTGACGCAGATCGCCGCGGGCGATGCGGATCTGTCCACTCGCCGCGAAGCGATCAAGGCCTTGGGCGTGGCCGGCGGGCAGAAACAACTGCTTGAGCTGTACCCCAAGCTGTCCGCGGTGCCGGAATTGCGCGCGGAAGCCTTGAGCGCCTTGCGCGTGGCCGGCGGCGATCAGGGCCTGTTGACCTTGTACAAGAACGCGAAGACCCCCGAAGAGAAGCAGGCGTTGCTGCGCACGCTCAAGGGAACCGAGAACTGAGCGGCCAGACAGACCCGACATAGCGATGGCTATCGCCGGCCCACCGGCCGGACAACGAATCCGATTACATTCACAACACAAGGAGAGGTAAATGAAAACGGGAAAGCTCAATACGTGGTTCGGACGCATCGTCGTACTCGGCGCGTTCATGGCGATCTTCGGCGCGTTCGGACTCGAAGCGCAGCCCCGGCAGGCGCAGGCGCGCACGGCCTCGGGCTTCACCACCAGCGGCAGCGCGCTGCTGTTGCTCGAAGCGGTGCAGGCCGGCGATCTGGAGACCGTGCGTGAACTCGTGCTCGGCGGCGTCGATGTCAACTCGGTCGTCGAGAACGAAGGCACTGCGCTGATCGTGGCCGCGCGTTCGCGCAATCTGGCGATGGTCAACGAATTGCTGCTGCTGGGCGCCAACGTCACGCTGGCCGCGCGCGGCGACGGCAATCCGCTGATCGCGGCCTCGGGCGCCGCCGGCAACGTGGCGGTGATCGAGCGCCTGCTGAGCGCGGGCGCGGTCGTCAACACCGTCGTTCCGGGCGACGAGACCGCGTTGATCAACGCCTCGCGCAGCGGCAGCCTGGCCAACGTCAAGTCGCTGGTCGAGCACGGCGCCGACGTCAACCTGGCGGTGATCACCGAACTGGGCGTGCGTCGCTCGCCCTTGAACCAGGCCAAGGTTCAGGCGGTTCGCGACTATCTGATCGCGCACGGCGCGCGTCCGTAATCGCGTCGGGACAGGTTCGGGCAAAGGGGCCTCCTTCGGGAGGCCTTTTTTTTGTGTGGCGGTTGGTGGCCGGTTCGGAGCGGGTTGGATCTTCGTCGTGAGCGTGGGCTCGCGCGGCGGGCGAGGGCGTTGGCGAAGCAAGGCGCGATCGGGCCGCGGGTTGGCGGGTGGAGTCGGCGCCGGGGGATCGGGCCGGGCTGGATGCCGGCAAGGGCCGGGGCCGTGTGCCGGGAGGACCGTCAGCCAGCGTCGGGGCCGGGCTCGGCTATTGGCCAGTCCAGGCGACTCGGCCGATTTCAGGCGCCGGGCCGGGGCCGCGACCAGCCCGAAAGCCGCTCCCAGCCTGGGTTGCGGCCGCGGCGGGCCCTACAGCCGCCTGGGATTTGTCCGACCCGCCGGCGCGCCCGGGACCGATGGCGGGGCTCGGCGCTATAATCCATCATCTTGGCCGTACACCCGGCAATTTGAAGGAATCTCATGGCACGCGGCATCAATAAAGTCATCCTGGTCGGCAACCTCGGTAACGATCCGGAGACCAAGTACACCCAGGGCGGCATGGCCGTGACCACCCTCAGCCTGGCGACCACCAGCGTCCGCAAGGACCGCGACGGCAACCAGCAGGAACGCACCGAGTGGCACCGGGTCAAGCTGTTCGGCAAGCTCGGCGAGATCGCCGGCGAATACCTGAAGAAGGGTCGTCAGGTCTATATCGAAGGCTCGATCCGCTACGACAAGTTCACCGGTCAAGACGGCGTCGAAAAGTATTTCACCGACATCATCGCCGATGAGATGCAGATGCTCGGCGGCGGCGAAGGCGGCGGTGGCGGCGGTGGCCGTTCCGAAGGCGGCGGTCGCGGCGAATTCCGTGGCGCTGGCGGCGGTGGCGGTGGCGGCGAGCGTCCCGCGCGTGCGGCTGGCGGCGGCGGTGGCGGTTACGGCGGTGGTGGTGGCGGTAGCCGCGATGCCGGTCCGCGCCGCGAGGCTCCCCCGGCCAAGTCGAACGACTTCGGCGACGATTTCGCCGATGACGATATTCCGTTCTGATATCGACCACGCGCTGAAACGTTGCGTCTAGTGAAAAGGCCTGCTTTTGCAGGCCTTTTCTTTTGTCTGTGCGTTTTGCAGGCAGCGGCCGGGACTCACAATGGAGTCGCCGGAAATTCGTGAACACTTGCTGGTATCCGAGCTGATAGCTGAAGAGCAGTGCTTGTGTCAGCGTAAAAGGCCCAAGGCTGGGCCAGGCAAGCAGGTAAGCGGTGAAGCGCGTCGGGTCGAGTGCGGCGTCCAATTGACGCTTGGAATCCCACGCATTGCCTGCGTGAACAGTCGCGTCGATTTCCTATCCGACAACAGATCGGGCTGAGAAGATCTGCCTCGATGATGTCAGCGAGAATGAACTCGAAACGATGAACTTCGCGCCGATCGGATGCTCGCTGAATCCCGATAGCTCCTGGCCGACACCTTTCGATGTTGCCCGCCGAAGAACAGAGCGGCCTTACAAGAAACAGTCCTCACGACAACGCGCAGAGCACTTCGATGGCTTGAGTCGAAACGATGCTGCCGACAGGAGATCAGTCGTCGCAAGACAGCGGCGCGAAGCGCCACTCGTTTAGCCGATTCAGATAACGCGGGTTTCGAAGCGGTCTTCGCGACCTCATCACGCATGCGTACTCAGACTTTCCGCATAAGAAAGCTAAAGTCGAAGACACGAATCACTCGCTGAATATTCAGTCTTCCAGCATGTACAGGGGCGTGTGGTAAGCAGATGAGGTTGCCGTTCTCCAGCACGCTGTTCGCGTTCGCGCGACCCACCGCCATCCGCTATACCGTCGTCATGGCGCGATTGGCTCATTTCGCCATCGCCGCCGCCCCTGGCTTTGCGATTCTGTCGTGGATGCAGGCCGATCCGTTCGCGCAGGCCGGCCATCATCTGGCCTTGTCGTTCGTCGCGGGGCTGCTGTGCGTGTTGGTGTTCAACACCTTCGACATGTACGGCCGCGACATGTTCAGCAATCTGCTGCTGATCCGGCGGACTTTCTTCGCCTGGTCGGCCACCTTCGGCCTGCTGATGACGCTGCACCAGTTGTCGCGGTTCATCTCGCCGGTCCCGCCCCAAGCCCTGGTGCTGTGGTATTTGCTGAGTTTCGGCCTGTTCGTGCTCAGTCGGCTGGTCATGTTGTCGTTCTTCCAGCGCCGGATCCGCGCCGGGCATTTCATCCAGCGTTCGGTGATCGTGGGCATGACCGAGAACGCGATGCGCCTGGCCGAACAGATTCATCACCGCGCCGACGTGATATCGGGCCTGATCGGCTACATCGACGATCGCCGCTCGCACCGTTTGCACGAAGCGCCGCCGGTCGCCTTGCCGCGCCTGGGCGATATCGGCGCGCTGGAACAATTGATCCGCGACGGCCGCGTCGATCAGGTCCTGGTGGCGCTGCCGGCGCAGGCCCACGGCCGCAATGAAGCGCTCGCGCAGCGGCTGCGCCGTTTGCCGGTACAAGTGCTGCTGATCCCCGACATGACCACCTTCCGTTTCGCCCATCGCCGCATGGTGCCGATGGGCGGCGTGCCGATGTTCGTGGTCGCCGAGCCGCCGTTGCAGGGCTGGTCTCCTTTATATAAGCGCTGCGAGGACATCGTGCTGTCCGGGCTGGCGTTGTTGGCGCTGTCGCCTTTGATGCTGCTGATCGCGCTGGCGGTGAAGCTGGAATCGCGCGGTCCGGTGCTGTTCCGGCAGAAGCGTTACGGCTACAACCAGCGGCTGATCGAGGTCTACAAGTTCCGTTCGATGCACCACCATCTGCGCGACGAACATGCCGACCGGCAGACCGGTCGCGACGATCCGCGCGTCACCCGGGTCGGCCGTTTCATCCGCAAGACCAGCCTGGATGAATTGCCGCAGCTGTTCAACGTGCTCGGCGGCAGCATGTCGATGGTCGGTCCGCGTCCGCACGCCACCGCGACCAAGGCCGCCAACGTGTTGTTCGAAGACGCGGTGGAAGAGTACGTGGCGCGTCATCGGGTCAAGCCCGGCATCACCGGCCTGGCCCAGGTCAACGGCTATCGCGGCGAGACCGACACCATCGAGAAGATCCAGAAACGCGTCGAGTACGACCTGGAATACATCGAAAACTGGTCGCTGTGGCTGGACCTGTCGATCCTGCTGCGCACCGTGCCGGCGGTGCTTTCGGCCGAGGCGGCGTACTGAAATCGCCGGCCCGGTTCATCGGGTTCATACAGCCGGACGCCACATTCACCCCGTCCACGGCGCCGTGACATACAGATCATATAATGTGATGCAAGTCACATTATTTCCGGTCGCCCGAATGTCCCCGCCAGCAGGCGGATCATCCGGCGGATGACCGGATTCCTTTTGTAATCAGTCTATTACGAAGCCGTTGCGGGCGACGCCGCGGCCGGGACGGAAGGCATGATCGAGTGGTTGGGAGGGGGGCGGCCATTGGCTTGCGGCAGGCAGGCGGCGGGGCGGAATTCAGTCCCGCGCCCACGGCCGGCCGGCGCTGCCGCCGCGATTCGTGCGGTGTTCCTGTGCGTGATGCTGATGTGCGCTGTCCTGTCGCCGGCAACGGCGCGCGGCCTCGGCGAAACCACGCCGGCTGAAGACGCCAACGCCGCGATGCAGTTGTCGGCGCGCGACGCGCAGCTTTCCGAAACTGCCGTTGCCGGCGATTACCGCATCGCGCCGGGCGACGAACTCGCGCTGAAATTCTTCTACGTCCCCGAGCTCAACGAAGTCGCGATCGTGCGGCCCGACGGCAGGATTCATCTGCAACTGGTCGGCGAAATCCGCGCGGCCGACCTCACGCCCGAGCAACTGGCCGCGGCGCTCAAGCGCGCGTATGCCGCGAATCTGCGCCATCCCGAAGTCTCGGTCGAAGTCCAGAAGGGCTTCGCCCGGCAACAGGTGTTCGTCGGCGGCGAAGTCGCCCGTCCAGGCGCGCAGCCGCTGCTGCCGTCGCTGACGGTGATGCGCGCATTGATCGTCGCGCAGGGACTCAAGGACACCGCCGCGCCCAACCGCGTGGTGATTCTGCGTCGCGGCGAAGACGGCAAACCGCGGGTCATCCAGGTCAACGTCGCCTCGCAATCGCGCAAGGGCGCCAGCGACGGTAACGACCCTTTGCTGCAACCCTTCGACGTGGTGCTCGCGGTTCCCTCGCGCGTTTCGCGTCTGAACAAGTGGATAGACCAATACGTGCGCCGAAACCTGCCGGTCAATGTGGGCTTCTCCTACGACCTCAACGACAACCGGTCGGGTTATTGAATGGATAAGCCGATGCACGACGGCGCCGGCCCCGAGCCCGGCGGCGGATTCCGCGGCCGGCCAGCCGCGGCCTTTTCGCTGCGGGAAATGCTTGAGATCGCGTTCAAGGACCGGCGCCGCATCGCGATGGCGTTCGCGATCTCCTTCGGCCTGGTGCTGTTGGCATCGCTGTTGCCGACCGCGCGCTACGTTTCCGATGCCAGCCTGCTGGTGCGCCTGGGCCATGAATACGTCTATCTCGCCGATACCTCCGAAGGCGGCGGCAGCGGCGGCGCCACGCCGCTGATGTTCGACCGCACCGAGGCATTGAGCGCGGAAACCGAGATCCTCGCCAGCCGCGACGTGATCCGCGATGCAGTCGCGCGCGTCGGTCTGGGCCGGCTGTATCCCTCGATCGCCCGGCAGAGCGAAGACCCGCGTCGGCCCAAGATCGATCAGGCCGTGCAAGCCTTCCGCGAACACATGGACGCGCACCTGCTCAAGGGCGCCACGGTGATCCAGATCAACTTCAGCCATTCCGATCCGGTTGTCGCGCAACAAGCGTTGCGTGCCTTGGTCGATACCTATCTCGACCGCCGCCGCGCGATCTTCTCCGACGATCAGGTGCGTTTTCTCGCCGGCCAGGTCGCCGCGGTCGACAAGCGTCTGAAAGATTCCGAGCGGCGCCTGACCACGTTCAAGCAGACCCACGGCATCGTCAACTACGACCAGCAGATCAGCTTGTTGCTGCAGCAGGGCAACGACCTGGAAACCCGTTTCAACGAGGCAAGCCAGCAGGCGCAGACCGCGAATGCGCGAGCCAAGACGCTCAAGCGCATCGCCGGAAAGACCCCGGCGAATCTGGTCCAGTACAGCGAAACCCTGGGCGATCCGCAGGTGCCGCGGCAGCTGTTGGACCTTCAGCTCAAGGAACAGAGCCTGCGTTCGCGCTATGTCGATGACAACCCGTTGGTGGTGAACGCGCAGAAGGATGTTTCCACCGCCGAATCCTTCATCCGGCAACAGCGCCGCGCGCCGCCCACCACGGTCCGCACCGGCCGCAATCCGGTGCGCGAGGCCGCCGAGCTGGATCTGCTGCGTGCGACGTCGGACGAATCGGCGCTGGCGGGCGGCCGCAAAGCTTTGCAGGAGCGCCTCACCCAGTTGCGCAAGCGCGCCGCCGAGCTGAGCCGGCAGCAGATCGAACTGGGCGCGCTGAGCCGTGAACAGAAACTGCTGGAAGACAGCTACGCCAACTATGGGCGCAAACTGGAAGCCGCCCGCATCAACGAGGCGCGCGATCAGAAACAGCGCACCAGCGTCAGCGTGCTGCAGGCGGCGAGCTGGCCGCTCAAGCCCAAGAGCGTGCGGCTTGCGATCATCGGTATCGGTTTCTTCTTCAGTCTGGGCGTGGCGCTGATCGTCGCGTTCCTGTGCGAGGCCTTGCGCTCCAGTTTCCTGTCGCCGGAGAAGCTCGAACGCAGCCTGGGCCTGCCGGTGCTGGCGACGATGCCGCTGGTGGAGCGCTGATGGCGGCGGGCCGTCCGCCGCTGACAAGGCGTGCGTGGCGCGGCCTGATGTTCCTGCTGTTGTTGCTCAGCGGCAGCGCGGGCGCGGCCGGGTTTCAGCGCGGCGTCAATCTGAGCCGATGGTTCGAAGCCAGCGCCGGAGCGCCGGTGGAAAGCCGCGAACTGCGCCGCTTGCGCGATGCCGGTTTCGATCACGTGCGTATTCCGGTCGATCCGGTCGCGCTGGGCTGGCAGCCGGCCCGCGGCCCGCGACTGACCGGCACCGCGCGATTGCGCGCCGCGATCGACACGGCCTTGGCGGCCGGATTGGACGTGATCGTCGATATGCATCCCAGCCAGGACACGAAGCAGTCGATCGAGAGCGACGCGGCGTGGGCCGATGGCTATGTCGCGATGTGGGAGCAGCTGGCGAGCGAGTTCAAGCCGCTGCCGCCGCAGCGCGTCGCTTTCGAGCTGTTCAACGAACCCGGCTATTACGGACTGACCGGTCCCTTCGTTTGGAGCCGATACCAGAGGCGATTGGTGAAGACCGTTCGCGGCGTATTGCCGCGGCACACGCTGATCGTCAGCGGCCGCAAGGGCGGCAGCCTGGAAGGCCTGACCGAACTGGCCCGGCTCGACGACGACAATCTGATCTACAGCTTCCACTACTACCTGCCGTACATCTTCACCCATCAAGGCGCGAGCTGGATGCAGGGCGATCAATGGACCACGGCCGGGCATTGGCACCGCGTGCGCTACCCGTCGGCGCTCGCACGCGCACAGTTGCCGCGTACCGACGGAACAGTCGCGGTAGGCAGGGCCAGGGACGAATTGACCGAGTATTTCCAGGCCGGCTGGGACCGCGAGGAGATCGCCAAGCAATGGCAGCCGCTGCGCGACTGGGCGCGAGTCAACCGAGTCCGCGTGCATTGCGGCGAGTTCGGGGTGATCCGTAACGGCGTGGATGCGCAATCGCGGTATCGCTGGATCGGCGACGTGCGCTGGCTGGTCGAGGCGAACGGTTGGGGCTGGTCGGTGTGGAATTACGCCGACGATTTCGGCATCACCGCCAACAGCAACACCGACGGGAGCGCGCGCGGCGAACTCGAGCCCGCGGCCCTGCAGGCGTTGGGCCTGGACAAGGCCGCGCGATGAACACGGTCAGCGCGCAAGCCGGTGTCCTTCAACGCATCAGCTACGCGATCGCCGCGTCGGCCCTGGTTGCGTATCTGACCCTGTCGCCAGCGTTATTGTCCGCGCTGGGAATTCCCTACGACGCGCCTTACGGCAACTTCCTGTTCAAGCTGCACCCGGGCGATTATTTGCTCGCAACAGCACTGGCGTTTTCGATGGCCGGGCAGGGCAATCCCCTGGTCGCGCTGCTAGCGCGGTTGCGCGAATCGCCGCCGCTGAGCCTCTATCTGGCCGCGATGGCGCTGGCGTTCGTCTACTCGCTGCTGCGTTACGGTCCATCGGGTTCGGCGTTCTTCATCGACACCCTGATGATGCCGGTGGCGGTCGTGCTGATCGCGAGCCGTTTGAACGACGCGCAGTTGCGCGGCATTTTCCGGCTCATTGTGGTTCTGGTGGTCGTAAACGCGGCGATCGGTCTGGCCGAAGCGGTGTTCCAGCACCACCTGGTGCCCTATACCGTGGCCGGCGGCGTGCCGGTCATCGAAGACAAATTCCGCGCGACCGCCTTGCTTGGCCATCCGCTGGAAAACGCCTTGCTGACCAGCCTCGTGCTGCTCGCTTGCCTGGATATGCCGATGCCGCCGTGGCGACGCTGGACGCTGACCGGTTTACTGATGCTCGGCTTGCTCGCCTTCGGCGGGCGCACCAGTTTCCTGCTGACCGTCATGGCGTTGCTGGCCTATTCGGCGTTGAACGCGGGGCAGGGGTTGCGCGCCGGGCGTTACGGCTATCTGCATATCGTCGGTTCGTCGGTCGCGGCATTGTTCGCGCTGCCGGCATTGGCGGCATTGGTCTGGAGCAGCGGCCTGGGCGAGCGGATCTTCGAAGGTCTGTATCTGGACGACAGCGCCACCGTGCGCTTTCGCATCTTCTCGGTATTCGATTACCTCGATCTCTACGATGTCCTGTTCGGCATTTCGCCGGCGCAGATCCAGGAGTTGTCGGCGCGCATCGGCCTGTCCAGGAATCTGGAAGCCATCGAGAATTTCTGGTTGTTCATGCTGCTGCAGTTGGGTGTATTCGGTTTTGCGACGTTCGTGATCGGTCTGTTCAGCGGCCTGTGGTTGCTGTGGCGTCGCGCCGGAACCGGCGCGCGCTGGACCTTGCTGGTGTTTGTGATCACCGCATCGACCACCAATTCGTTGGCGTCGAAGACCAGCGCCTTGACCTTGCTGTTCGCGATGCTGTGCGGTCTGGCCGGCTACCGTTCGGCGCGTCAGCTTACTTCTCAGGCCGTCAGACGGCCGAATATGTCCGTGCGACAGGGAGTCCATGCATGACCCGTTTATCCGTCATCAGCGCGCACGACGGATGGCAGCTCAGGCCGCCGCGACCGCTGCGCGCCTTGCACCTCATCAACGGCGAGCACTATGCCGGCGCTGAGCGCGTGCAGGATCTGCTGGCGCAGCAACTGCCGCGGTTCGGTTGGGTGGCCGATTTCGTCTGCCTCAAGCAAGGCGTGTTCGAGCAAGTCCGCGAGTCGGTCGAGAGCCGGGTAACCACGCTCGGCATGCGCTCGCGCCTGGATTTCTCGCCGGCAAGACAGGTCGCGCGCCTGCTGCGCGAGGGCAACTACGACCTGTTGAACACCCACACCGTTCGTTCGGCCTTGATCGGACGCTTCGCCGCGCGACGCGCGCGCAAGCCGATGGTCCACCACGTCCACAGCCGCACCGACTTCGATACCGAGAGCGCCCTGCGCAACGGGATCAACAGCGCGATTCAGACCTTCAGTCTCAGGCGCGCGAAGCGTCTGATCGCGGTGTCGCACGGAACCGCCGACTATCTGCGCAAGATCGGCTACGACGACGATCAGATCCGGGTCGTCCCGAACGGGGTCCCCAGAGCGGTCGCGCCGCGGGACTGGCGGCCGCCCACGTCGCAATGGGTGCTCGGCATGGTCGCCTTATTCCGCCCGCGCAAGGGTGTCGAGGTATTGATCCAGGCACTGGCCTCGCTGCGAGCGGCCGGATATCCGGTGGTCTTGCATGCGATCGGCGGTTTCGAAAGCGAGCCGTATCGCCAGCAAGTGCTCGCGTTCGCGCAAGCGCAGGGAGTGGCCGAGGCCATCGTATGGACCGGTTTCACCCGCGATATCGCCGGCGAGCTGGCCAAGGTCGATTTGTTCGTATTGCCCAGCCTGTACGGCGAAGGCTTGCCGATGGTGCTGATCGAGGCATTGGCGGTCGGATTGCCGGTCGTCGYCACCTCGAACGAAGGCATTCCCGAAGTGCTGGCCGATGGCGGCGCCGGAATGCTGGTGCCGCCGGGCGATGCGGACGCGTTGACCCAGGCGGTGATCGCGATGATCGCCGAGCCCAAGCGCACGCAAGCGCTGGCGCACGCGGGTCTGCGCAGGCAGCGCGAGCATTATTCCGATATCGCGATGGCGCGGCAGGTCGCCGCGGTGTACCAGGAAGTGCTGCAGGGGACTGAGTCGTGAACGATGTTCTGGCCGCGTCCGCCTCGGGCGACCGCAAGATTTCGCGGATTCACGATTTGCTCGAACGGGTGCGCGTCATCGCCGACCCGCGCCAGCATCGCCGTTTGCTCGATGAGCTGAGCCGGCCGAAGCGCGCGAGGGTCGTTTCGTTTCTGAATCAGCATGCCTTCAATCTGGCATGGACCGATCCCGCGTTCGGCGCCGATCTGCTGCGCAGCGATGTCCTGCTGCGCGATGGCGTCGGCATGGCCGCCTGCCTGCGTTTGCTCGCGCGCGAGCCCGGGATGAATTTGAACGGCACCGATTTAATTCCCCAGGTGATCGCGGCCTATGCCGGCCGGCGCGTGGCGTTGATCGGAACCCGCGAACCCTATCTGGAACGCGCCAGTCACTACCTGCGCGAGCGCGGCGCCGATGTCGTCTGCGCGCTCGACGGATTCGGCGATGAAGCGCGTTACCTGGCGGCGATCGCGGAATCCCGGCCGGATCTGGTGATCCTCGGCATGGGGATGCCGAAACAGGAGCGGATCGCTTCGCGTCTGGTCGCGGCGGCGGACTATCCGATGCTCATCGTCAACGGCGGCGCGATTCTGGATTTTCTCGCCGGACGTTTCCCGCGGGCGCCGATGTGGGTTCGCGGTGTCCGGATGGAGTGGCTGTACCGGCTGGCCCGCGAGCCGCGGCGTTTGTGGCGGCGTTATCTGCTCGGCGGCGCGCAGTTCCTGTCGCGCGTTGTTCGGCTGTGTTGGGGCGATGGCCCGGACCCGTCCGCGGCCCGGATGAGTCGCCCCGCGAATTCCAACGTAACGACCTGGGAGATGCCCTCGATGGCCATGGATATGCAGCCTTTGTTCGCTCAGACCGATACGCGTCTGGCCCAGTTGGTGCAGCGCCTGGATGTGGGCCTGGGCGAAGGCGGAAGACGCATCGTGCAATTCATCGCGGCGCGGCCGGGCGAGGGCGTCAGCAGTCTGGCCTACAGCTATGCGCTGGCCTCGGCGCAACTGCGCAAGCGCCGGGTGCTGCTGCTTTCCAACGACATAGACGATGCCGAACACGCGGCGTGCCTGGTCGATGAAGTCGGCGGGGGCGATTCCAATCCGGTCGCATCGGCCGCCGGCGAGGGCGTGACTCGCATGCGGTTGTTCAGCGATACGCGCAGCTATCAGGACAATTACGCGGTGCTGGACGACAGCGCCGTCTGGAAAGGACTGGCCGAGCGCTTCGACGAAATCGTCGTCGATGCGCGCTCGCCTTTCGCCCTGGCCACGGCAAAGCACGCCGGCGGGGTGATTCTTGTGGTCGAAGCCGAGGTTACGCGCGCCTCGCTGCTGCGCAAGTTGCTCGACGATCTGGCCGGAGTCAACGCGCGCGTGCTCGGATCGGTCTTGAACAAACATCGTAGCCATCTGCCGTATGCGTTGCATGAGCGACTTTGAAGATTCATCGGCTGCACGGGTCCGTATCGCCGTTCTGTTGCCTGCGGTTCGCGGTCGCGTGTGGCAGGAACACGCAGTCGTAGCTCTGCGACAGTTGCCCGGAGTAGATGTCGAAATCCGTCGCGTCGATGTCGAGCACAGCGGCGATGCTCAGTGGCGACGGTTGCAGACCGCAGTGCCGGCCCTGCGCGAATCTTCCGCGCCTCGTTTCGATCCCGAGCCCGGCGACCCGTTCTGGAACGCGGTGATCGACCTGGCGGGCGTCGATGATCCCAATGCGTGGCGCGCATGCAGCATGCGCGGTGTATGGCAGCCGTTGGATGCGCAGGGCACCCACTTGGCCGCCGCCTATCCCTGCCTGGCCTCTATCACTTCCGGCACCGGCGGCGAGCTGCTGTTGGTCCGCAACGGCGACACGATCATCGATTCGGTTCGCTTCTACGCCGATCCGCGCTACCCGAACTCGCTGGAAAACCTTTACAAGCAGATCGTCCCGTTGCTGAGCAACTCGGTGCGGGATATGGCTTACGCCGACCGCGACGAACCCGCATCGGTATTCTCGCGCCAGCCGCGTCCGACGCGGTTGCGGCGAGCGGTCCATGAAATCCGCGGCCGCGCGTTGGCCTGGCGCAGGCGTCTGCAGGCGCAGTGGCTCAGCGAGAGCTGGATGATCGGAGTCATCGACGCGCCGATCCAGCACATGATCGACCAGCCGGTGGAAGACAGGGTTCGGTGGCTCGGTCCGCGCGAGTCGGTGTTCTATCGCGCCGATCCATTCGGCGTCCCCGGCGACGATCGCCGCGTGTATTGCGAGGTCTACGATTACCGAGACGGCTTCGGCCGCATCGAAGCCGTCGAACTCGGCGACGGCCAGAGCATCGTCGATGCAGCGCCGGCTCAGCTGAAACTGCCCGGGCATACGTCCTATCCGTATCTGTTCGAGCACGAGGGCCGGGTGTACGCCGTGCCAGAAACCGCGGCTCGGGAAAAATGCGAGCTGTACGAAATCGATGAAACCGGGCAGTGGCGCTTCGTTACGGTCTTGCTGGACGGCGTGGCGGCGGCCGATGCCAGCCTGTTCCTGTGGAACGGTTTGTTTTGGCTGGCCTATTCCGATCTGGCCCTGGGACCGTTCGACAATTTGTGCTTGAGCTATTCCAGGGAACTGCATGGCCCTTGGAAGCCGCACCTGCGCAATCCCGTCAAAGTGGATCACCGCAGTTCGCGCCCGGCGGGAACGCCGTTCGTTCACGAGGGCGTGCTGTATCGGCCGGCGCAGGATTGCGGCAGCGGCTACGGACAGGCGGTGGTGATCAATCGGGTCTTGTTGTGCACGCCGCAACGCTATCGCGAAGAAGCCGTGCGCCATTGCCGTCCCGATCCGGGCGGGCGCAATCCGCACGGCCTGCACACCGTGTCGGCCTGGGGCGAGCGGACCTTGATCGATGGGAAACGTTACGTTTTCAATCTGCACGAGCTGAGCCGCAAGCTGCGGCATCGGCGCGAAGATTCTCGCCGGGCGGTTCGCGAATGAGTTTCATCGGCTCCGCGGCAGGCCTGTCCGCGAATCGGTCTGGACTAGCGCCTGCGCGTAAGGTCATGGTCTATCTGCCGCAGCTCAAGGTGGGCGGCGCCGAGATTTCGATGCTGCGCCTGGCCCAGGGACTACGGCTGCGGGGCGTCGAAACCGCGTTCGTGGTGCATCGCGCCGACGAAGCGGCTCGTGCCTTGGCGGGCGATATTGAGCTGATATCGCTGGAGGCCGGCCGGACCTTGAGCGTGCCGAACCGATTGGCGCGGCTGTTGCGCAGCCGAAGGCCCGACATCCTTATTTCGGCGCTCACGCACAGCAATATCGTCGCCTGCCTGGCCGCGCGTCTGGCCGGCTCGCGAACGCGAGTGGTCGTGACCGAGCACGCGCCGATCTCGTCGATGCGACAGCTGGATCGGTCGCGGCGTTATCGCGCGACGCTGCGATTGATGCCCTGGGCTTATCGGCTCAGCGATGCGATCGTGGCGGTATCGCAAGGCGTATCGAACGATATCGCCGGGCCGCTGGGGCCGGCCAATTGGTCGCGTCTTTCGGTCATTGCCAACCCGATCCTGCGCGACGATTGGCAGGTGCTGTCGGAAGCGGTGTTGGACGATGACTGGTTCCTGCCGGGCAGCACACCGGTGATCCTGTCGGTCGGCCGCCTGAGTCCGGAAAAGAACTTCGTCGGACTGATCCGCGCTTACGCCGGGCTGCGCCTGCCGATGCGCGTGCATCTGGCGATCATCGGCGAAGGCCCGCAGCGACCGGTCCTGCAAGCGCTGATCGACGATCTGAGCTTGGGCGAGCGCGTGCGTTTGCTGGGGCAGCGCGATAATCCCTACGCCTACATGCGCCATGCCCGCATCTTCGCGTTGGCCTCCGTGTTCGAAGGCTTCGGCAACGTGTTGATCGAAGCCATGGCCTGCGGCGCGCCGGTCATCAGTACCGATTGCCCGGTAGGGCCGCGCGAGATATTGCGCGACGGGCTCTACGGGGCCTTGGTCGCGGTCGGCGATACGGCGGCGCTGACGGCGGCCATCGAGAACCAACTGCAACGTCCCAACGCTCAGATGCAGGCCGATGCCAAGGCGCATGCGCTGCAATTCACGGTCGAGCGCAGCGTAGACCAGTATCTGGCGCTGTTCGATCGCATCGCGCCGATCCGCGGCGCGTAGCGCGACGAAGTTCCTGGATCTTATTGAGCCCGGTTCGCGCGCCGGGATTTCATCGCCGAGAGCCGCTCGCGCAGCTTCGGATGGGCCGCCAACCATTGCCTGGCCCGGTGCTTGAGCGCGACCTGTCCGCTTTGGGGCAACCCCTTCCACGACAGGGCGATGGTCGAGTCGAACAAGTCCAGTTGGTCCGGCATGAAGCCGCGTTTGTAGGCGTAGTCGCCGATGGTGAAATCGAAATGACGCACGCCCTGGGCGTGCAGCGCGGCCATCGTGCGCTCGATCACCAGCCGGCCGGGCGAGCAATTGCGCCACTCGCCGGCGGCATTGCCGATTCGAATCATCGCGTATTCGTTGTTCCGGCGCAGGCCGAGCAAGGCCGCGACGACTTCTTCGCCCGCCGTCAGCGCGGTCAGGATCACCTCGCCGCTGGGCAGGCCTTGCCTGATCAGGGTTCGATAGAACTCGCGATAACCCGGCTCATCGAGAATATAGGCCCAGCCTTTGCCATGGATCGCGCCGCGCTGATGAACTTCCAGCGCATCCATGACCTGCATCGCTTGCCCGACATCGACGATCTGCTCGAAGCGCGCATCGGGATGGCGGGTGAACACGCGCCAGGATCGTTCCAGCTCCTTGCGGTGAGTCTTTTCGCGGCTGAAACGCCAGGCTTCGAAGTCCTCGCCGATCGTCGCCGGATTGCCGAACAAAGCCGATTGGCGCGTTCCGGGAAGCAGGCGCAACGGATTCGGGCGATCGCCGATGCGCTCGGGCATCTTGTCGATCATCCACAGATCGGCGCGGGGCAGGGCGCGACGCAGAGCGCCGAACATCGCGCGTACGGCTTCGCCGTCGTCCGGGCAGTCGGGCATCCATAGCGGCGCGGCATAGTCGGTCACGCCGGCGTCGGCGAATGCGATACGGATCAGGCCGTCGCGTTCTTCGCGCACCAACGGCAGCGCCATTACTGTGCGTCCATCGGAGCGGCGGGCGATGCTGGCCAACAAGGGCGTGCGTCCGGCCTGGGCGCCGAGCGTCGCGTACCAGGCCGCCAGCCAATGCGTGGTCTGGAACATGCTGGTGATCGCGCCCGATTCGATCCAGCCCTGCCAACGCGGCAGCGCTTTCGCGACATCGGTTGCGATGCTCGCGGTGTAGGTGTCGCGGTCGATGTTCATGCGGAAAGATTGCCGTCGAGATCGACAATCCGGCCGGGATGCTCGGGGTCGAGACGGAAATCCACTGGACGCGCGGCGCGGCGCAGGGAGTCCAGCCGGCCGCTGCGGCGCCACAGCGATTGCAAGGCCGCCTTGGCGTAGAACGAGGGGCCGCTCAAGCGGCGATTACGCGGCGTGTGGTGGAAGTAGCGGCGCAGAATGCCGTTGGCCATGTTGATCATATGGCTGCGGCGGATGTCCTGCGTCCAATACTCCAGGGTCATCGAAATGTTGAGGCAGTCGTGGTTCTCGATCCGATGCGGCGAATTGAGCGGCCAGAACAGGCCTTGTCCGGCTTCCAGGTCGAACACTTGCGCGCCCTGGTCGAAATCCGGTTCGTAGCGCAATCCGACTTCCAGCTGGCTCAACGCGATGTTTTCCAATCCTTCCGGGCTCAGGAAGGGCTGGCGCGGCGGATAGAGGTAGATGCGTTTGCGGCCATGCAACTGCAGCAGCCCCTGCCCGGGCAGGTCGGCGTGGTAATAGACCTGCGCGTTCGGCGAGGACACCAGGATGCCCATGCGGTGGTCGTAGCTCGACACCGGCGGCGCCAGCGCGCCGGCCTCGGCGAACAAGGCCATCATCGCCGCGCGCAGCGACGGGTCGATGTCATGCCCGTCGCGCAGGTTCAGCCATAGGCGGCCGCGTTCGATCGCATCGAGCACCCGATGGCCGTCGAGTCCGCCGAATTCGCCTTCGCGCCACACCCGCTTGCCGTTCACGCCTTGCTCGCCCATATGCACGATGGAGTAGCTCTGCCGCGGATAACGGCCGATCAGATCGGCGATGGCGGCTTTATCGAAGCCGGGATCGGTATGCAGGCGGTGTTCGAACAACAGCGGCGCCTGTTGCCATTGCGCGGGCGATTGCGGCGTGAGTGCGCTCAACGGCGCGCTTGCGGTGCGATCCATGTCGGGAGTCTTCAGGAGGTGGGATTGAGAGAGCCGCGCAACTTGCCCAGATGGCCGCGGTAGCACAGCGCGAGCGTGGCCGCGTACACCGCGCCGCCGAGCACTACCGCGCCGATCAGCGCGGCCCAGCCCGACAGCGGCGGCAGTACCGACAGCGTCGCGGCCATCACCGCGGTCGCCAGCACGATGCGCAGCAAGTGCGCGAGCGGGACCGGCATGTCGAGCTTGCGCACGGCGATGACGAACGACACCAGCGCGCCGATCAGCACCGCCGCGAACGCGCCCCAGGCCGCGCCGGCCAGACCCATCGTGCGCAGGCCGATCGCCGCGCCGACCAGGAACAAGCCGGTTTCCAGGGCGTCGATCGCCAGGGTCCAACCGGTTTTCTGCGCCAGCAGGAACGGCTGATTGGCGAAGTGGCTGCGCAGGTTCTTGACCAGCCCGGCGAGCGTCGCGATAGGCAGGATGCTCAGCGTCGTGGCGACATACGGGCTCGATACCGCCAAACGCGACAGCGGGTCGGCGAGCAGTATCAATCCGGCCGCGGTCGGCAGCAGGATCGCGCACAGCAGCGCGCCGTTGAGCGCGAGTTGTTCGAGCGCGCGGTGCTTTTCGCCGTCGGCTTCCAGGCGCAATGCGATCGGGAACGCGGCCGCGGTGACCAACATCGCGGCGAACGCGCAAGCGCGCTGGCCCAAGGTCCAGCCGACCGAGAACAGGCCGACCGCGGCGATGCCCATGCCGTGTTCCACCACGAAGCGGATGCCGTTGCCGGGCACCCAGGCCAGCACGCCGCTGACGGCGAGCGGCAGGCCGTAGAGGCAGATCCGCCGCAGCAACGCGGCGTCGGGCCGGTGCAGATGCAGTTTCAGGCGCAGGCTGGGCACGGCGAACGCCAGCGAGAGGGTCTGCGCGATCGCGTAGGCGGCCAGCACCTGGGTGGGGCCGATCTGCGCGGGGCCGTTCGACATCGAACTGGCCCAGGTCCAGCCGATGAGCAATCCGCCCAGCGGGCCGACACTCTGCAAGGCGGTGTATACGCCGATCGCGTTGGCGACCTTGGCGCGCTCGGCCAGGTGCGTGCAATACGAGCGGGTGAAAGCGAATACGAACAAGGTCAGCAGCAAGGTCGCGTCGGGCCATTCGTGCGCGACGTAGCGCAACAGCACCAACAGCGTCGCCGCCTGCAGCGCGCCGTTGGCGAAGAACACCCAACTCTCGATCACATCCATGCGTTCGCGCGTGGCCGTATCGGCGCCGGGCAGGAAACGCAGCAGGAAGTACGACCAGAACGCCAGGAACAGCAGGTACACCGCTTCCTGCGTCGCCAGCGCCAGGGTGAACAGGCCGAATTCGTTCGGATCCAGCCAGTGCGTCCACAGCACGATGGCCGCGAGCTGGGCCAGAGGGCCGAGCAATTGCGCAGGCAGATACAGAACGGTCTGACGGATCAGCATGCCGCGTCCATGCCGGCAGCGTCCGTCGCGGCGTCCGCGCTGTTCGGTTGGGGACGCTTGCCGCCCACTGGCCGACGCATGTCCTTAGATAGCCAGTTCATTCATAAGTCTGAATATATTTAAGTGATTTGCGTCACAAATTGAGCGTGCCGCATACTCCCATGCAACGCCCCGGAGCGACAAGCGTTCGCCGCGGAAAACCAGGTAATCGCTTCAGATTCAAAGGAATTTCGTGACATTTTCTTCACCCGGGTTAAGGCCCGGGACGCGCCGCGTTCCTGCGTCGGCCGACAAGCGCCGCACGCGCCACATCCTGGTCTGCGGCGGCGCCGGTTACATCGGCGCGCACGCCGCTTATGCGCTGGCGCAGCAGGGATTCGAAGTCAGCGTGCTCGACAATCTGAGCACCGGCCATCGCGAAGCCTTGCGTTGGGGACGATGGATCGACGCCGATCTGCTGCAGCCGCAATCGCTCGATGCCGCGTTCGCGCGGCCGGTCGATGCGGTGATGCACTTCTGCGCGCGCTCGCTGGTCGGCGAGTCTGTAGTCGCGCCTTACGACTATTACGACAACAATGTCGTGGGCAGTCTGAATCTGCTGCGCGCCATGCATCGCCACGGCGTCGGCAAGCTGGTGTTTTCCTCATCCGCCGCGGTGTTCGGCCATCCGGTCGGCGAAAGAATCGACGAAGCGCATCCCAAAGCGCCGATCAATCCCTACGGCGCCAGCAAGCTGATGGTCGAGCGCATCCTCGCCGACGCCGCGCAGGCCTACGGTCTGCGTTCGGTGTCGCTGCGTTACTTCAATGCGGCCGGCGCGGCGGCGGAGGCCGGCATCGGCGAATCACACGATCCCGAAACGCATCTGATCCCCAACGTGATCCGCGCGGGGCTGGGGCAGGGCGCCGCGCTCAATGTCTTCGGCGACGACTACGACACCGCCGACGGGACCTGCGTGCGCGACTACGTGCACGTGCTGGATCTGGCCGACGCGCATATCCGCGCCTTGGACTGGATGGACGGCAACGAGGGCGCGCACTGTTTCAATCTCGGAAACGATGCCGGGTTCAGCGTGCTGCAGGTCATTCGCGCGGCCTCGCAAGTCATGGGGCGGGACATCGAATATCGAGTGCTGCCGCGCCGTCACGGCGATCCGGCGGTACTGGTCGCGTCGAGCCAGGCCGCACGCGTCCATCTGGGCTGGACGCCGCGCTATACCGGTATCGAACGCATCATCGAGAGCGCGTACCGCTGGCATCGCGATCCTGGATTCTGATCGGCGGCCTCGGGCAACGAAGTTGCCGCACGCGCGTCGCGGCGGCCGGGGCGGAACAAGGGCTATGCGGCGAAGGATCGGCGTTCCAGCGTCGCCGATCGATCGCGAGCCCGGTCGGCGAGTGCGGACGCCCGAGCGTTCCGCTAACGCGGTTGCGGTGCCGAGCGCACTTCGCCGCACCGATTCAACTAATTGACCAGGCGCTTCACCGCGCCGACGCCCGTTCGAAATCCGTCGCACGTCACACACCGTCGCACCGAACCATGCGCATGCGCGCGCGGCCCGTTGGTGCCGCCGAAAAAGGTCGATTCGCGCGCGCTCCATGTTGCGTCGCGACAAATAAAACGGCCAAGAAACCGCTTTCTTTCCAATCCTTTGTCCCGCGAGTCCAGATTTATTGACAGCGCTGTCATGCGCGTGTCAAATCGCCCCGCAGTACAGAGGGGCGTGGCAGGACGTGCCTGCATATCCATCGTGCGATCCTGGGGAGGAGTTTCGATGAAGCAAATGCGTGTTGCCCCGCGGCACACCCTGTTGACGTCCGCACTGCTGTTGGCGCTTGCCCAGCCGGTGTACGCACAGAGCACCACACCGGCGCCGGACACCGCCGCCGAACCGCAACCGCAACGCCGCACCGGCGCCGCGGACGAAGCCAGGACGCTCGACACTGTCGTCGTTACCGGCATCAAGGGAAGCCTGACCTCGTCGATGAACCTCAAGCGCGACGCGCAGGGCGTCGTCGATGGCATCGCCGCCGAGGACATCGGCAAGTTCCCCGACACCAATCTGGCCGAGGCGCTGCAGCGCATCAGCGGCGTGTCGATCGACCGCAGCAACGGCGAAGGCTCGCGCGTGACCGTGCGCGGCGTCGGTCCCGACTTCAACCTGGTCCTGCTCAACGGCCGGCAGATGCCGACCGCCACCGGCGGCCGTGCGTTCGAATTCAGCGATCTGGCCGCCGAATCCATTTCCGCGGTCGAGGTCTACAAGACCAGTCGCGCCGCCACGCCCACCGGCGGCATCGGCGCCACGATCAACATCAAGACCGCGCGCCCGCTGGACAATCCGGGCATGCACGCCAATGCCGGCATCAAGGGCATCTGGGACGGCTCCGACGACGATCTGCCCGGCAGCCTGCGCGGCAGTTCGGTCACGCCCGACGCGTCGGGCATCTTCAGCAACACCTTCGGCGACGGCCGCTTCGGCGTGTCGCTGAGCGCGAACTACCAGAAGCGCGAATCCGGCTCGGCGTCGGCGTTCGTGGCCTCCGGCAACGGCTGGCGTCCGTTCATCGACACCCCGCTGGCCAGCGGCGAAGGCTCCGGCTCGGCGCTGCCGCTTCCGGGCCGGCCCGGTTCGGAGAACATCACCAACCGTCCTGGCCCGAACGACGTCTATTCGATGCCGCAGAGCCTGGGCTACAGCGTCAACTCGGTGAAACGCGAGCGCATCAACAGCCAGCTCACCTTCCAGTGGGCGCCCACCGACGATCTCACCGCAACGCTCGATTACACCTACTCGCGAAACAAAATCGAGCAGATGCGCAACGACATGTCGGTGTGGCTGAACTTCACACCGGGTGTCAGCTCCTGGACGCCGGGTTCGGGTTCTTCGCCGCTGACCTATGACGAGCGCTACGCGGGCAATTCGGACTTCGCCAACGGCACTAGTAAGTCGGCGGTGAAGCGCGAGAACAAATCCGTCGGCCTCAACGTCGAATGGAACGTGACCGACAAGTTCAGCCTGAACCTGGATTACCACCGCTCCACGGCCGATTCGCTGCCCGACAGCCCGTACGGCTCCAGCAACACCCTGGCCAGCGCCGGCTTCTTCCGCGCCGGCAACACCATTGATTTCAGTCGCGATTTCCCGGTGCTGACGCTGCACCTGCCGGCGGGCATGACCGCCATCGATCCGGCGCAGATGCTGGTGACCGGTTCGGTGTTCCGCAACGATCGCCAGCGCGCCGAGATCGAACAGTTCCAGGCCAGCGGCGAATACCAGTTCCAGGACTACTCCAAGCTCAACTTCGGCGTCGCCAGCACCGATTACGAAAACCGTTCGGCCTTCACCAACGTCCAGCTCGACACCTGGGGCGGCGCCACCAGTGTCAACGATTACCCCGATTCGGTCTGGCAGTTGCAGCATATGGGCGACTACTTCAACGGCGTCAGCGGCAGCCGCGATCCGCGCTTCACCGATTCGTTCTTCCTGTTCGACTTCGACACGGTGCGGCAGCTGGCCGAGGACGCCTGGGTCAAGAACGGCAAGGGCATCCGCGACGACTACCGCGCTTCGTTCGACTACAGCGGCGCGCAGGTTCCCGGCAGCGCCGCCAACCGCTCGGTGGGCGACAGCCAGGTCCGCGAGAAGTCGAGCAGCTTCTACGTCCAGTGGAGCAATACCTTCGACTGGAAGCTGCCCGTCAATGTCGCCGCCGGCGTGCGCTACGAGCGCACCAAGGTCAAGGCGCAGGCGTTGCAGCCGGCGCCGGTCGGCATCGACTGGGTCTCGGAGAACGAGTTCATCATCCGCTACTCGGGCTCGGAATTCCGCAAGCTCGACGGCGACTACAAGTATTGGCTGCCCAGCCTGGACGTCTCGGTGGATCTGACCGAGAACATGAAGCTGCGCGCGAGCTACGGCGAGTCGATCGGCCGTCCGAACTGGAGCAACCTCAACCCGGCGCTGGGCGTCGGCGGCCAGGCGCGCTTCGACGGCGGCGGCGGCGGCGCGGGCAATCCCGCCCTCAAGCCGCTGGAATCGCGCAACTTCGATCTGTCTTACGAGTGGTACTACGGCGAGTCGAGCTATCTGTCGGTCGGCTATTTCCGCAAGAACATCGACAACTTCATCGCCAACCAGGTCAGCCGCCAGACGCCGTATCCGGATCTGCATACGCCCGCCAGCGGTGCATATTGGAACGCGGCCATCGGCGCGGGCGGTTGCGCCGCCACCGACCGGCCCTGCATCCGCAACTACATCCTCAACACCTTCAACGGCCAACCCGGCGTGGTGAGGACCGGTACCAACGCCAACGGCTCGCCCACCGGCACCATCAGCGGCCTGCCCGGCGATCCGGTGCTTACCTTCAACATCACCGAGCCGGTCAACAACCGCGCCGATACCCTGGACGGTTGGGAATTCAACATCCAGCACGTGTTCGGCGAAAGCGGCTTCGGCCTGGCGGCGAACTACACCATCGTCAATTCCGGCCTGACCTACGACAACGGCCGGCTGGGCACGCAGTTCGCGATGACCGGCCTGAGCGATTCGGCGAACGTGGTGGCCTTCTACGAGAAGGGCCCGTGGCAGGCGCGCGCGGCCTACAACTGGCGCGACGAATTCCTGACCTCGTTGGGCGACGGCAAGGGCGCCAATCCGATCTACGTGGAAGCCTACGGCCAGCTGGACATGAACGTCAGCTACGCGGTCACGGAGAATCTGGTGTTGTCGCTGGAAGGCATCAATGTGACCGACGAGACCATGCGGACCCGCGGTCGCAACAAGCGCCAGCTGTATTCCTACGATCAATCCGGGCCGCGTTACATGTTCGGGGTGCGCTACAAGTTCTGATCGCGGCGACCGCGGCGTTTGTCCGCCGGTGCGCACGGGGCGGCCGTTGTTCCGGCCGGCCCGGGCGTCGCCAGCGGCGGCGCGGCGAACATCGTCCGCGGCCGCGTCCCGCCGTTCCCGCATCCGGGCGGCGGGCGAGGCCTTCCCCTCGGCGCGTTGCGGGTACATCCTCCGCGGAAACCTCGCCGCTGCGGAAACGCGGGCCGCTGGGCGCAGTCCCGCCCGGTCCGCACCGATCCTGGAAACCGCGATGTCCCAAGCCGTACTGCTCAACAACATCGATCACCACGACCTGCGCGTGATCACCGCTCGCGGCGCGCGCTACGGCGACGACACGATGTTGGCGCCGACCTTCTTCCGCGAATTCCGCGAACTGCAGGCCTGTTACCCGGTGGTGTTCCAGAAGACCGCCGAGGGCGGCTTCCTGCCGGTGGCATTGCTCGGCCTGCGCCAGAACGAGAATCTGTTTCTGGATGGTGAGCGCTGGGACGCGCACTACCTGCCGATCGCGGTCGAGCGCCTGCCGTTCCTGATCGGCATCGCCGATGAAGAACCGATGATCCACGTCGATCTGGCGCACCCGCGCGTCGCCCGCGGCGGCGCGCAGGGCGAGGCGTTGTTCCTCGAACACGGCGGCACCACCGCGTTCCTGGAGCGCATGGCCTCGGTGCTGCGCACGCTGCACGACGGCCTGCAGGACAACGCCGGCTTCATTGCCGCGCTGCTGCGCCATGAGTTGCTGGAACCGTTCGCGCTCGATTTTCAACTGGATGATCGCTCGCAGCACCGCCTGTCCGGCTTCCACACCATCGACGAACAACGCCTGCACGGGCTCGACGGCGCTGCGTTGCATGAACTGTCGCAGGCCGGTTATCTGGAAGCGGCGTACATGGCGCTGGCGTCGATGTCGCACCTGCGCGACCTGATCGAACGGATGAACCGCCGTCATGCCGCCGCTCGTTGAGGCCATCGAGGAACTCCACGGCATCGATGCGGCGGCGTTGCCGTCGGCACTGTTGCACCCGACCCGGCCCTACGTCCTGCGCGGCGTGGCGGCGAACTGGCCGATCGCCCGCGCCGGCGCCGCGTCGGCGCGCGAGGCGATCGGCTACCTCAAGGGTTTCGCGCGCGACACGCCGGTGACGGTGAGCGTGGCGCCGGCGCAGGCCGGCGGTCGTATTTCCTATCGCGAAGGCCTGCAGGGCTTCAGCTTCACCCAGGAGCGGGCGCCGCTGCCGGTCGTGCTCGACACCTTGCTGCGGCAACTCGACGATCCGGCGGCGCCGACTTTGTATGTCGGCTCGACTACCATCGATACCTGGCTGCCCGGCCTGCGCGACCACAACGATTTCGGATTCGGCGCGCTGCAACCCTTGGCGAGCATCTGGATCGGCAACCGCACCCGCATCCCCGCGCATCAGGACGTGCCGGACAACATCGCCTGCGTGGTCGCCGGCCGGCGCCGCGTGACGCTGTTTCCGCCGGATCAATTGCAGAACCTGTACATCGGGCCGCTCGACCGCACGCCGGCCGGGCAGGCGGTGAGCCTGGTCGATTTCGCCGCGCCCGATTACCGGCACGATGAGCAGCGTTTCCCGAAGTTCGCCGAAGCCCTGCGCCATGCGCAGAGCGCCGAACTCGCGCCCGGCGACGCGGTGCTGATCCCGAGCATGTGGTGGCATCACATTCAAGCGCTGGACGCGTTCAACGTGCTGGTCAACTACTGGTGGCGACAATCGCCGAAGTGGATGGACACGCCGATGAACGCGCTGATGCTCGCGATCATGAGCGTGCGCGATCTGCCGCCGGAGCAGCGCGAGGTTTGGCGCGAGGTGTTCCGTCATTACGTCTTCGATGCCGACGCGCAGACCGCGGCGCATATCCCGGAAGCCGCGCGCGGCATGCTCGCGCCGATCGACGAACTGCGCGCCCGCGAACTGCGCGCGCGCCTGCTACAGGCCCTGAACCGTTGAGAGACGCCATGCATAACGATGCCGACACCCATGCGGCCAAGCCGGTCAAGCGCGTGGTGATCGCCGGCGGCGGCACCGCCGGCTGGATGGCGGCGGCCGCGGTCTCGAAGATCCTCGGCGGCACGCTGGAGATCAGCCTGATCGAGTCGGAGGAAATCGGCACCGTCGGTGTCGGCGAAGCCACCATCCCGACCCTGAGCACCTTCCATCGCTTGCTCGACATCGACGAGCGCGAGTTCATGGCCGCCACGCGGGGCACGATCAAGCTCGGCATCTCGTTCGAGAACTGGCGCACCCAGCAGCATCGCTACATCCACTCCTTCGGCACCACCGGCCGCGATCACTGGAGCGCCGGCTTCCAGCATTTCTGGCGCAGGGGCCACGAACTCGGGCTGGCCGGCAGTTACGACGACTACTGCGTCGAACTGCAGGCCGCGCTGCAGGGCAAGTTCGCCCATTTGAAGAACTACCGGATGAACTACGCCTATCACCTCGACGCCAGCCTGTACGCGAAGTACCTGCGCGCGATGAGCGAGCGCAACGGCTGCCGGCGCATCGAGGGCAAGATCGTCGAAGTGCTGACCGATGCGGACTCGGGCTACATCACCGCGCTGCGGCTGGAGCGGGGCGAGGTGATCGAAGGCGACCTGTTCATCGACTGCACCGGATTTCGCGCGCTGCTGATCGACAAGACGATGGGCGTGGGGTTCGAGGACTGGTCGCACTGGCTGCTCAACGACAGCGCCATCGCCGTGCAGACCACCTCGGTATGCGATCCGGTGCCCTACACCCGCGCGATCGCCGAACCCTGGGGCTGGCAGTGGCGGATCGCCCTGCAGCACCGCGTCGGCAACGGCATCGTCTATTCCAGCCGCCATGTCGGCGATGAGGAAGCCAAGCAGCGGCTGATGGATACGGTGGACGGCGAGGTGCTGAAGAATCCCTGGCCGGTGTGCTTCCGTCCGGGACGGCGCCTGCAATGCTGGAACCGCAACTGCGTCGCGCTCGGCCTGGCCGGAAGTTTCATCGAGCCGCTGGAATCGACCACCATCCATCTGATCCAGCGCGGGATCACCCATCTGATGCGATCGTTCCCGCAGGTGATCGGCCAGGCCGGTATCGACGAGTACAACACGCAGATGGCCGATGAGCTGCAGCACGTGCGCGACTTCGTCGTGCTGCATTACTACGCCACCGAGCGTCGCGATACGCCGTACTGGGAGTATCTGGCGAACATGGAATTGCCGCAGACGCTGCGCCGCCGCATCGAGCTGTTCCGCGAAACCGGCACGGTGTTTCATGTTCCCGGCGAGCTGTTCGCGGAGAACTCGTGGATTCAGGTGATGATGGGGCAGGGGATCACGCCGAAAACCCATCATCCCACCGCCGACACCATGAGCGAGGCCGATCTGCGGCGGTTCCTCGACGACATCCGCACGCATGTGGAAACCACCGTGCGCATGCTGCCGTCGCATCAGGCTTACCTCGACCAGTATTGCCCCAGCGGTCCGCGCGCCACGGTGTCCACCAGTGTCGCGTGATCGCAGCCGCGCGCGCGGCATGGGCGCTGGGCTGGCCGCGGCGGGGCTGTGTCTGGCGATGAGCCTGGCGCCGGCTGGCGCCGCGCAGTTCCTGCGGGCGCAGGGCCAGCAGATCATCGACGAACAAGGCCGGCCGGTGATCCTGCGCGGCGTCGGCCTGGGCGGCTGGATGCTGCAGGAAGGCTACATGCTGGGCCTCAGCGGCCCGGGCATGCAGCACGCGATCCGCCAGCGCATCGTCGATTTGATCGGCGAGCAGGACACGCAGGCGTTCTATCGGGCCTGGCTGGACAACTACGTCGGCAAGGACGATATCGACTCCGTCGCGGCGTGGGGGTTCAACTCCGTGCGCCTGCCGATGCACTACGAGCTGTATACGCTGCCGCTGTCGAAGGAACCGGTGCCGGGCCAGCAGACCTGGTTGGAAGACGGCTTCAAGCGCACCGACGACTTGATCGCCTGGGCCAAGGCCAATGGCCTGTACGTGATCCTGGACCTGCACGCCGCGCCCGGCGGACAGGGCAACGATCTGAATATTTCCGACCGCGATCCGTCCACGCCGTCGCTGTGGGACGACGCCGGCAACCGCGACAAGATGGTCGCGCTGTGGCGCAATCTGGCCCAGCGTTATCGCGACGAGCCCGCGGTCGCTGGTTACGACATCATCAACGAGCCCAACTGGGGCTTCGCCAGCGCGGCCGACAAGAACGGCTGCGTCGAAACCGGCAACGCGCCGCTGCGCGAGTTGTTGGTGCGCACCACCGCGGCGATTCGCGAAATCGACCAGCGTCATATCGTCATCATCGAAGGCAACTGCTGGGGCAACAACTACCGCGGCGTGCTCGATGCCGGCCCGTGGGACGACAACCTCGTGCTGAGCTTCCACAAATACTGGAACGGCACCGGCCGCGACAGCATCAAGGACCAGCTCGCCCTGCGCGCGCGCTGGAACATGCCGCTGTGGCTGGGCGAGACCGGCGAGAACTCCAACGACTGGTTCACCCGCACCGTGGAAACCATGGAAGGCGAGGACATCGGTTGGGCCAACTGGCCGCTGAAGAAACTGCGCTACAACAATCCGCTGCAGGTGATCGCCAACCCGGGCTATGAGCGGGTGTTGGCGTACTGGGAAGGCAAGGGCCCGCGGCCGAGCCGCGAGCAGGCGCGCGAGGCGTTGATGACCCTGGCCACGCACGACATCCGCATGCAGAACAACGCCCGCCATCCCGACGTGGTCGATGCCTGGCTGCGCGCGCCGCGCGACGATCGCAGCCTGCCGTTCAAGCCGAACCGGATCGCGCGCGATGGCGGCGTGATCGCCGCGGTCGATTTCGACCTGGGCCGCAATGGCGTGGCCTATTTCGATCTCAGCGCCGCCAACGAGAGCGGCAAGCCCGGCGCGCAGTGGAACCCCTCGCAGCTGTATCGCAACGACGGCGTCGATCTGGTCGGCGGCAGTGACGGCCCGCGCGTGGCCGCGATGCAGGACGGCGAGTGGCTCAAGTACACGATCGATGTCGAGGCAGCGGGCGCCTACGTGTTGACCTTGGACGGCTCGCCGGGCGTGCTGCGGGTGAAGCTCAACGGCGATGCGCTGTCGGCGACGTCGACGAATCTACCGCAGCCGGTGATGTTGCTGCGCGGCCGCAACACGCTGGTGATCGAGGCGGTGTCGGGCAAGCCCGATCTGGCGGCGCTGCGGTTGCGCGGAGACAGTCGCTGATGCGCGTGCTTGTCAGCGATATCGGCGGCACCAATGCCCGATTCGCGATGGCGGAACTGGCCCAGGGCGCAGTGCTTTTGCACGACAGCGTGCGCGAGTACCCGGCCGCCGGCTTCGCCAGCGCGGCCGATGCGGCGCGGCACTTCCTCGATGAGCTGGGCGAACGCGCCGACGCCGCGGTGTTCGCCGTGGCCGGGCGCGTGCGGCTGGAGGAAGCGAGCATCACCAATCATCCCTGGCAGATCCGCGCCTCCGAGATCGGCGCCGCGCTGGGTACCTCGCGGGTGGCGTTGATCAACGACTTCGCCGCGCAGGCCATGGCGATCTCGCGTCTGCGCGCGGACGACGTGGTCGCGATCGGCGCGGCCGGCTGGCCGGGGTTCGATCCGCGCCGCGCGCAGACCTTTGCGGTCATCGGCCCGGGCACCGGCTTGGGCGTGGGCGGGCTACTGGTGCGCGACGGACGCTGTTTCCCGCTGGAAACCGAAGGCGGTCACGCCGGTTTCGCACCGTTGCGGCCGCAGGACCTGCGCATCCTGGAATGCCTGATGCGCCGTTTCGGCCGCGTGTCGTGCGAGCGGCTGGTGTCGGGGCCGGGTCTGGTGAATCTGTATGCGTCGGTGTGCGAGGTGGAAGGCGTAGCGGTGGAATCGTTGTCGCCGGCGCAGATCAACGCGCGCGCGGCTTCCGGCGATGGTCATTGCCAGCAGGCGGTGGAGTTGTTCTGCGCGGCGTTCGGCTCGATGGCCGGCGACCTCGTGCTCACGCTCGGCGCCTGGGACGGTGTCTTTCTGGCCGGCGGCGTGGTGCCGAAGCTGCTGGATTCGCTGCAGACCTGCGGCTTTCGCGAGGCGTTCGAAGCCAAGGGCCGCTTCTCGGCCGGGATGGCCGAAGTGCCGTCGTTGGCGGTGGTGCACACCTGCGCCGGCCTGCTGGGCGCGGCCGCGCATGCGGCGGAAACCTACGATCACCGTGCTGCGCCGGTGTTCGCGCAGGTTGCGTCGCAGCCGGTTGCGGACCGCCTCGGCGGGTGAGTGCTGCCGGGCTGCGATCGCCGCTTTTATTCGTTGTTCCCACGAACGCGGCAACGCCGCGTCTTTCGATTTGCTTCCGGCGTCGAATGTCGCTTTCGTACTCATGACTGCGTAGCGAGCGCAACGCGGCCGACGGATTGCCGCGGGATCAAAGCCGCGGCGCCGGCCGGGCAGCGGACGCCAGCCGGTCCGACTGGTTCCTCAAAAATCGACGCAACTGGCTCGCCGCGTCCGCCGGCCGGAGGCTAAGTTAAGCCTGCGCGGTCCGGCGGGCTCGCCGTTCGGTCATGGCCGTCGCGACCCTGCCGAAGCCGCGCCCGTGTCCGGCCGCGCAGCCGTCCCTCCATCCGACCTGGATATCGCAATGCCTCCGCACATCGATACCGCTTCTTCGCGCCATGGGCTGCGCTCGTGGGTTCTGTTGACGCTGCTCGCGATCGTGTCCTGGTCCGGCGCCGGGCCAGCGCGGGCCGAGAGCGGCGACGACTTCGCGCGCCAGGCCGGCGCGCGCGTGCTCGGCCGCGTGGTGCCGCCGCTGGCGCTCACCACCATCGACGGCAAGACCCTCGACCTGGGCGCCCTGCGCGGGCGCAAGGCGGTGTACCTGAAATTCTGGGCGACCTGGTGTGTGCCCTGCCGCCAGCAGATGCCGCACTTCGAACAGGTCCAGCGCCATGCCGGCACCGATCTGCAGGTGGTCGCGGTCAATATCGGTTTCGACGACACCGTCGAGCAGATCCGCGCGTTCCGGCGCGAACTCGGCCTGACCATGCCGATGGTGCGCGACGACGGCGCGCTGGGCGAGTTGTTCGGTTTGCGGGTGACGCCGCAGCATGTGGTGATCGGCAAGGACGGGCGCATCGTCTACGTCGGCCATCAGGTCGATGCGCGCCTGGAGAGCGCTCTGGCGCAGGCGCGCAAGGCGCCGGATTCGGCGGACAGCGGCGCGCTCGCGCAGGCGGCGCCGGCATCGGCCGGCGCGCACGCGACGCCGGCGCTGCGGATCGGCGAGGCGGTGCCGAACTCCGAGCTGAGCAGCCTGGAATCGCATCGGCTGGCGCTGAGCGATCCGGCGCGCAAGCGTTCCAGCGTGCTGGTGTTCCTGTCGCCGTGGTGCGAGAGCTATTTCGCCAAGACCCGCCCGCAGTCCTCGCGCGAGTGCCGCGCCGTGCGCGAGCAGTTGGTCGCGCTGGGGCGCGACCGCAGCGTGCGCTGGGTCGGCGTCGCCTCGGGCCTGTGGGCGTCGGAGCAGGATCTGCGCGAGTACCGCGACCAGCACCGCATCCCGGTGCCGCTGGCGCTGGATCGCGACGGCGCGGTGTTCCGCCGTTTCGGGATCGCGCGGGTGCCGGCGGTGATCGTGGTCGATGCGCAGGGCAAGGTGGCGCGCCGGGTCGAAGTCGGCGAGCGCTCGGGCCTGCCGCTGGATCGATTCCTGTCGCCCGCGCCCGCCGCCGCGGTGCAGGGCGGTCAGCCCTGAGAGCCGGGCCGCGCACTTTGCCCGGCATGGCCGGTAGCCGCCCGAGCGGCCCATCGCTACCTTCGCCCGTGCCCGCGCGCGGGCGAAGCCGCGTCGTGAGCGGCGGCAAGGCCGAATCGATGCACGCCGCACATTTACGGTGGGCCGATCGCTCAAATACGAGGTAAATCAGACACCTTGCCTGTCGCGCGGCTGATCGCCGTGACCGGTTTGACGCTGAGGCTCGTCCGATAGGCCTTACAATCGGCCCCGACTTTCAGCCGGTGCAGGATGAATGAGTCGCGCGGCCCGGCCTGAGCCGTGGCTTCGTCTCGCCGGTTCATTCCCCCTATAAGGAGTTCCCTGAGTGTCCACTTGGCTCGTGACCGGCGGCGCCGGTTTCATCGGCGGCAACTTCGTCCTCGACGCGGTCGGCAAGGGCGTGAAGGTCGTCAATCTCGACGCGCTGACCTACGCCGGCAATCTCGACACCCTCAGCTCGCTGGACGGCAACGCCAATCACGTCTTCGTCCAGGGCGACATCGGCGATGCGGCCCTGCTCAAGCGCCTGCTGGCCGAGCACCGCCCCGAGGCGGTGATCAATTTCGCCGCCGAAAGCCATGTCGATCGCTCCATCGACGGCCCGGCCGCGTTCGTGCAGACCAACGTGGTCGGCACCCTGAGCCTGCTGGAGCAGGTGCGCGATTACTGGAAATCGCTCGACGCGCCCAAGCGCGACGGTTTCCGTTTCCTGCACGTGTCCACCGATGAGGTCTACGGCTCGCTCGGCGACAGCGGCAAGTTCACCGAGACCACGCCGTACGCGCCGAACTCGCCGTACTCGGCTTCCAAGGCGGCGTCCGACCACCTGGTCCGCGCCTTCCACCACACCTACGGCCTGCCGGTGCTGACCACCAACTGCTCGAACAACTACGGGCCGTTCCAGTTTCCGGAAAAACTCATTCCGCTGGTCATCGCCAAGGCGCTGGCCGGCGAGCCGCTGCCGGTGTACGGCGACGGCATGAACGTGCGCGACTGGTTGTTCGTCGGCGATCACTGCGCGGCGATCGCGCGCGTGCTGGAAGCCGGCCGCATCGGCGAGACCTACAACGTCGGCGGCGAGGCCGAGCGTCCCAACCTCACCGTGGTCAAGACCATCTGCGCCTTGCTCGACCAGCGCCGTCCGCTCGCCGACGGGCGCGCGCGCGAATCGCTGATTACTTTCGTCGCCGATCGTCCCGGCCACGACCGCCGCTACGCCATCGACGCGTCCAAGCTGCACAACGAACTGGGCTGGAAGCCGACGCTGAGCTTCGAGCAAGGCATCGCCCGCACCGTGGACTGGTATCTCGATCACCAGCCGTGGGTGCGGCGCGTGCTCGACGGCAGCTACCGGCTCGAACGCATCGGCCAGGCCTGATTCGGCACTAGGGGAACTACGCATGAACCGCAAGGGCATCATCCTGGCCGGCGGCTCCGGCACGCGGCTGTATCCGATCACCCAGGGCATCAGCAAACAGCTGCTGCCGGTGTACGACAAGCCGATGATCTATTACCCGCTCAGCGTGCTGATGCTGGCGGGCATCCGCGAAGTGCTGATCATCAACACCCCGCACGAGCAGGCCTTGTTCAAGAACCTGCTCGGCGACGGTTCGCAATGGGGCATGCGCATCGAATACGCGCAGCAGCCCAGCCCCGACGGTCTGGCCCAGGCCTATCTGATCGGGCGCGAGTTCGTCAACGGCGAGCCCAGCTGCCTGGTGCTGGGCGACAACATCTTCCACGGCCCCGGCCTGACCGCGATCCTCAAGCGCGCCGGCGCGCGCAGCGAGGGCGCGACGGTGTTCGGTTACTGGGTCAGCGATCCGGAACGCTACGGCGTGGCCGAGTTCGACAGCGACGGCCGGGTGATCGGCCTGGAAGAAAAACCGCTGAAGCCGCGCTCGCGCTATGCGGTCACCGGCCTGTATTTCTACGACGGACGTGCCAGCGATTTCGCCGCCCAGCTCAAGCCGTCGGCGCGCGGCGAACTGGAGATCACCGATCTCAACCGCATGTACCTGGACGAGGGCTCGCTGCATCTGGAGCAACTCGGCCGCGGCTACGCATGGCTGGATACCGGCACGCACCAGTCCTTGCTGGAAGCGTCGAATTTCATCGAGACCATCGAAGCGCGCCAGGGCCTGCGCATCTGCTGCCCGGAGGAAATCGCCTTCGGCAACGGCTGGATCGACGCGGCGCAGCTGACCGAACTGGCGCGGCCGCTGGCCAAGAACGGCTACGGCCAGTACCTGCTCGGCCTGATCGAGCGCGGCCCGGTGCCGTAATGCTTATGTTTTTCGCAGAGTAACGAATGAAGATCATCGAAACCGACCTGCCGGGCTGCCTGATCATCGAACCGCAGGTGTTCGGCGATTCGCGCGGCTATTTCTACGAGTCGTTCAATAGCGACAAGCTCGCCAAAGCCGGACTGGACCTGAGCTTCGCCCAGGGCAACGTGTCCTCGTCCGCGCGCGGCGTGCTGCGCGGCCTGCATTACCAGTGGCCCAAGCCGCAGGGCAAGCTGGTCTCGGTGATCGAGGGCGAAGTCTGGGACGTGGCCGTGGACATCCGCCGCGGCTCGCCGCATTTCGGCCGCTGGACCGCGGCCGTGCTCAGCGGCGAGAACAAGCGCCATTTCTGGATACCGGAAGGGTTCGCACACGGCTTCGCCGTGCTCAGCGAGAAGGCGGTGTTCACCTATCTGTGCACGCAGACCTACGACGCCCAGGCCGACGCCGGTTTGCGCTGGGACGATCCGGATCTGGCGATCGACTGGCCGATCAGCGAGCCGACACTGTCGGCCAAGGATCAGGCCACGCCGCTGTTGAAGGACATCGCCGCGGAGCGGTTGCCGGACTACGCGGCATGAAGATTCTGCTGCTGGGCGGCGACGGCCAGGTCGGGTTCGAGCTGCGCCGCAGCCTGGGCGCGCTCGGCGACGTGGTCGCGACCACCCGCAGCGGCGTCTTGAACGACGGCGGCGGCGCCTGCGAGGCGCTGGACTTGGCCCAACTCGAAACCATCGCGCCATTGCTGCAACGGGTGCGTCCGGATTGGGTGGTCAATGCCGCCGCCTACACCGCGGTGGACCGCGCCGAAAGCGAGCGCGATGCGGCCTTCGCCATCAACGCCGCCGCGCCGGCGCGGTTGGCCGAGCTGTGCGCCGGCGGCGGCATCGCGCTGTTGCATTACTCCACCGACTACGTGTTCGACGGCCGCGGCACGCGCCCGTACCTGGACACCGACCCGACCGCGCCGCTGAGCGTCTACGGCCACAGCAAACTCGCCGGCGAACAGGCGATCGGCGCCAGCGGCGCGCGTCATCTGATCCTGCGCACCGCCTGGGTCTACGCCACGCGCGGGCAGAACTTCCTGCGCACGATGCTGCGCCTGGGCGCCGAGCGCGAAGAGCTGCGCGTGGTCGCCGACCAGCACGGCTCGCCGACCCCGGCCTGGCTGCTGGCCGACGCGGCGGCGCGGGTGCTGGAGCGGGGCATCGCCGAATCGGGCGTGCGCCATCTGGTCGCCGCCGGCCAGACCACCTGGCACGGCTTCGCCGAAGCCATCTTCGAAACCGCCCTGGCGCGCGGCCTGATCGCGCGCGCGCCGCGGGTATTGCCGATCACCACCGCCGACTACCCGACTCCGGCGCGGCGGCCGGCGTATTCGGTGCTCGACAGCGGCCATCTGCGGGCCGAGTACGGGCTGAGCGTTCCCGACTGGCGCGATGCGCTGGATGCAACCTTCGATCGGGACGGCTGAATCGGCCGCGACCGGCCAGGCGAATCGCCCGATTGTGCGAGGCCGGTCACGTTGCCTATGATCGCGGCGTAGCGGGCAGGGTGCCTGCGAGCCGGCGGTGAATGGCACTGCCCGGCAACGATCAGGGATAGGGGGCGCAATGGGAATCGGATTCGAACGCAGCCTGCGGATGTGGGCGGCGGCGCTGTGCTGCACGTACCTGGCCGGTCCGGCGATCGCGCAGGCGCAAACCGCCGACGCTGGCGCGTCCCCCGCGACCGCCGCGAGCGGTATCGATGTTGCCGCCTACGCGATCCGCGACAGCTTCAGCGACATCAAACTGTCGCCGACCGGCGCCTACTACGCGGCCACCGTGCCCCTGGAAGACGAGACCATGCTGGCCGTGTTCAAGCGCGATCCGGCGTCGGCCGACGTGCGCAAGGCCAAGGTCGTCGGCCGCTTCCGCCTGGCCAAGGATTACCACGTCTCCGGCTTCATCTGGTCGGCGCCCGAACGCCTGCTGATCAGCATGGCCTACAAGCGCGGCAAGCGCGATCAGCCGATCGAATCGGGCGATATCTACGCCATGAACGCCGACGGCAGCGGACTGGAAGTGCTGATGGGCAGCCGCTCGCTGAAACAGCCCGACGGCAAGACCGTCATGCCGCCCGATCGCGGCGAGCGCGGATTCGCCGCGATCATCGACGATCTGCCGCAAGACCCGGTCAACGTGCTGATCTCGCTGCAGCCCTACAGAAGCGAATACACCCGGGTCGAAAAGCTCGATACCCTTACCGGCACGCGCACGAAGATTTCCAGCGCGCCGATCCGCGATGCGGTGTTCCTCAACGACAACCACGGTAACGTGCGTTTCGCGCTGGGCTACAACCGCGACGGCAAGCGCGAGCTGTATCACCGCGACGCCGGCCAGGGTGACTGGCAACTGCTGCGCGCGGAAGACGACAAGAAGCTGATGGATCTGCCGATCGGCTTCTCCGCCGACGATCGCATCGCCTACATGCGCAGCGAACACGAGAACGGCCCGGATTCGATCACCAGCTTCGATCCGGCCAGCAAGGCCCGCGCCGAGGTCCTGCGCGATCCGGTCTTCGACCCGGCCCGCATCATCTATCGCAACAACAGCCGGATTCCGGTGGGCGCGTTCTTCCTCGCCGACGGCAAACCGCGCACGGCGTTTTTCGACGCCAACTCGCCCGAGGCTCGGCGTTATCGCAGCCTGGAAGCGGCGTTCGCGGGGCAGACGGTACTGCTGAACTCGCAAACGGACGACGAGCGCTGGTCGCTGGTGCAAGTGGCCAGCGACCGCAATCCGGGCGATTTCTTTCTGTTCGACAACACCCGCAGCAACGCCGAGCACGTCGTCAGCCGCCGCAGTTGGTTCGACCCCGCGCACATGGCGCCGAGCCGCGCGATCGTGGTGGCGGCGCGCGACGGCTTGCAACTGCACGGCCTGTTGACCGTTGCGGCGAACACCGGCGCCAAGCCCGCGCTGGTGGTGATGCCGCACGGCGGCCCGTTCGGCGAACAGGACGTGTGGGGCTTCCAGGACGACGCGCAGATGCTGGCCGCGGCCGGCTATGCGGTCCTGCAGATCAACTACCGCGGCTCCGGCGGCTACGGCACCGCGTTCGAGCGCGCCGGCCAGCGCCAATGGGGCGCGAAGATGCAGGACGATCTCACCGACGCCACGCGTTGGGCGATCGCGCAGGGGCTGGCCGATCCGCAGCGAGTCTGTCTTTACGGTGCCAGCTACGGCGGCTATGCCGCGCTGATGGGCGTGGCCAAGGAGCCGTCGCTGTACAAGTGCGCGGTCGGCTACGTCGGCGTCTACGACTTGAACATGATCCAGCGCCAGACCAACAGCCGGCGGGTGATACGCGAGTGGATGGGCGAGCCGGCCGAACTGGAAGCGGCATCGGTGGTGCACATGGCCGACAAGATCAAGGCGCCGGTGTTCCTGGCAGCGGGCGGCAAGGACGAGCGCGCGCCGATCGCCCACAGCAAGAAAATGGAAGCCGCGCTGCGCAAGGCGGGCGTGCCGGTGGAAACGCTTTATTACGAGACCGAGGGCCATGGCTTCTACGCGCAGGAACATCAGCGCGAATTCGCCAGCCGGCTGCTGTCGTTCCTGTCCAGGCATCTGGGCGGACGCACGGCGCAAGCCGCCGCGGCGACTGCGGCGACGGCGAAGAATTGAATCGGCGGATCTTTACGAGCGGTGCCGCGACGGCACCGGAACAACGTTATGGCTAGTCAGAAGGGGACAAGGATGAAGTACTGGGTAGGCGGCATGTTGTTGGCCGCGTTGAGCACGACCGCGGCCGTGGCCGCGGAGGCGCCGGCGGGCATCGCGGCCCCGGCGGCGGCGAGTGCCGCATTGGACATCGACAGCTTCGCCAAGGGCGACACCTTCAGCGACATCAAGCTGTCGCCGACCGGCGAGTTCTTCGCCGCGTCCGTGCCGATGAACGATGAAACCGCGCTGGTGATCTTCACCCGCGAAAACATGAAGCGCACTGGCGTATTCCGCGTCGGCCGGCACAATCACGTGGACGATTTCTGGTGGGTCAGCCCGACCCGCGTGCTGATCAGCATGGCGCAGAAGCTGGGCTCGCGCGACGAGCCGATCGGCACCGGCGAAATCTTCGCCATCAACGCCAACGGCACCGGCGCCGACGTGCTGGTGGGCTATCGCGTGCAGGGCCGCGGCGCCGGCACCCGCATCCAGCCGAAGAAAGTCGAGGACGTGGCCGCGTTCCTGGTCGATGACCTGCCGGCGGAAGAGCGCGCGGTGGTGATCTCGGTACAGCCGTTCAAGGCCGATGCCTATTCGCGCGCCGAGCGCCTGGACACCTTCACCGGCCAGCGCAACCTGGTGGCGCTGTCGCCGGTGCGCAACACTCGCTTCACCACCGACAACGCCGGCGTGGTCCGCTTCGCGCGCGGCTTCGGCACCGACAACGTGCGCAAGCTGTTCTATCGCCCCGGCAACAACACCGAGTGGACCTTGGTCAGTTCCGATGCCGGCGAGAACGGCATGGACTTGCCGATCGGGTTCTCGGCCGACGACAAGACCGCGTACTTCCAGACCGAACACGCGCAGGGCCCGGATTCGATCGTCGCCTTCGACATCGCCACGCAGACGCGCAAGGAAATCCTGCGCGACAAGGTCGCCGATCCGGACCGGATCATCTATCGCACCAACAGCCGGATTCCGGTGGGCGTGTTCTTCGCCGACGGCAAGCCGCGCACGGTGTTCTTCGAGAAGAACTCGCCCGAAGCGCGCCAGTACAAGAGCCTGGAAGCGGCGTTCCCGGGTGATGCGGTGCGCATCACCTCGCAGAGCGCGGACGGCAAGCTGTCGCTGGTGGAGGTCTGGAACGACCGCAGCCCCGGCGATGTGTATCTGTTCGACAACGAGAACAAGCACGCCGCGCACATCATCAGCCGCCGCTCCTGGTTCGATCCGGCGCAGATGGCGTCGGTGAAGCAGGTCGAGTTGAAGGCGCGCGACGGTTTGGCCTTGTCCGGTTTGCTGACCACGCCCAAGGGCGCGGCCGGCAAGTCGATGCCGCTGGTGGTGATGCCGCACGGCGGCCCCTACGGCATCCAGGACCACTGGCAGTTCGACGACGACGCGCAGGTGCTGGCCGCGGCCGGCTATGCGGTGTTGCAGGTCAACTATCGCGGCTCCGGCGGTTACGGCGAGGCCTTCATCCAGGCCGGTCGGCGCGAGTGGGGCGGCAAGATGCAGGACGACGTCACCGATGCGACGCGCTGGGCGATCGAGCAGGGCATCGCCGATCCGGCGCGCATCTGCATCTACGGCGCCAGTTACGGCGGTTACGCCGCGTTGATGGGCGTGGCGCGCGAACCGGGGCTGTACAAGTGCGCGGCCGGCTATGTCGGCGTCTACGACTTGCCGCTGATGCACACCACCGGTGACATCCAGAAGCGTGGCTCCGGCGAGAGCTATCTGCGCGACTGGATCGGCACGCCCGAAGCGCTGGACAAAGTGTCGCCCGCGCGTCTGGCCGGCAAGATCAAGGTGCCGGTGTTCCTGGCCGCCGGCGGCGAGGACGAACGCGCGCCGCAAGTGCACAGCGAGCGCATGGAGAAAGCCTTGCGCGAAGCCGGCGTGCCGGTGGAGTCGCTGTACTACAAGAGCGAAGGCCACGGCTTCTACGAGGAAGCGCACAAGCGCGAGTACTACTCGCGTTTGCTGGCGTTCCTGTCGCGCTCGCTCGGCGGCAAGGTCGCCACCGCGCCGAAGCCGGAAACCAAGCAGTAACCCGCTTGCGCGACGGCCACGGCCGGAAACGAAAACGGCGCCCCGGGGCGCCGTTTTCGTTCGCAAGCCCGGCGCGAACGCCGGCTCACTTCACCCCGTGCATCCAGCGCTTGAGCAGCGGCGACAGCAGCAGGAACAGCACGCCCGAGCCGATGCCGAGCCACATCAGCATCGAGAACAATTCGCCGTACTTCACCGACGCCACCGCCATGTCGATGGTGCCGCCTTCGGGAATTTCGACCGAGGCGATCTTGGCGAACTGCGCGGCCAGCACTTCCGAGAACGCGGTGGCGAGCCAGAACGCACCCATCATCAGCCCGACCACGCGCGCGACCGACAACTGCGTCACCGCCGACAGGCCGATCGGCGACAAGCACATCTCGCCGACTTCCAGGATGAAATACGCTGCGACCAGATACCACACGCTGGCCATTTCGCCGCCGCCGGAAATCTTCGCCGCCGCCATCAACGGCAGGAACGACAGGCCGGCGAAGATCAGCCCCAGCGACATCGTCACCGGCTTGCTCGGATTGCGGCCCTTGCGCGCCAGCCACGGCCACAGCCAGGAAAACAGCGGCGCCAGCACGACGATGAAGAACGCGCCCAGATAGGTCAGCGAACCGGCGGTCTGCGGCACCAGCACCACGTCGTGCGCGGTCGCCAGCGCCAGGCCGATCGCCAGCAGCGCGACCAGACCCTTGGCCAGGCCATTGCGGCCGCGATCACTGGCGACCAGCGCGGCGACCATCAGCGGCGGGCTGGCGGCCATCGAGAACAGCGACCACGGCAGCGTCGGCGAGTACTGGCCCAGGGCCATGCCGAACATGTCCTTGGTCATCAGGCGATCGTTGAAGGTGACCCACGAGCCGTAGGTCTGCTCGTACAGGGTGAAGAAGATCAGCACGGCGAAGATCAGCACCACCAGCGCCAGCATCTGCTCGCGTTGCTCGCGCGTGCACTGGCGGGCGATGAAGCCGAAGAACCAGATCAGGAACACCAGCAAGGTCGCCAGCATGATGCCCAGCGCCGCGGTGAAGCTGATCGCGCCGAGCTTGATGGTGATCTGCGAGGCGAACTGGATCGTTCCCCACAGCACCAGCACGCCGCCGACGCTGCCCAGATAAATCCACACCTCGCGCGACAGGCCATTGACCTTCTCGCGCAGCTTGGCCGGATCGGCCGGTTCGGCGTGGCCGCGCAGATAGCGCTGGCCCCACAGGAACATCGCCAGGCCCGCGATCATGCCGATGCCGGCGGCGCCGAAACCGTATTTCCAGCCGTAGGTTTCGCCCAGGAAGGCGCAGATCAGCGCCGAGAACAGCGCGCCGACGTTGATGCCGGCGTAGAACAGGGTGAAGCCCGAATCGCGGCGCGGATCGTTGAGTTCGTACAGCTTGCCGACGATGGTGGAGATGTTCGGCTTGAGGAAACCCACGCCGGCGATGATCAGCGCCAGCGACAGATAGAACACCTGCAGCGCGGTTTCGTCGCGCACCGCCACGCCGTTGACCATCTTCGCCGCGTGGCCTTCGTAAGCCATGCCCAGATGCCCGAGCACCAGCAGCACGCCGCCCAGCACCACCGCCTTGCGCATGCCCAGGTAGCGGTCGGCGAGCAGGCCGCCGATCACCGGCACCGCGTAGACCAGGCCGCCGTAGGCGCCGATGAGGTCATAGCCGGCGTCGTCGCTGAACAGGTGGTACTTCAGCAAGTACAGCAGCAGCAGCGCTTTCATTCCGTAGAACGAGAAGCGCTCCCACATCTCGGTGAAGAAGCACACGTACAGGCCCTTGGGGTGGCCGAGGAAGTCGTCATTGCGCGGGGCGGCGGGCGCCTGGATCGAAGCGGTGCTGGCTGCGGGCACGATCGGGTTCTCTGCGGTCCCTGGGATGGGCCGGGAGGCGGGAGTATAGGGCGATGGGGCGGGCGGCCCTCATCCGGCCTGTCGGCCACCTTCTCCCGTGAACGGGAGAAGGGAGACCTCGCGTTTACGTCTCATGCTCAGGTCTTCAATCTTCTGCGCGTGCTTATAGCTCCCTCTCCCGCTTGCGAAAGAGGGCTGGGGTGAGGGCCGCCTTGCCGCGTTTCCCCCAATCCCCCGGAAAAACCCGCTGCAACCGCCTTCGCCGGGGTTTTGCCCAATCCCGCTTTTTGCCGCACTGCACTTTTACAGCGGCCCGCGGCGGATGCGATCATCGGCGGATTGCGTGGCGCCCGGCCCCTGGCGGCCGGCTCCGCACATACGCTGCCGCATATGCCCGATCACCCGCGATGGAGACGCCGATGGCCTCGTCCGCACAGCCACAATTGACCTTCCGAGCCGTCCTGCTATCCGTCTTCCTGGCGGTGATCCTGGCTGCAGCCAATGCCTACCTGGGCCTGTTCGCCGGCCTGACCATCGCCACCGCGATCCCGGCCGCGGTGATCTCGATGGGCGTGCTGCGCCTGCTCGGCGGCGGCACCATCCTGGAAAACAACATCGTCCAGACCGGCGCTTCGGCCGGTTCGTCCATCGCCGCCGGCGTGATCTTCACCATCCCGGCGCTGGTGATCCTGGGCTACTGGCAGGACTTCCGTTACTCCTGGGTGCTGGCCATCGCCGGCCTCGGCGGCCTGCTCGGCGTGCTGTTCTCGGTGCCGCTGCGCCGTTCGATGATCGTCGAAGACCCGCTGCCCTTCCCGGAAGGCAAGGCCGCGGCCGAAGTGCTCAAGGCCGGCGAGAATCCCGGCCCGGGCCTGAAGATCCTCGGCCTGGCCGGCGGCATCGGCGCGCTGGTCAAGCTGGCGGCCGAAAGCGGCCTGCGCGTGATCCCGGACAACGCCATCGTCTCGGGCTGGATGGGCAAGTACCTGGGCTTCATGGGCACCAACCTGTCGCCGGCGCTGCTCGGCGTGGGTTACATCGTCGGCCTCAACGTCGGCATCGTGGTGTTGTCCGGCAGCGTGCTGTCGTGGCAGTTCGCCATTCCGATCTATCACGCCTTCTTCCTCAACTCCGATCCCGAGCTGGCCGCGCGCATCGCCGACGGCAGCGCCGAAGCGATCGGCCGCGCGATCTGGTCGGCCAAGGTGCGCTACCTGGGCGTGGGCACGATGCTGATCGGCGGCGTGTGGACGCTGTTCTCGCTGCGCAAGTCGCTGCTGTCGGGCGTCAAGAGCGGCCTGGCCGCGGCGCGCAAGGGCAGCAGCGGGGTGGTCGCCGAAACCGACCGCGACTTGCCGATGAAGTGGATGCTGATCGCGTTGGTCGCCTTCGTCATGCCGCTGATGCTGCTGTATCAGGCCATCGTCGGTAACTGGTTCGTCAGCGTGCCGATGACCATCATCATGATCGTCGCCGGGTTCCTGTTCGTGTCGGTGTCAGCGTATCTGGCCGGCCTGATCGGCTCGTCGAACAATCCGGTTTCGGGCATCACCATTTCGACCATCCTGTTCGCCTCGGCGGTGCTGGTGCTGATGCTCGGCCGCGACTCGCCCATCGGCGCGGTCGCCGCGATCATGATCGGCGCGGTGGTGTGCTGCGCGGCGGCGGTCGGCGGCGACAATCTGCAGGACCTCAAGGCCGGCTACATCGTCGGCGCGACGCCGTGGAAGCAGCAGCTGATGCTCGGCATCGGCACGTTCTCGTGCGCGCTGATCATGGCGCCGATCCTCAACCTGCTCGCCGCCGCCTACGGCATCGGCGCGCCCACCGCCGAGCATCCGAACTCGCTGGCCGCGCCGCAGGCGACGCTGATGGCGTCGGTCGCCAAGGGCATGTTCGGCGGCGAACTGCCGTGGACCATGATCGGCATCGGCGCCGGCATCGGCGTTGTGATCATCGCCTTCGACGAATGGCTGAAGTCGCGCAAGTCCAAGTTCCGCGTGCCGGTGCTGGCCGCGGCCATCGGCATCTACCTGCCGCTGGAACTGATGGTGCCGATCTTCCTCGGCGGCGTGCTGTCGCATATCGTCGGCCGCCGTCGCGGCCTGACCAAGGACAGCGATGAGGCCGAGGTCGATCGCGTGCATCGCCCCGGCACCTTGTTCGCCGCCGGCCTGATCACCGGCGAGGCTTTGATGGGCATCGCCATCGCCTTCCCGATCGTGATCTCCACCCGCGCCGACGTGCTGGCGCTGCCCGAGATCTTCCACTTCGGCGCCCGCACCGGTCTGCTGGTGTTGGCGGTGGTGGTGGGGATGTTCTATCGCAGCAGCCGCAACGCGCCGGTATCCAAGATCTGATTCGAATCGACGGCCCGGCGCGACGCCGGGCCGTTCGTCTTTCCGTCCCGTGCTCTTCGCCGCCTCGCGCGGCCCACGGCACATCCGATAACGCAAGAGGTTTCGCCATGACGCCACGCCACGCACTTCTGCCGTTGGCCCTGACCCTGGCCTGCGCATCCGCGCCGGCGTTCGCCCTCACCCCGGCGCTCGCGCGCGGCCTGGAAGCGCGCGATCTGGCCAGCCTGGACCGTTACTCCTCGCCGACCTTGTCGCCCGACGGCCGCCAGCTGGTGTTCACCAAGCGCGTGGTGGATTTCGGCGCGAACAAATCCTCGACCTCGCTGTGGATCGAAGACCTGTTCGCGCGCGATGCCGCGCCGCCCAAGCGTTTGACCCCGGAAGGCTGGAACGTCAATTCGCCGACGTTTTCCACCGACGGCAAGACCGTGTATTTCCTCAGCAGCAAGGGCGGCAGCTCGCAGCTGTACGCGCTGCCGCTGAGCGGCGGCACGCCCAGGCAGATCACCGCGTTCGACGGCGACGTCGGCGGCTATCAGCTCTCGCCCGACGGCAAGCGCCTGGCCTTCAATGCCGAAACCTACGTCGAGTGCGCAGCCGATCTGGCCTGCACCAAGAAGAAGTTCGACGCGGCCGAGAAGAGCAAGGCCAGCGGCAAGGTCTTCGACCGCATGTTCGTGCGTCATTGGGATGCGTGGAACGACGGCCGCCTTAATCGTCTGTTCGTGACCGATCTGCCGGCGGCGGGCAAGACAGTTTCGTCGGCACGGTTGGTCAGCGGTGAAGTGATCGGCGATGTGCCTTCGCGTCCGTTCGGCGACAGCAGCGAATACACCTGGTCGCCCGACAGCCAGTCGCTGGTGTTCAGCGCGCGCAAGGCCGATGCGAAGGAGCCGTGGTCGACCAACTTCGATCTGTATCTGGTCGGCGCCGACGGCGGCGCGGCCAAGAACCTGACCGCGGCCAATCCCGCCTGGGACACCGGCGCGGTGTTCAGCAAGGACGGCAAGACCCTGTACTACCGCGCGATGAAGCGCCCGGGCTTCGAAGCCGACCGCTTCGGCCTGATCGAACTGGATCTGGCCAGCGGCAAGTCGCGCGAGATCGCGCCGCAGTGGGATCGCTCGGCCTCGGGCATCGTCTTGTCCGACGACGGCAAGACCATCTACACGACCACCGAAGACCTGGGCCAGCAGCCGTTGTTCGGCGTGGAGATCGCCAGCGGCAAGGCGAGCCTGCTGATCGGCGACGGCACCGTGGGTTCGGTGGCGCTGGCCGGCAAGACCCTGGCCTTCACCCGCAACAGCCTCAAAAGCGGCGACCAGATTTTCGTCGGCGGTCTCGACGGCGCGCCGCAGCGCGCGATCACGCCGAACGCGGGCGAGCTGCTGCCGGGCGTGAAGTTCGGCGAGTTCGAACAATTCGACTTCAAGGGCTGGAACGGCGACACCGTGCACGGCTACGTGGTCAAGCCGTGGAATTATCAGGAAGGGCAGAAGTATCCGGTCGCGTTCCTGATCCACGGCGGCCCGCAGGGCAGCTTCGGCAACGGCTGGAGCTATCGCTGGAATCCGCAGACCTACGCAGGCCAGGGCTATGCGGTGGTGATGATCGACTTCCACGGCTCCACCGGTTACGGCCAGGCCTTTACCGATGCGATCAGCCAGCACTGGGGCGACCGTCCGCTGGAAGATTTGCAGAAGGGTTGGGCGGCGGCGCAGAAGAAGTATTCCTTCCTCAACGGCGACAAGGCCTGCGTGCTGGGCGCATCCTACGGCGGCTTCATGGTCAACTGGATCGCCGGCAACTGGAGCCAGCCGTGGAAGTGCCTGGTCACCCACGACGGCGTGTTCGACCAGCGCATGATGGGTTACGCGACTGAAGAACTGTGGTTCACCGAGTGGGAGCAGGGCGGCACGCCTTACGAGAAGGCGGCCAGCTACGAGAAGTTCAACCCGGTCAATCACGTCAAGGACTGGAAGGTGCCGATGCTGGTGATCCACGGCCAGCAGGACTTCCGCATTCCGGTCGAGCAGGGCCTGGGCGTGTTCACCGCGCTGCAGCGCCAGGGCATCGAGTCGAAGTTCCTGTATTTCCCGGATGAAAACCACTGGGTGCTCAAGCCGCAGAACAGCGTGCAGTGGCACGACACGGTCAATGGCTGGTTGAAGCAGCACATCGGCCAGTAACCACAGTTCCCCCTTTGCTTGTGCCCCTCGCTTGTTTCCCCCCTTTGAAAAGGGGGGGTAGGGGGGATTTGCTTTTGCCGCACGAAGAGCAAATCCCCCGCGCGCCGATTCATTTCAAGACCTCCAGCAACGCAACGCGCAGCCCCCTTTTCAAAGGGGGGCAATGGTTTCCGCGCGCGGACAACTCCCGGCCCTTGCCCGCCTCGACCAATTCGAAGTACAAGCGGGAACGCCAACGCAACGGAATCCCCGCATGCCAGACACCGCCCACACGGCGCTCATCAGCAACGACATCGTCGTCCTCGGCCTGATCGCCGCGACGCTGGGGCTGGTGTTCTGGACCTCGTCGAAAGAAACCGGGTTCTGGAAGAAGTTCTATACCTTCGTGCCGGCGCTGCTGCTGTGCTACTTCATTCCGGGCATCTACAACACCATCGGCCTGGTCGACGGCCAGAACACCAAGCTCTACAACCCGGTCGCCAGCCGCGTGCTGCTGCCGGCGGCGCTGGTACTGCTGACGCTCACCATCGATCTCAAGGGCGTGCTCCGGCTGGGCCCGAAGCTGTTGGTGATGTACGCGGTGTCCTCGCTCAGCGTGATGTTCGGCGCGATCGTCGCCTTCGTGGCGATGCGCGCCTTCCATCCGGAAACCGTCTCCGGCGACACCTGGGGCGGCATGGCCGCGCTGGCCGGAAGCTGGATCGGCGGCGGCGCCAACATGCTGGCGATGAAAGAAATCTTCCAGGTCGATGCGACCACCTTCGGCCAGTTCGCGGTGGTCGATGTCGGCGTGGGCTATGTGTGGATGGCGGTGCTGATTTTCCTGGCCAGCCGCGCCAAGCAGATCGACGAGCGCAGCGGCGCCGACACGCGCGGCATCGAGGAGCTCAAGCAGCGCATCGAAAGCTTCCAGGCTCAGCACCAGCGCGTGGCGAGCCTGACCGATCTGGCGATGATCGTCGGCATCGCGTTCGGCGTGGTCGGATTGGCGCACGCCATAGCCGGCCCGTTGTCGGCCTGGTTCGCCGACAACGTGTCGTGGGCGCGCACGGTCAGCCTGCACGAACCGTTCTTCTGGGTGGTGGCGGTGTCCACCTTCGCCGGACTGGCGCTGAGCTTCACCCGCGCGCGCGAACTCGAAGGCGCGGGCGCGTCGAAGATCGGCAGCCTGCTGCTGTACTTCCTGATCGCCTGCATCGGGTTGCAGATGAACATCCTGGCCTTGCTCGACAAGCCGTGGCTGTTCGCGCTGGGCCTGATCTGGATCGCGGTGCATATCCTGATCTTGTGGGGCGTCGGCCGCCTGCTGCGGGTGCCGTTCTTCTATTTCGCGATCGGCTCGCAGAGCAATATCGGCGGGCCGGCATCGGCGCCGGTGGTGGCTTCGGCGTTCCATCCTTCGCTGGCGCCGGTGGGGGCGTTGCTCGGGACCTTGGGTTATGCGACGGGTACGGGATTGGCGTATGTGGTCGGAATCACCTTGCGTTCGTTGGCCGGCGCTTCGCCGGCTTGAAGTCCGTGTATGGGAGAGAGGCGATGTGTATTGCAGCGGCGTGTCTTCGGCTGCACTGCCATGCATAGCGGCGCAAGCATCGAATCGCCAGCACCCATCCAATGAAAAGGCCGCCCGAGGGCGGCCTTCGCTCATTCGCATCGGCGTTAGTTCAACAACAGCCGATCCGCCCACCGCCATAACGCGCCTTCTGCCGCTCGCGGAAGAAGGTCGCGTAATCCGGAATCGGCCGCTCCGGATGTTTCTCCATCAGGTGCCGGACATAGTTGTCGTAATCCGGCACCCCGCAGCACAGCCGCGCGGTCTGCACCAGGCGGCGCCAGGTGCGCTTGTAGATCTGGTACTGGCTGACGGGTACGAGTTCGGTGCCCATGTCACAGGTTCGCCATTTCGTTGGGCTTGAGCGCCACGTAAGGGGACTCGCGATCGCTGCGCTGCGGGTTCGCCCGCGCCTTCACGATCGCGCCGATCGAATACACCAGCACGCTGAACACCACGAACAGGAACAGCGCGGTCAGGCCGGTGTTGACGTAGCTGTTGACCATGATCTGCTGCATCTGATCGATACTCTTGGCCGGCGCCACCACTTCGCCCTTGGCGATCGCGGCGCTGTACTTGTGCGCCTGCGCCAGGAAGCCCACCGACGGGTTGCCGTCGAAGATCTTGATCAGGCCGGCCGAGCTGGTGCAGATCAACAGCCACACCGCGGGCAGGATCGTCACCCAGGCGTAGCGATCGCGCTTGAGCTTGAACAGCGCCACCGTGCACAGCATCAGCGCGATGCCGGCGAGCATCTGGTTGGCGATGCCGAACAACGGCCACAGCGTGTTGATGCCGCCGAGCGGATCGACCACGCCCTGATACAGGAAGTAACCCCACAAGGCGACGCAGCCGCCGGTGGCGAGCAGGTTCGGGCCCCAGGCCTCGGTGCGGCGCAGCGCCGGCACGAAGCTGCCGAGCAGGTCCTGCAGCATGAAGCGCCCGGCGCGGGTGCCGGCATCGACCGCGGTGAGGATGAACAAGGCTTCGAACAGGATCGCGAAGTGATACCAGAACGCCATCGTGTTCTCGCCCGGCAACACGTTGTGCAGGATCTGGGCGATGCCGACCGCCAATGTCGGCGCGCCGCCGGCGCGGGCGAGGATGGTGTGTTCGCCGATGTCCTTCGCCGTCGCTTCGAGCATTTCCGGGGTCACGCTGAAGCCCCAGCCGCTGATGGTCTGCGCGACCGCGTGCACGTCGGTGCCGACCAGCGCGGCCGGACTGTTCATGGCGAAGTACACGCCCGGCTCGATCACCGAGGCCGCGACCAGCGCCATGATCGCGACGAAGGATTCCATCAGCATGCCGCCGTAGCCGATGTAGCGCATGTGCGCTTCATTGGCGAGCAGCTTGGGCGTGGTGCCCGAGGAGATCAGCGCGTGGAAGCCCGACACCGCGCCGCAGGCGATGGTGATGAACAAGAACGGGAACAGCCCGCCTTTCCACACCGGCCCGGTGCCGTCGGTGAACTGGGTCAGCGCGGGCATGCGCAGGTCGGGCATCACGATGACGATGCCGATCGCCAACGCGATGATGGTGCCGATCTTCAGGAACGTGGACAGGTAGTCGCGCGGCGCCAGCACCAGCCACACCGGCAGCACCGCGGCGACGAAGCCGTAGCCGATCAGCATCCAGGTGATCTGGGTGCCGGTGAAGGTGAAGCGCGGGCCCCACACCGGATCGGCGGCGATCACCCCGCCGTACCAGATCGCCGCCAGCAGCAGGATCAGGCCGACCACGGAAATCTCGCCGATCTTGCCCGGGCGGATGTAACGCATGTACACGCCCATCATCACCGCGATCGGCAAGGTCGCCATCACCGTGAACATGCCCCACGGGCTTTCCGCCAGCGCCTTGACCACGATCATCGCCAGCACCGCGAGGATGATGATCATGATCAGGAACGCGCCGAACAGGGCGATGGTGCCGGGCACGCGGCCCATCTCCTCGCGAACCAGGTCGCCGAGCGAGCGGCCGTTGCGGCGGCTGGAGACGAACAGGACCATGAAGTCCTGCACCGCGCCGGCCAGGACCACGCCGACGATCAGCCACAGCAGGCCGGGCAGGTAGCCCATCTGCGCGGCCAGCACCGGGCCGACCAGCGGGCCGGCGCCGGCGATGGCGGCGAAGTGATGGCCGAACAGCACGTGCTTGTTGGTGGGAACGTAGTCCAGGCCGTCGTTGTTGATGACCGCGGGCGTGGCCCGGGTCGGGTCGAGCTGCATCACCTTGTTGGCGATGAACAGGGAGTAGTAGCGATACGCGACCAGGTAGATCGACACCGCCGCGACCACGATCCACAGCGCGTTGATGTGTTCGCCGCGCCGCAGCGCGATCGTGCCGAGGCAGAACGCCCCGAGGATTGCGAGGGCCGCCCAGCCCAATTTGCCCAGACCACCTTTCATGACGACCCTCCCGGTTTTGAACTCCCGAAGCGTCGCCCCTGCGACCGGGCGGGTCAATGCGCAGCGCGGCAAAGGCACGCAAATGCGGCTGATACTTTGGTCTTAGGCATGCGTGTCGCCGCTCGATGGTTTCGGGCTTGGATCGAGTGAAGGCGATCGGGAACCTGCGCTCCGGACGATAGGCTCCGGGCCGGCCGGTCCGCGTCTTCAGCGGTCGAAAGCCAACTGGAGCGATGAACCGCCGGTGTTGCGTGGCTGCGGCTCACCGCTTCGGGCGCGCCCGCGCAGGACCCGGACGGCCGACTGCGAGCCGATAGCGGACGATCCGCTCCAGTGTCCGTTTGCTCCCCGCGCTGCGGATCGTGTGCGCATTGAACGCCTTGCCCGCTCGCATGCTGCTTGCGGATGAGCGCACGCGAGTGCGGCGTGCGGCGCACAGCGCAAGGACAACGACTTGAAAGATTGCCGGCCACCGATAAAGCGATCGAGCGGCTTGACCTTTTGTCCGGGGCAAGTGCGCGTTCGTCAGAGAAAACGGTCGGTCCGGGTGCTAGGAAATATAAATATGTGTGCCGCGTGATTGCTATTTTTATGTGAGAGGTAATGTTTTGCTGAAATAAGTGCGTACTTATTCGTTCGGCTGCGCGAGCTGTTTATGTGTATTTCTGGTGCGGAAATATAATTTAATTTACATCATGGCTATTTATTTTTTGCGTTTCATATGCACCAGTTAGCACCGGTGCTGCGGCTGTGATGGTTTCTTAAACCTCATGTAAGTCAATCATATACGTATTTCATTTGCCCGCATCAGCGCCTCCCCGGCGAGCGAAACGATTGTCGGCGGAGCAAGGCGAGCTTCCAGGGCGCGCAACGTGCCTCGGCGGCATACGTCCGTGGGCCATGAACTAATGGCATGAGCGCGTCGAATCCGCGTATCGACGCGGTAATCGCATTTGTCTAGCCTCATATCGCGATTTGATCGTTTGCCTTATCGCCAAGGCCTCGTTGTCGCCGCATCTGCGGCAAACGGCGATGGCCGTGAGTTTCAACGGCAAGGCAAGCGTCGGTGTCGCGATTATCTCCGGGCGTCGCGGCCCGGAACCTAAGTTGTGCAGGAAGGGGCGATGGCAATGCGTTCACCGCATGAAACCCGGATATCCATTCCGGAAGAACAGGGGAACTGTCGCGGCGGCGCCGCGACTTGTGGGCGGCAGGCCGGTTTCAGCCTGATCGAGTTGATGGTGACCATCGCCGTCGCCGCAATCCTTCTCGGGCTGGCCTTGCCGTCCTTCACCGCCAGCATCCGTTCCAACCGCGTGTCTTCCGCCGCCAACACGCTGCTGGCGACGATCAACTTCGCCCGCATGGAAGCCATGCGCAGCAAGGAGACCGCGCAGATCTGCCCGAACAACAAAGGCGCCTGCGGCGGCAACTGGTCCCAGGGATTGCTGGTGTGGACCGACGAAGACCGCAGCGGCGGCCTGAACGGCGATGAGGTGCGCCGGATCGTCGAGCCGCGGAGCGGCGTGGTCGTGAACGTCGCCGGCGCCAATGTCGTCGAAGGGGCCGAGTCGATCGCTTTCAGCGCGCGCGGTCGCCGCATCGGCACCGCCAATACGGTGATCGAAATCAAGAGCGAGGTCTGCGAAAAAGGCGTCGCCAATCGCCGCTCTATCGCGATCAACGCCGCCGGACATGCCGACATCAACCGGGAGGAGTGCCCATGAAGGCCATGCGCATACGGCGCGACTCGCCGCGCTCGCCCGCTTCCGCCGCCGGCCTGAGCCTGATCGAAGTGTTGGTGAGCTTGCTCGTGCTCGGATTCGGCCTGCTGGGCCTGGCGATGCTGCAGACCACCAATCTGCGCCTCACCCAGAGCAGCAACAACCGCACCGTCGCGACCAATCTGGCCAACGAGATGTTGGATCAACTGCGCAGGGACCGGATGTTCGCTGCGAACTACGCCGGAACCTACCTCGCGTCCCAGGCACAGGACGCCAATTGCGTCGCCGTCGATGCGACCACCGTGGCCGCTCGCATGGCCCGTTTCGCTTGCGCGATGAAGCAGAAGCTGGGCGATTCGGCCAGCGGTGTGGTCGCGGTGGATCGCGGCACCGGCAAGGTTTCGGTACAGATCGAATGGGGCGACGCGAAGCGTTGGAACCCGCTGGCGCCCACCACCACCTTCCGCCTGGAGAGCCAGTTATGAGCACGACGCGGCAAACGGGCTTGTCGCTGATCGAACTGATGGTGGCGCTGCTGTTGAGCGGCCTGCTGCTGCTCGGCCTGGTCAAGATATTCTCCGCTTCGCGCGCGTCGTATTCGCTGGCGCAGGGCGCGGCGCGGGTGCAGGAGAGTTCGCGTTTCGCTTTCGACTATCTGCAACGCGATCTTCGCGAAGCCGGCCATTTCGGCTGCTCTTCGGATCAATTGCACTTCCAGAACGGCGCGGTCGGATTCCGCGAGCTGTTCCTCAAAAGTCCCACCGACTTCGAAACGATTCCGTCCGTCGCCAACAAGGAAGCGCTGAGTTTCGATCTGTCCTTGTACGGTTACGAGGCGAAGGGCACCGGGCCCAAGCAAATCGTGAGCCTGGGCGAACCCGTTCGGGGCGCCTCAGGCGACTGGACTCCCGCGCTGCCCGATGCGATCGCCGGGTTGAGCCCTGCGCCGGTACGCGGCAGCGACATCGTAGTGCTGCGCGCGCTGTCGCCCGAAAGCGTGGAGGTGACCGGATTCACCGTCGATCGCGCCGACCCCGCGCATGCCACCGTCGAGGTCGATTCGAAGCAATGGCCGGTGCTCAAGCGCGAACTCGACGCGCCGGGGTTGTTCGGCATCGCCGATTGCCGCTCGGTGGCCTTGTTTCATGCCGACTCGGTATCGGCCGGCAGCGGCGCGGCGCAAATCCATATCCGTACCGGCGGCTTGAACCAGAGCGGTTTCGACGGCGGCGACGTGTTCAGCATCGGCCAGGCGCGGTTGTACCGTGCCGACAGCTTCGTCTACTACGTCGGAGTGAAGACCGGCGCTTCCCAGCCGGCACTGTATCGCGCGCGTTTCAACGCCGAACCGGGTTCCGCCGCCATCACCGTCAACAGCGAAGCGCTGGTCGATGGCGTGGAGAGTCTGCAATTGCTGTACGGGCTCGACGTGACCACGTCCGCCGGCAAGCTGGTGTTGGGGCGGCTTGGGAAAATCGTCAGGGCCGATGAGGTCGCACTGACCGCGAGCGGTCGTCCCGAGGTCGACCGCTGGTTGCCGCAATTGGCCTGGCAGCGGGTGGGGTCGTTGCAGGTCGGCCTGGTCGTGCGCAGCAAGGACCCGGCCAGCGCGGTGGCGCGCGGCACGCCGATGCTCGCGCAGGGGACGCAGTTCACCGCGCCTTCCGACGGACGTTATCGCAGCGTCTATGAAGTCAGCATCGCCGCTCGCAATCGGCTCAGCGGCAATTGAGGTGGGATATGGGACGGATCGGGCCAATGCAGCTTAAGCCGGCGCCTGGGTCAAAGAGCCAGCGCGGCGCGGTGCTGTACGTCGCGCTGGTGATCCTGGTGCTGTTGGCGTTGCTGGGTATCGCCGCGATGCAGGTGACGAGCCTGCAGGAGCGAATGACCGCCGATTACTACGCCACCAGCCAGGCCTTCCAGAACGCCGAGGCAGTGGCTCGCGGCGTCGAAAGAACCTTGATGAGCCAAGTCAATGGCGCGGTCGGGTCGATCAAGATCGACCAGCCGCTGTGTACCAGCGCGGGGTTCGATCCGGTCAAGTGGGCCGACGCCAAGCCGCGTACGTCCAATACCTACGTTCGCCGGATCGACAAATGCACCTCCGGCATTTCCAGCGTATCGCAGGGCAAGGCGCCGTTGAACGACGACCCGAACCTGATCTTCCAGGTCAGCGCCTATGCCGCCGATCGCATCAAGGACACCGCTTCCGATGCGGTGGTCGACACCATCTTCGTTCCCTGAGACGCAGCCATGTCCAATACTCGTTACATCGTTGCGGTTTCGGCCCTGCTGGCAATGGCGGCGGGCGGCTATCTCTACTATCGCGCCCAGGCCGCCCAGGGCGATGGCGAGCTGGCGCAGGCGCCGTTGAGCAATACGGTCGTGGTGCCGCCGGCTTTCATCATGGCGGTGGATGATTCGCGGTCGATGACTTACCAGATTCTGACGCAGACCAATTCTGCCGGGCTGGGTTTCGACCCCCCTACCATCACCAACAAAAATGGCTTTTTCAACGGGCCGGATCCGAAGGGTTGGGGGGCAGTGACCTACACTGGCTATGTGATACCTCATAGGACGACGAACGTGGAAGGCCCGGGTTGGGGCATACCTCCGTTGGACGAGGCGGCTGCCGCGAGGTCCAGCGACTACAACAGAACTTATTTCAATCCGCTCGTTACCTACAGGCGCTGGCGCAAGCCGAATGCGGATGGGAAGGGCGGGTTTACAGACTATCCGCAAGCCGTTCCCGCCGCGGCGCTGCTCGACCCGGATCGACCGGATAAGGGCTCTGTCAATCTGACTCAAAATTATATTCCGCCGGACGTAGTCAGTAACTTTTGGGGCTACTTCACTTTCGCTCGTGGTATGCGCATCCCGGCGGGAACCCCGTACTACATGCCGCTGAATGCGAACGATCCGGTAGGCGACTGTGGCGGTCTAGTCGCCGTGAATATTGGCAGCACTGCTTGGAAAAAGGTCGAAAAGGACGACCTCATCGTAAAAGCCGACCGTTGCGTTGCCGTGATTCCGTACTTCCCTGCGACGTACTACAGCAAATCGGATACGCTATCGGCCGGCTCCGGATATAAGCAAAGCAAGGTCGTGCGGATCGACGATGGTTGCGGCACCGGATGTTCGATGTATCGCTATCGGATCGAAGCCGACAATTACGACAATCAAGCGGACTACCAGCGTGCCATCGATAATTTCGCGAACTGGTTCGTCTACTATCGGGACCGCAATCTGACCGCGCACGGTGGACTGAGCATCGCCCTGGAAAGTGTTGAAGACATGCGGGTCGGCTTGTTCACCATCAACGAAGCGCCCGCGTTCCAGGCGTTGCGCAACGCGAAGCCCGGCACGCCCCTGGGTACGGTGACGTATCCGAACGTGACGATGAGGGACTTCTCCAAGGCACAGGAAAAGGCTGATTTCTATCGGAACGAAATAGCCAATGTCGGGCAGTTGACGATGGGCGGCACCCCGAATATCTATGCGGTGGACGGTATCGGCAAGCAGTTCATGCGCACCGATCCCGGTGCGCCGGTCAAAGCAGCCTGCCAAAAGAACATCGGCATGCTGGTGACCGATGGTTGGGCGACGGATGCCGGCCCCGGAGGCGTCGGCAACGCGGACGGTGGCTTGCCCGCGCCGCTCAAGGACGACTACTCAAACACCTTGGCCGACTACGTGGCCAAGTATTACCTCGGCAACCTGCGTTCCGACCTGCCCAAGGGCAAGGTGCCGATCCCCGAGGATGCCTGCGCCACCACTCCCAACGATCCACGGCTCGACTGCCGTAGCGATCCGCATATGAACTTCTATGCGATCACCATGGGCGTGCCCGGTTCTCTCTACGGCAAGACCAATGGTCCCGGCACCGCTCGCCCCGATCCATTCGTGGCTCCCTACCCGGCGTGGCCGCAGTACGTGCCGAACACCGCGTCCGCGGTCGACGACTTGTGGCACGCCACTTTGACCGGCCGCGGCCGCTATATCGACGCGGCGACGCCGACCGACATCACCTTGGCGATGCAGTCCATCGTCAGCTCGATCAACGCCAACACCAGCGTTCCCTCCGGCGCCACCGGCATGACCGGCACGCGCGTCGGCAGCGGCACGCTGTCGGTCCAGCCCGAATATGCTGCGGGCAACAACGGCACCGACTGGTACGGCCGCTTGCGCGCAAGCCGCCTGGTCAACGGTGTCTGGACGCAGGCCTGGGAGGCCAGCACGCTGCTGGGCGCGGGCCGGCAGATCAGTTACGGCGACAGCAGCGCCGGGATCAAGCCGCAGGTCAAGCCCTTTACCTCGGCCAACATCGGCGCCGGCACCACATTCCAGCAGACATTGTGCAGCAGCAACGACCGCCTGCAGAACTGCGCAGGCAAGTTCGACCGCATCGGCGGGGTAACCGCGGACGAAGCCGTCGCCTATCTGAGCGGCGACCGCGCCAACGACGGCGGCAAGCTGCGCCGGCGCACCTCGGTGTTGGGCGATATCGTCAATTCCACGCCGCTGGTCACCGGCGCGAACGACGATTACGGCTACATGGCCCTGGACGCGGACAAGTTGAAGTACGAGGACTACCTGAAGGCCAAGCGCAGCAGCAACCGCAAGCCCTTCGTCTACGTCGGCGCCAACGACGGCATGTTCCATGCCTTCGACGGAACCTCCGGCAGTGAGGCGTTCGCCTACATCCCGTCCACCTCGTTGGGCCACATGGGCAATCTGCTGTTTCCGTACCAGGCCGATTACGGCACCGATCAGGTGTTCAAGCACCGCTACTACGTGGACGGCCCGATCACGGCGCAGGACGCCTACTGGGGTTCGAGCTGGAAGACGGTCGTGGTCGCGAGCGTCGGCGCCGGCGGCCATGGGGTGTTCGCGCTCGATGTGACCGACCAGAGCAAGCTCGACGTGTTATGGGAACTCAATGACCGCCAATCCGCGGACAATGGCGGCGAGGACGTCGGCAGCGTGCTGGGCGACGCCGCGGTCGTTCCGGTCAAGGATGCGAGCGGTACGGTGAGCTGGAAAGCGGTGTTCGGCAACGGCTACGGCAGCGCCAAGGGCGATGCGGTGTTGTTCGTGGTGGATATCGCGACCGGCGCGGTCAAGATGATTCGCGCCAAGGAGAGCGAGGGCACCTTGCCGACGCGGCCCAAGAACGGTCTGGGCAATATCGTGGCGATCGATCGCTACAGCGGCGTCAGCGACGACAAGACCGCGGACGGTTATGCCGACACGGTGTACGCCGGCGATCTGAACGGCGCGGTGTGGAAATTCGATCTGCGCAACGACCAGGTTGCCCTGGGCGGCAAGCCGCTGTTCGTCGCGCGCTACAAGGACGACTACGCCAAACGCCAGCCGGTCACCGGCGGCTTCGAGGCGACCTCGATCGGCCAGGACGTGATGATCTTCTTCGGCACCGGCAGCTATTCGTTCACGCAAGATCCCAGCGACAAGTCCATGCAGACGATGTATGGCTTGCTCGATCGGGATATGCCGATCGAAGGGCGCTCGCAGTTGCTGCAGCAATTCGTCTACAAGCAGACGGCGGCGGCCGAGGACCAGCGATCGATCACGCAGTTCCGGCCTTCGGTGAATCAGTCCGGCTGGTTCCTCGACCTGGGCGTGGATTCGGGCAATAGCGGCAATCCGATCGAGGTGGGCGAGCGTTTCGTCGGCAATCCGCGGATTTGGAGCGGCAAGCTGCTGTTCCCGACCTACGAGCCTCTGGCCATCGGAACTTGCGGTTCGCCCAGCAGCAATTGGCTCTATGCCTTGGATGTGGTCACCGGCGCGGCCAGCATGCTCAATGGCAACGTGGCCGAGACCGGCAGCGTTCTGGGCGAGCCGGTGGGGGCGATCCGCAGCAAGGCCGAGGGTTCCGGCAGCGCCAAGGGCCCGAGTGAGGGCACCAGCCTGAACTTGACCTCTCCACCGCCGGATCTTTATGCCGCGGGCAATGAACCCGCCGAGGCGGATCAGCGTTGCTACGCCATCGTTCGCGCCCCGGATTTGCCCACCGTGAAATGGGTTCGCGCCTGCGGCCGGCAATCCTGGCGTCAGCTGCGTTGACCGGGGGATACGAGATGAGAACACGATCGATACGAAGGGCACCGTCGCTTGAGCGGGGCTTCACGCTGATGGAACTGATGGTGGTGGTCGCCATCGTCGGCATACTCGCCGGCATCGCGATACCGACCTATCAAGACAGCGTGCGCAAGAGCCGTCGCGGCCAGGCCAAGGCCGACCTGGTCGAAGCCGCCCAGGCGATGGAGCGCTACTACACGGTCAACGGCAGCTACGCGGGAGCGAGCCTGTTGTTCAATCGGTCGCCGCAGACCGGCGACATTCAGTATGCGATCGCGTTCGACAAGGCGCCGACCGCGCAAAAGTTCGGCATCAAAGCGACGCCGCAGGGACCGCAGACGAAGGATCGTTGCGGCGAGCTGTCGATCGATTCGACCGGCGTGAAGCGCCCCGACGACCCGGCGTGCTGGCAATGAACGCCGGCGCTAGCGGGTTCGATCGGGCGGGGTGACTATATCGCCGGTCGTCATCGGCAAGGTTTCGCCGGATCGGCGAAACCATTCGCGACATAGAGGCGAACGCATCGTCCAGGCGATGCGTTCGCCGCGGTAACGTACGTCTTACAACCACTTGGCCCGCTTGAACCCGATATACAGCACCACGCATGCGGTGATCACCACGCCTATCAACACCGCGTAGCTCCATTGCCCCGGCAGTTCCGGCATGTGCACGAAGTTCATGCCGTACCAGCTCGCGACCAGCGTGGGCGCGGCCAGCAGCGCCGCCCATGCGCCCAGGCGCTTGACCACTTCGCCCTGGCGCACCGTCACCAGCGACAGGTTCACGCCGACCGCGGCGGTCAGCATCTCGCGCAAGGTGTCGGTGGTTTCGTTGATGCGAACGGCGTGATCGAGTACGTCGCGGAAGTACAACTGGATTTCTTCGTCGATCAGGCCGCCGCGCGAACGCGTCAGCTGGCCCAGGATGTCCTGCAGGGGCGCCACCGCCATGCGCAGGCGGGTGAGTTCGCGTTTGAGGTCGTACAACTCCTGCACGGTCTCCTTGCTGAAATCTTCCGCGAAGATGTCTTTCTCCAGCTCGTTGAGCTCCTGCGTGAAGCCCTCGACGATCGGCATGAAGTTGTCGACCACGCTGTCGAACACCGCGTACAGCGCCGCGCCCGGGCCGTGTTCGAGCAAGTCCGGTTCGCGCTCCATGCGCGCGCGCGCGGACTTGTAGCTGATCGAGGCGCCGTGGCGCACGGTCACCAGATAGCGCGGGCCGACGAACATATGCGTCTCGCCGAAGCGGATGCGGTTGTCGATCTTCTGCGCGGTGTGGATGGCGATGAACAGCGAGTTGCCGTAGCTCTCGATCTTCGGCCGCTGGTGGGCGTTGTGCGCGTCCTCCACCGCCAGATCGTGCAGGCAGAATTCTTCCTGCAGCTTGTCCAGGATGCCCTCATCGGGCTCGTACAGGCCGACCCAGACGAAGCTGCCGTCGTCCACGGCCAGCACGTCGCTGATCGCATCGAGTGAAATGTCGCGGCGGGTGCCGTCGCGGCCATAGGCCGCGCAGTTGATGACGCATTGGGGGAGGGAAGGATCGCTCATGGCCGAATCCTGCCCTCGCGCGCCCGCAGGGGCAAGCCGTCAGGCCAGGCGCAGCTTGGCGGCTTTGCGGAAGCCGAACCACAGGCCCAGGTGGATCGGCAGCCACAGGGCGATCCAATGCGCGTTGCGCTGCGGGTACACCGGCAGCCAGTACAGGAACAAGGCCGCCACCGCGCTCAAGGCCGCCAGCGCGGTCAGCCACACGAACACCGGCCCGGTCTCGCGCCCGCGCAGCGCGCGCCAGCCGCCGAACCACAGCAGCAGGCACAGCGGGTTGAACAGCAGCAGATTGCGGTTCCCCCAGAGGTAATTATGGCCGGTGCCGAGCCAGCCGTAGACCAGGATCGCGCCGACCAGACCGAGCAGGCCCCACAGCGGCAAGGCGGCGAACGCCAGCACCCGCGGGCTGCGGTCGCCGATCCAGGCCAGCGCCACGCCGAACACCAGCCCGACCAGGGCCCAGGGCCACCACGGCAGCGGCGTCGCCTCCGGCGCCGGCGCGATACGGTGCGGCAGCAGCTCGCGCTCGCCCTGCACCAGCGGCTGGCCCTGGTCGTTCTTGGCCTCGCGCAGGGCGTCGGCGAGCCGCGCGGGCACATAGGACTCGGCCCACACCGGCAGCGGCTTGTCGGTGTCCGGCCCCATCAGGATGTCCAGCGTCGCCCACATCCACAGGTCCGGCTTGGACAGGCGCAGCGCTTCGCCGCGCAAGGTATTGCCGTGCGAGCGGCCCTCGATCTGGCGCCGCAGCGCGCCGCCCAGCACGGTGTCGATCGCGTCGCGCACGCGGGTGGCGCAGTTGTCGTCGAAATACTGGTAACGGTAGAAGGCGTTCTCGGGCAGGGCATTGACCCGCAGCGCCTCGGCGATCTGCCGCGCCTGCGCCGGGCTCAGATTCAGCCACTGGATCGACACGCCGCGGCCTTCGTAGCCGTACTGGGCCATGTCCTGGTCGAACGGCAACGCGACCAGGCGATAGCGCATGTTGTTGTCGATGAAGCGCTGGATGAAGTCGGGCTCGCTCGGATCGAAGAAGCCGAAGTTGTACGAGATCGCCGCGCCGCTGTCCTGGTCGAGCACCACCAGTGCGTCGTGGCCGAAGCGCGACCAGAACTCCTGGCCCGGCTGCATGGTGACCATGCCCACGCGCGGCGGCTGCGGCGTGGCGGTGGTTCCGGCCGCGGGCCGGGCCGTTGCGGCGGGTTGGGTCGCGGTGGACGGCGTGGCCGCGGCGCTGCTCGCGCCGGGTGCGGCGTAGGCCAGGGATTGGATCAGCACCAGCGCGGCGAAGGCGTACAGCCGGACGAAACGGGAAAGAGAGGTCACGGGGAGCCTGGTCCGGCGGGGCGGGTGGCGGCCATTGTAAACAGCCTGGGCGGCAGTGCCGGGCAGGGCGGGCGCGACTCGAACCTTCCGTAGGTTCTTGTGGGAGGGAGCTTTAGCCCCGACGCTTTTCGATCAGCCGCGACGCAGTTCGGAACAAAGTGTGGCGCTGCAAAGCCGCACCGAAAGGGCTGGGGACAGACGTCAACCCAGCCCCGCCGATGCCGACTCAGCCGGCACCCGAACTCAACCGTTCCCCAACACCCCGACATGGAAGGCATGCACGCGCCGCACATCCGCGCTGGCCACGCGGAACACGAACCGGTCCAGCGTCAGCTCCTCGCCGGCTTCGGGCAGATGGCCGATCGCCGCGGTCACCAGACCGCCGATGGTGTCGTACTCGTCGTCGTCGAAATCCGCGCCGAAGCGCTCGTTGAAATCGTCGATCGGCGTGAGCGCATCGACCACGTACTGGCCGTCGGCCTGGGCCGCGATCAGCGCGTCGGGGTTTTCCGCTTCGTCGTGCTCGTCGTCGATCTCGCCGACGATCTGTTCCAGCACGTCCTCGATGGTCAGCAGGCCGGCGACGCCGCCGTGCTCGTCGATCACGATCGCCATGTGGTTGCGCGACTGGCGGAACTCGCGCAGCAGCACGTCCAGGCGCTTGGATTCGGGAATCAGCACGGCCGGCCGCAGCAATTCGTGGATGCTGCCCGGACCGTTGTCGGCGACCACGCCGCGCAGCAGATCCTTGGCCAGCAGGATGCCGAGAATCTCGTCCTTGTCCTCGCCATGCACCGGGAAGCGCGAATGGCCGGATTCGACCACCATCTTCATCAGGTCGAGGAACTTGGCTTCGGCCGGCAACGCGACCATCTGCGAGCGCGGGATCATCACATCGCCGACGGTGAGGTCGGATACGGCGATCGCGCCTTCCATCATGCGCAAGGTGTCGGCGGCGATCAGGCCATCGGATTGCGCATCGCGCAGCAACTCGACCAGGTCTTCGCGGGAACTGGGCTCGCCCGACAGCGCGGAACTGATGCGGTCGAGCCAGGAGCGCCGTTTCTCGTGGGATTCCGGCGGGTGGGTGCTACTACTGTCGTCCTCGGACATTCGATTTTTGCGCTATGTCCCTCGGGGGGGAGGGACGAAAGGAGGGAGTTTAACCCGGAAGACCGTTTCGGGCGGAGCCAGCCGGGGGCGGCCGGGGGGATTCTGAATGCGGGGTTCGGGGCGAGGGAGCACGGGTGGGCGGCGGGATCGCTTTGCTCGCTTGGTGTGGACTGGTCCTTGCCCGGGCGCGGACTCGATGATTCCAACGCGACGCCTGCACCTGTCCGGACACAGCTTTCCACATGCGGGGGCAATGGTTCGCCGTGGTCGCAAGCCGAGGCGCACCGCGCGACATCGCGATGTCGGGTTGGGGCGATCGGACTCGATCGGTTGAGGCCAAGCCGAGCGGCGCCGGCTCAGCACCGGCACCATCACGGCTTTCCGGCAGAAGGCGGAATCGGTAGCGCGGCGAAAAACGCCGTTGGCCCCATCGACAGATCAGTCAACAAGTTGTGTGTCTTCCAAGTAGCAAGTGATAGTTCCGCGATTAAAAGTCAGTCATGAATTCCGTGCAAAAAACTAGCCGTTCAGCGCTGACGCCGATGACGATGCATCGCTGAGATACCACCCGGCACGGATAATTATGATGTTTTTCCGTTCGTCCCGATATCCGCGCCGCCGGTCGCCGACTTCACGCCGCGCGCTTCAAAGGACCTCGACGATTTCCCTGTGATTTATCGGGGAAACGACGATGCGCAGCCATCGTGAAAGCGGCTTTACCTTGATCGAGTTTTTACTTGCGACCGCCATCGCCGCGATCGTCCTGGCGATGGTGTTGCCCGACATCCGCCAGTCGATGCGTGCCAATCGCGTGGCGGTCTCGACCAACGAATTCATCGTCGCGCTCAGCCTGGCCAGGAACCGCTCGTTCGGTAGCCTGCACGAGGGCCAGGTGTGCGCGAGCGCCGACGGCAAACATTGCAGCGGCAGTTGGAACGATGGCTGGATCGTCTGGTTCGATCGCAACCAGGACCGGATGCCCTCGGCCGGTGAAATCCTGCGCCGCACGGCCGCGCAGGATCGCATCGATCTGAAAGCGACCGGCGCCCCCGCAGCCGCGGCCGCCCTGGCGTTCGACCGTCGCGGCCGCCTGTCGGACGGGCGGCAACGCGATTTCGCCTTGACCTACGCGTCTTGCGCGAACGGCCAGAACGATGCGCGCCGGATCACCGTCGCCTCCAGCGGCCAAGTGCGGGTGAAGCCGGCGGCTTGCGAGTAGTCGCGCAACACCTCCGCCAGCAACGCTCGCAAGCCGCGTGCCGCGATGAGCGCCCGCGACCACGATCCCGTAATTGGATAAGGCTCACTGATTCCAACACCGCTGCGCCACCTCTCCCGGCGTCGCCCCGATCCTGAATCGTCCCGAGTTCGCCAAAACCAGCACGCGTGCTTCGCGGGTGTCGCGACTGCATAGAGTGAAGGTCAGATTGGTGCCTGCGCTGCCGCCGTCGGGCTGGAACACGATGCGCTTGCGCCCATCGTTACTGGAAATACGCAGCCGTTGCGACCACGGCGCGTAGCGCCCGATGAGCGTGTCGCGCGGCCCGAATTCGCGATCGTCGTCGACATCGGCGAACACTTGCCAGCCTTGGCTCCAGTCCGAGTCCTGCCGGCAACCTCCGTCTTGCGCGGTCGGGCAGATGATCGTGGCGCTGCCGGTAGCGACGGCGGTCCGGCTGGAGGTCAGCACGCTTTCGCCCAAGGTCATTGCGGTCTGGTCGAAGCCGAAGCGGGTATACATCGAGACGCTCGCGGGCAGCGCGACGCCGGCCAGTATCGCGACGATCAAAAAGGCTATCAATACCTCGATAACGGAAATTCCCTGCATACGCTTCATCGGCCTTCCTTGGTTGGTGGATGGAGGCAGTGTCGGAGTTTCGAGTGCGGCCCGGCGATAGGCGTTTTCCGATTTTCTTGTGGGCGATCGCATTGCCTTGCCGTAGTCGAGCGTTGCGACGCGGATTCGACCCGGGCCGGTGCGCACGGCCGTGCCACAGCATCAGTAGCTCACGCGCGCGCGAACTGCTGAAGGTATTTCGTTCGTCTACGCTCGACAGTTATCGAACGGTGCGAGTGAACTCGATTCGATGGAACGATTCCTACCCAAGATCGAGCCGATGTCCGAAAGACACAGCTCGATCGGTACGGCAAGCTAGACAAACCGTCGCGGCACGCCCATCGCTCGCGATCTGGAAGAAACCCATCAAGGAGGATGTATGCAAGCACGCACGTTTTTCATCTCGGCGCTGATGTCGTTCTGCACGGTTGTGGCCTGGAGCCCCGCGCAAGCCAATACCGGCACGCCCCGGTCCACGCCGATGCAGGCGACTTATGCGGATATCGACAGCTACCTGCGCACCGACGCGGAGCTCAACGCTTGGTATGAACTTCGCTATCGGCTGCGCCGCAACTTCGACGATATCTGCGGCGATACCTTCTGCGAAGGCGGCTACAGCAATATCGAGTCCTTGCGCTTTCGTTGCTCGGTCGAACAATCCAGCGGCGTCATCGGACGCTGCGTATGGGTGTTCGCGGGCAGCAACGAGGAAATCGATCCGGCGACCGGGGCGATCCGGGTGACGCCGAAGGTCTGGCGCTGCCGCGCGCCGCTCGCGGCCAAGACGACCGCGTCGGCCTTGCTCGGCGCATTGGCCGGCGAGCAGCCGCTGCATGCGCGACTACCGGGCGCTTCGGTGTCGATCTACGACGGATTGGTCGATTGCTTGTGAAAGCGCCGGTTCGATCCGAACCGGGATCGGCTCAATCTTCCAGATAAGGATCCGCGATCCCGAGCGAAGCCAGGATCTCGCGCTCCAACTGCTCCATGCACTCGGCCTCGCGCTCGTCCTCGTGATCCCAGCCGAGCAGGTGTAAGGTGCCGTGCACGGTCAGGTGCGCGTAGTGCTCGTTGAGGGCTTTCTTCTGCTCGCGCGCCTCGCGCGCGACCACCGGGGCGCAGATGACCAGATCGCCCAGCAAGGGCAGCTTCACGCCCTTGGGCAGGCCTTCGGGAAGCTCGGCGGGAAAACTCAGGACGTTGGTGGCGTAGTCGCGGGCCCGGTAGTGACGGTTGAGCGAACGGCCTTCCTTGCTGTCGACGATACGGATCGCCAGATCGGCTTCGCGGATGCGGCCCTTGAGCGCGGCGGCGACCCATTTGCGGAAACTGGCCGCGGCCGGCAGGCCTTTGCGGGGCAGGGCGTAGTTGATGGTGACATCGAGTCGTACGGGACCTTGGGTCATCGCGGCGCTCACTCTTCGTTGCGTGCGCGCGGCCGGGGGCCGCGCGGAAATCGGGAAGCCGCCGCCGATGCCGGTTGCGATCGGCGGCGATCAGCCGGCGCCGGTTCCGGTCGCGACCTGGGTCGCGCGCCGGGCCGGGCGCATGGATCAGGGGCTCGGGCCGCTCTGCGCGTCTTTGGCATCGCGCGCGTCGTACGCGGTGACGATGCGCGCGACCAGCGGATGGCGGACCACGTCCTTCGCCTCGAAAAAGGTGAAGCTGATTCCGTTGACCTCGCGCAGCACGTCCAGCGCGTCGCGCAGGCCGGACTTTACGTGCTTGGGCAAGTCGATCTGGGTGAGATCGCCGGTGACCACCGCCGTGCTGCCGTAACCGATGCGGGTCAGGAACATCTTCATCTGTTCGATGGTGGTGTTCTGTGCTTCGTCCAGGATCACGTAGGCGTCGTTGAGGGTGCGGCCGCGCATGTAGGCGAGCGGCGCGATCTCGATGACGTTCTTCTCCAGCAGCTTGACGACCTTCTCGACGCCGAGCATTTCGTACAGCGCGTCGTACAGCGGACGCAGGTACGGATCGACCTTCTGGCTGAGATCGCCGGGCAGGAACCCGAGCTTTTCGCCGGCTTCGACCGCGGGGCGCACCAGGATCAGGCGCTGCACGCGCGATTCGTTCAGGGCCTCGACCGCGCTGGCGACAGCCAGGAAGGTCTTGCCGGTACCGGCCGGGCCGATGCCGAAATTGATGTCGTGGGTGGCGATCGCGTGCAGGTACTTGGCCTGATTGGCGCCGCGGCCGCGGATGGTGCCGCGCTTGACCCGGATCGCCACTTCCTGCGGCTCGATCTCTTCCAGCACCGCCTGTTCGGCGCCGGTTTCGGTCAGGGCCAGATGGATCGCGTTTTCGTTCAAGGTTTCCTCGCCCGCGTCCTTCCACAGGCGGCGCAACAGCTTCTCGGCCTGGCCGACCGCGGTGATCGGGCCGACGATGCGGAAGATGTTGCCGCGATTGGCGATTTCCACGCCCAGGCGCAGTTCGATCATGCGCAGGTGGCCGTCGAAGGGGCCGCTGAGGTTGGCCAGACGTTCGCTGTCGGCCGGGTCTAGAGTGAATTCGGAGGCGGTTCGGGCGGGCATGGGGAAAGCGTAAGCAGATTCGCACGCACAATGCGTGCTGGGGCGTCACAGCTTGCGCCTGTCGGGGCGTTTTCGCAAAGCGTGGCGGTGCGGCGCGGCGCCGTTCGGGGCTGAGGTCGCGGCCATGGCGAATCGTTGCCTTGCCGTCATCGGCAGCGCGAACCGAGGCGCCGTCAAATCGTCTTCACATGCCGGCGTGCGCGACGCCGGTGTTTACCCGCGCGGCGGCCCTTCGCGCAGCGTGCGCCAGACCCGCAGCGCGCCCATCAAGGTCAGCAGCAGCGAACCGATCAGCCACAGCAAGGTGATGGCGTCGGCATCGAAGGCGCCGTGGCGGGTCGCGCGCATCCACGAGCGCAGCAGACCCAACAGACCCAACCCCAGGAACCAGAAGCCGATCGCGCCGCGCGACAGCAGGCTCGATTGCAGGGGCTGCGGCGGGGCGTCGGATTGCGATGCGCCCGGGCCCGCTCGATCCACCCCGGCCTCATCCGATCGCGGTCGGCCTGTCTCCATTCCTTCCGGTCGGGGCGTCACCGCGCCGGGTTGGCCCGCTCTGGGCGGATCGGTTCGGGCCGCATCGCTTGAATCGCGCTCATCGGACATGTCTTGCCTCCATGGACAGCACTCACGGACGTGCAGATCGCCACAGCGGCCGGCCTGCCAGCAAGAGGCCGATCGTCGCGGTCGCCAATCCGCCCAGCACATCCCAGGCGTAGTGCTGCCCGGTGCTGACGACGCTGGGCGCCAGCGCCGCGAGCGCGATCCACGCCACCGCCCGCATCGACGGATATTGCGCGGCGAAGCCCATGGCCGCCACCACCGGAATGGTGATGTGGCCCGACGGAAAACAATTGTTCACCCCGTCCAGGGCGTACAGGCAGCGCCAGGCAGCCTCGGTCAACGCATCCAGGCCCTGCGGCAGCGGCGGGCGCACGATTCGTGTCGGCCACAGCAGCCAGATCGTCGCGTTCAAGCCGATGGCGATCGCGTAAGCGCGTATGGTCGCGCGCAGCAGGTGGCGCTCGCCGATCGCCAGCGTCAGCGCCGGCCCCGCCAGCAGCAACAGCCAGTATGGCCAGATGGTCCAGGCCTGCCAGCCCAGCCAGTCGTCCACGACGCTGCGCGGCAACAACTGCGGTTCGCGCGGCGGAAAGGCGTTGATGCCCAGGTACAGCGCGCCGTTGATCGCCATCGCGATCAGCACGATGGTGATACGTCGCGACAGCGCGACGGTATCGGCGCTGGTGCCGGCGTTGGTGCGAGTGCGGGCATCTGCGGCGAGCATCTGCGGTAACGGGTCCGGCGGCGATTGATCGGGTCAGCATGGGCGATGCGAGCAGGGCGGCGCCAGTGTCGTCGCGCTTGCCCGCGCATCCTCATAGCCATTCGCTGTTGGGGGAGGGCCCTCAGGCCCGATGCTCTTCGCTCCGCTCGCGCGGAAGCTTCATCGCTGCTGAGAGGAAAGCATCGGGCCTGATAGGCCCTCCCACAAAATCCAAGGCGCACCCACAAAGCCATTCACGGTCGCCACGATCCCCGATGCTTCGCAGCACCCAGCGGCACCAAGCCAAGTCTCGCCGTCTTGTTCGACAGGGCTCTTGCTCTTGTGGGAGGGCCTTCAGGCCCGATGCTCTTCGCTACGCTCGCGTGGAAGCTTCATCGCTGCTGAGAGGAAAGCATCGGGCCTGAAAGGCCCTCCCACAAAAATCAAGGCCCTTGCATAACGATCTTCACGGTCGCCGCGGTCCCCGGCGCTTCGCAGTGCTTCTTGGCCTCAATCCACACCCAGTTGCCTTGCCCCACCTCAACGCACCTCCCCAATCCAGACTCACACCCGGCCCCATATCGGCAAACGCGCCCCGCTGGCTCATACTGCCGCCGCACATGGATACCCAATCGCAGGACATGCCGTCGTCGGATGCGTTGAACGCGGGCGCGAGCGGCCACAGACGCGGGCAGCGCGCCGGGCCGGATCTCGACTGGCGCGTGCGCATCGCCGGGCTCGGCCGTTATCTGCCGCAGCGCCGCGTCGCCAGCGCCGAAATCGAACAGCGTGCCGGTCTGTCGCCAGGCTGGGCCCTGCAAAACAGCGGCGTCGCCTTCCGCCATTGGGCCGAGCCCGAGCACGAACGCGCCAGTTGGATGGGCGCGCAAGCGGCGATGCAGGCCTGCGAGCAAGCCGGTATCGAACCGTCGATGCTGGATCTGATCGTGAACGCTTCAGGCTCGGCCGAGCGCGCGATTCCCGACGGCGGCCCGCTGCTGCAACGCGAGCTCGGCCTGGGCCGTTCCGGCATTCCGGCCTTGTCGGTGCATGCGACCTGCCTGAGCTTCGTCGCCGCGCTGGAACTGGCGGCCGAGCGCATCCACCACGGCCGCATCGAACGCGCGTTGATCGTCAGCAGCGAAATCGCCTCGGTAGGGCTGGATTTCGACAGCCCCGAGGTCTGCACCCTGTTCGGCGACGGCGCCGCCGCGGCGGTACTGGAACGCGCGCCGGCCGACAGCGCCAGCCGCATCCATCGCATCGCCTGGCGCACGATGGGCGAGGGCGTGGAGATCACCACCTTGCGCGGCGGCGGCAGTTGGCGCCCGCCGCTCGGGCCGCTGACCACGCCGGCCGACGCGCTGTTTTCGATGCAGGGACAGGCCGCCTTGCGCAGCGGTATCCGGCTGGTGCCGTACGTGATGCGCAGCCTCGGGTTGGACGATCGCAACGCCCGCCGCGCCTTGCGCTGGGTCGCGCCGCATCAGGCCAGCCGCGCCGCGCTGGATGTGATCGAGCAGATTGGCTTCGAGCAGGCGCGGATGGTGCGCACGCTGGAATACACCGGTAATTGCATCGCCGCGTCGATTCCGCTGGCGCTGGAGCGGGGCGTGCGCGAGGGTACGATCCGCCGCGGCGAGCCCGGGGTGCTGCTCGGTACCGGCGCGGGGTTGTCCGGCGTTGGTTTGACCATGACTTACTGACGCGCGGGAGCGGATCGGGCCGATGATTGCGACTACAGCAGTGAAGTGCGCGGCTGGCAGTGTGTCGTGGCTTGCCATGAAGTCTCTTGCCGTTGCGGCTTTAAGCACGGTTCGCTTCGGTCGCAACGCAATGGATTGGCGTGGCACCGCTTCGGTTGTCGGGGCTGAAGCCCCTCCCACAAAAGACTTCGGTGCTGTCGCCAGGGCGTTTGCGGCTACGGTTTCACGCCCGGTTCGCTTCGGTCGCAACGCAACGGATTGGCGCGGCACCGCTTCGGTTGTCGAGGCCGAAGCCCCTCCCACAAAAGACTTCGGTGCTGTCTCGGGACGTGCGCCATGACCACGCAGCGCATCGTCATCACCGGCGCCACCGGGTTTCTCGGTGGAGCGCTCGCGCGGCATCTGCTGGCTACGCGGCCGTGGACGCAGGTCGTCGGGCTGGGCCGCGATCTCGAACGCGGCCGTGCGCTGCAGGCGCAAGGTGTCGAATTCCAGGCGCTGGACCTGACCGACGAAGGTGCCGTGCACCGCGTCCTGCGCGGCGCCGACATCGTCGTGCACGCGGCCGCGCTGTCTAGTCCGTGGGGCCGGCGCGAAGCGTTCGTCGATGCCAATGTGCGCGCCACCGATCACGTGATCGCGGCCTGCATCGCGCGCCAGGTGCGGCGGCTGGTGCATATCTCCACGCCCGGCATCTATCACGACGGCGCGCCGCATCGCGGCATCGTCGAAGACCATCCGCTGCCGGCGCGCGCGGTCAACGACTATGCCGCGACCAAGCTCATCGCCGAGCGGCGCGTGTTCGAACGCTGCGCGGCCGGCGGCGTGTCGGCGCTGGCGCTGCGGCCGCGGGCGATTTTCGGTCCCGGCGATACCGCGATCCTGCCGCGCCTGGCGCAAGCGCTGCGCAGCGGACGTCTGCGCCGCATCGGCGCGGACGACTGCATGGTCGATCTGAGTTACGTCGATAATGTGGTCGATGCGATCGTGCTGGCGATGGACGCCTCGTGGCGCTTGAACGGCCGCGTCTACAACATCAGCAACGGCGAGCCGGTGAATATCTGGAGCGTGATCGACCGGCTTGCCGACGCGCTGTCGTTGCCGCGTCCGGACAAGCGCATACCTAAGCCTCTCGCGCTGGCAATGGCCAGCACGGTGGAAGCGTTCTACCGGCGATTCAAGCCCGATAGCGAGCCGCCGCTGCTGCGTTATGGCGTCGAATTGCTGAGCGTGGACATGACCCTGGACATCACGCGCGCGCGCGATGAACTGGGTTATCGTCCTCGCGTGAACATGGACGAAGCCCTCGACAGGACCTTGAGCGAACTGGCGCGCGTGGAGGCGCGACGGTGAGCGGCGAAGTCGCGCTGACCCTGGCCGCGTCCGGGCACAGTTGCGCCGATCCGCGCCATCTGGGGTTCGCCGCCGGCCCGCATATGCATTTCCCCGCCGGTTGGGCTTTGATCGAGCATCCGGTGCAGGGCCCGATCCTGTTCGATTGCGGCTACGGGCCGGATGCGCGCGCGGCGATGCGCAGCGGCGTGCGCTGGATTTATCGTCGCGCCATCCACGCATGTTCCACGCCGCATACCGACGCCGCGCAGTTGCTGCACCGGCGCGGTCTGAGCCGCGACGACGTGCGCCTGCTGGTGATCAGCCATTTTCACCCCGATCACATCGGCGGGCTCGGCCAGTTTCCGCGCGCGCGGTTCGTCGCCCATGCGCAGGCCTGGCGGCAGGTCGCCGAGTCGAATTGGTTCGGGCTGCTGCACGCGCAGATCTGGAAGGAACTGTTGCCGGCCGATTTCGCCGAGCGCCTGCAATTGCTCGACGACGACGGCCGGCGCGCGCTCGACGGCGATCTGGCGACGCTGGGCGAGGGCTGGGATCTGCTCGGCGACGGCAGCCTGCACGCGGTTGCGTTGCCGGGCCATGCGCGCGGCCAGATCGGTCTGGCGCTGCGTACGCGCACCGGCGAGCGAGTGGTGCTGGCGGCCGATGCGTTCTGGCGGCGCGAGCAGCTCGATCGCGATCAACCCTTGCCGTGGCTGACCCAGCGCGTGGTGATGGACGATGCCGCGGCTTATCGCGAGACCTTGCGGCGCCTGACCCGGTTTCGCGATACGCATCCCGGGGCCTGGGTGATTCCTTCGCATTGCGCCGACACCTTGGCGGCGTGGCGGGATCGGCATCCGCAATCGGTGTTGGATGAGGTGCCGCAGGCGGCGGTGTCGGTGGGGTGATGGAAGGCTTGCGGACGATTGGCCGCGGGCCGGGCTCAAGCGACGCTTATTGATTCGTCGCTCGCCTCCGAGCGGTGCCACCTCAGTGAGTTGCCCGCCCCGCCTTGGGCGGCGTTCGTTCGTATTGTCCGCAGCATCTCAGCTGCCGAATCGGCGTGATTCAACCCGCGCTACCGGTCCGGGCGGGAGAGGGCCCGATGCCAAACCCCGGCCATCAACTCACCCCTGGCCCGACCCGTCCCACCCCAGCCAGAACGACCGCCCGTCGGCCCGCCCTTGCGATCTAATTAATCATTGAATTAAATATGAGTCATGGACACGCCCACCCCCGCCAAACGCGGTCGGCCGCATAAGACCTCGGCGCCCAAGCGCGCCCCGGGCCGCCCGGCCGCAGCCGACAATCCCGACCTGCGCGCGCGCCTGCTGGACGCCGCCATCGCCTGTTACGCCCGCCAGGGCATCGCCGCGACCTCGCTGCGCGCCATCGCCGCCGAGGCCGGGGTCAATCCGGCGCTGCTGCATTACTACTTCGGCGACAAGGAGCAGCTGCAGGAAGCGGTCAGCAATGAACGCCTGATTCCGGTGCTCATGAGCCTGCGCGACGGGCTGATGGGCGAGGGCAAGGATGTGTTCGATCTGATCGGCGGCTTCGTCGCCGGGATCGGCCGCATCGTCGCCGCGCATCCCTGGCTGCCGTCGCTGTGGGTGCGCGAGGTGCTGTGCGAAGGCGGCGCGCTGCGCGAGAGCGTGCTGTTCCAGAAGATCGGCCCGGTGCTGCCGCAGATGATGGCAAAGCGCTTCGCACAGGCCCAGGCCGAGGGCCGCATCAACCCGGAGCTGGACCCGCGCCTGCTGATGGTCAGCCTGATCGGCCTGACCTTGTTCCCGGCCGCGAGCGCGCCGATCTGGCGTTTCATGTTCGATGCCGAGGATCTCGATCTGGATACGCAGCGCCGCCACGCGCTGGCGTTGCTCGACCGGGGGTTGATGCCATGAAGCGCGAGGACGACGAGATGACCGCGATGAATGCTGGCGGCGTTTGTGGGGGTGGCACCTTTTGTGGGAGGGGCTTCAGCCCCGACGCTTTTCTGCCGGATCGCAGTGTTGGATCGAACAGCATCGGGGCTGAAGCCCCTCCCACAAAAGACTTCGGGGCTTCATCGCGAACCGGTTATCGCGCCTCAGTGAAGTTCGCGGGATTGAGCATGCTCCTGCTCGCCCTGTTGACCGCCTGCGGCAAAGACAAACCGCAGGCGCTGGGCACCCTGGAATGGGACCGCGTCACCTTGCCGGCGCCGACCGCGGAAAAAGTCGTGCGCATCGATGTGCGCGAAGGCCAGCGCGTCAAGGCCGGCACCCGCGTGTTGCAACTCGAACTCGACCGCACCCGCTCGCAACTGAGCGCCGCGCAGGCGCAGGCGCGTCAGTCCGCCGATGCATTGGCCGAACTCGAAGCCGGCCCGCGCAGCGAAACTATCGCCCAGGCGCGCGCCAATCTCGCCGCCGCGCAGGCGCAACAGCGCGATGCGGCGGCGTACTACGCCCGCGTGCAGCCGCTGGGCAAACGCCAGTTGATCGCCGCTTCCGAAGTCGATCGCGCCCGCGCCGCCGCCGGCAACGCGCAGGCCCAGGTCGGCGCCGCGCAGGCGGCATTGCTGGAACTCGAACACGGCACCCGCCGCGAGCAGATCGCACAAGGCCAGGCCGCGCTCGCCGCCGCGCAGGCGCAGGCGCAAGTGCAGCAGGTGACATTCGCCAAGCTGGACGTGATCGCGCCGCGCGACGGCGTGATCGACAGCCTGCCGTACAAACTCGGCGATCAGGCGCCGGTGGGTTCGCCGCTGGCGGTGATGCTGGTCGGCGAACATCCCTATGCGCGCGTGTATGTGCCCGAGCCGATGCGCCAGGACGTGCACGTCGGCCGCGCCGCGCGGGTCTATATCGAAGGGCGCGAACAGGCCTGGACCGGCCGCGTGCGCATGATCCGCAGCGAACCCAGCTTCACTCCGTACTACGCGCTGACCGGCGAAGACGCCGCGCGCCTGAGCTATCTGGCTGAAGTCGAACTGACCGACGCCAAGGCCACCGATTTGCCGGCCGGTCTGCCGGTGCGGGTCGAGTTCGCGCCATGAGCCGCGACCGGCCTGTCGATCCCAACGCCGCGGCGCAATCGCCGTCACCGGCCGATGCCGGCAGCGAGCAACCGGCGATCAAGGCGCGCGGCATGAGCAAGCACTTCGGCGCCTTGCGCGCGGTCGATCGGGTCGATCTGACCGTGCCGCGCGCCTGCGTGTACGGCTTCCTGGGGCCCAACGGCTCGGGCAAGTCGACCACCATCCGCATGCTGTGCGGCCTGCTCACGCCGACCGAGGGCGAGATCGAAGTGCTCGGCCTGAAGATCCCGCAGCAGGCCGAAGCGCTGCGTCGGCGCATCGGCTACATGACGCAGAAGTTCTCGCTGTTCGAAGACCTGACTGTGCGCGAGAACCTGGAATTCCTCGCCGCCGTGCAGGAGATTCCGAAGGCGCGGGCGCGCGAACGTATCGATCAGTTGATCGAGCAATACCACTTCGGCGATCGCCAGAAACAACTGGCCGGCACCATGAGCGGCGGCCAGAAACAGCGTCTGGCCCTGGCTGGCGCGGTCATCCACGGGCCGGAGCTGTTGTTCCTGGACGAACCCACCAGTGCGGTCGATCCCGAATCGCGGCGCGACTTCTGGGAAAAACTGTTCGAACTCGCCGACGGCGGCACTACCTTGCTGGTGTCCACGCATTACATGGACGAAGCCGAACGTTGCCACCGTCTGGCGATTCTCGACCGCGGCGTGCTGGTCGCCGACGGCACCCCGGCCGAACTCACCGATGCGCTGGCCGGGCGTTCGGTCGAAGTGTTGGCCGCGCAGCCGCGCAAGGCCCAGCGCGTGCTGGTCGCGCTCGACGGCGTGCTCAGCGTCGCCCAGATCGGCAACAGCCTGCGCGTGCTGCTGGCCGATGCCGATACCGCCGAGTCGAATATCCTCGCCGCCCTGCGCGAGGCCGGCCTCGATGCCGAAGTGAACAAGGCCAAGCCCAATCTGGAAGACGTATTCGTATCGGCCACGCGCGGCCGCGACGCGCCCGCGCCGGCCGCGGAGGCCGCGGCATGAGACTGCGACGCTTATGGGCCATCGTGCTCAAGGAAGTGCGGCAGTTGCGCCGCGACCGCATCACTCTGGCGATGATCGTGATGATCCCGGTCGGCCAACTGGTGCTGTTCGGCTATGCCATCAACCTCAACCCGCGCGGGCTGACCGCGGCCATCGCCGATCAATCCGGCACCGCCGCTTCGCGCGCGCTGATCATGGACATGGTCGCCACCGGCGTGATCAAGCCGGTCGCCGATGCCGACACGCCGCAGCAACTGGTCGAGATGCTGCGTCGCGGAGAAATCAGCGTCGGCGTGAACCTGCCGCCGGATTTCGAGCGCCGTCGCGTCGACGGCCGCGAAGTCGCGCAGGTGATGGTCGACGGCAGCGACACCGTGGTGCAGAGCGCGGCCGCGCAATTGGCGCAGTTGCCGATCGACAGCTCGGTGACGGCGCCGCGCAAGACCGCGCCGATCAGCGTAGTCGCGTTCTACAACCCGCAGCGGCGCTCGCCGGTGAACATCGTGCCCGGCCTGATCGGCGTGATCCTGACCATGACGATGGTGATGTTCACATCAATCGCGATCGTGCGCGAACGCGAGCGCGGCAACATGGAACTGCTGATCACTACGCCGGTCAGCAGCTCCGAGCTGATGATCGGCAAGGTGCTGCCGTATGCGTTGATCGGACTGCTGCAGACCACCGTAGTGCTGCTGCTCGGCGTGTGGCTGTTCGCGGTGCCGATCAAGGGCAGCGTGCTGGATGTCTACACCGCCGCGGTGCTGTTGATCCTGGCCAATCTGGCCCTGGGCCTGATGATTTCGACCAAGGCCGCCTCGCAGTTCCAGGCCATGCAGATGACGGTGTTCATCCTGCTGCCGTCGATCCTGCTGTCGGGCTTCATGTTCCCTTACGCCGGCATGCCGGTGGCGGCGCAGTGGTTGGCGGAAGTGCTGCCGATGACCCATTTCCTGCGGCTGATCCGCGGCGTGATGCTGCGCGGCGCCAGTCTGTGGGAGCTGTGGCGCGACGTCGCGTATCTGGTCGGCTTCATCGCGGTGATGATGACTCTGGCGGTGGCCAGGTTCACCAAGCGCCTGGATTGATCCGGCGGCGGCGGGGCGAGCACTTGCACGCCCCGCTGCTTTCTCGCACATTCGCGGCTGCGACGGCTTCGGGGAAACGCGATGCGGATGCTGCGGTATGTCCTGCCGGTTCTGCTCTTCAGCGCCAGTACGGCCGCGCCGGCCGCGCCCGTCACCGTCCTCACCGCCGCGCGCATCCACACCATGGACCCTGCGCAGCCGCGCGCCGAGGCCATGGCCTACGACGACGGCGGCAAGATTCTCGCGGTAGGCGGCAAACAGGAATTGCTGCGGCGTTATCCGCGCGCACAGCGGCTGGACGTGGGCGCGGCCACCGTCGTGCCCGGCCTGATCGATTCGCACGCGCACGTGTTCGAACTGGGATTCAACCGGATCCGCGCCGACCTCACCGGCACCCGCAGCAAGGCCGAAGCGCTGCAGCGGCTGCGCGAGTTCGCCGCGCATCTGCAAGCCGGACAGTGGCTGCTGGGCTACGGCTGGGACCAGAACGACTGGCTCGATCCGCGCTTTCCGAGCGCCGACGATCTCGACGCCGAATTCAGCGATCGCCCGGTATGGCTGCAGCGCATCGACGGCCACGCCGGCTGGGCCAACAGCGCCGCGATGAACGCGATCGGCCGCGACCTGTCCGGCGACTGGCAGCCCGACGGCGGCCGCATCCTGCGCGACAACCACGGCAAGCCCACCGGCATCTTCATCGACGACGCCATGCTGTTGCTGGAGAAGGCGCGTCCGCCCCTGGACGCGGCCGCCACCGAACGCGCGCTGACCCTGGGCATGCAGGCCGCCGTCGCCGAAGGCCTCACCGGCGTGCACGACGCGCGGGTCAACATGTCCGTGCTGCGCGCCTATCAGCGCCTGGCCGATCGCAAGCAACTGCCGCTGCGCATCACCGCCTTCGCCGACGGCGATGACGACGTGCTCGAACTGCTGTGCCGCGAAGGCCTGTACCAGCATCCCTCGGGCCGCCTGAAACTGCGCACGGTCAAACTCTATGCCGACGGCGCGCTCGGCAGCCGCGGCGCGGCGATGCTGGAGGATTACAGCGACGATCACGGCAACCGTGGCCTGCTGCGTATGTCGCCCGATGCGATGCGCACGGCAATAGCCAAAGCCAAGCGTTGCGGCGTGCAGGTCGCGACCCACGCCATCGGCGATCGCGGCAATCGCCAGGTGCTGGACCTGTACGAACAAGCGCTCGGCGCCGACGCCCAGCGCAGCGATCACCGCTGGCGGATCGAACATGCACAGATCATCGCCGCGCAAGACCTGCCGCGCCTGGGATCGATGCACGTCATCGCCGCGATGCAACCCACCCACGCCACCAGCGACATGCCCTGGGCCGAGCAGCGCATCGGCCCCGCCCGCATCAATGGCGCCTACGCCTGGCGGCAACTGCGCGACAGCGGCGCGCGCCTGGCATTGGGTTCGGACTTCCCGGTCGAATCGGTAGACCCGCGCCTGGGCCTGTACGCCGCGGTCACCCGCGCCGACGCCGACGGCAAGCCGCTCGGCGGCTGGCATCCGGAGGAAAAACTCACCGCGTTCGAAGCCCTGCGCGGATTCACGCTCGATGCGGCGTATGCGGGGTTCGCTGAAGGCGAGGTGGGGAGTTTGGCGGTGGGCAAGCGCGCGGATTTCGTTGTGTTCAAGCAGGACCTGTTTGCGGTGGAGGCTCGACAGCTTAAGCAACTTGTCTTGTTGGCGACGTATGTCGATGGACGATCAGTCTGGACCGGACACGTTAGCCAGTAAATTGAGCAACAACGCTATTTGGCACAATAAATGCTTAAAACGCTGGCGAATAATCAAATCAGCGTGCGAGCATTCGTTGCGTGGCCAACTCTTGAACAATGACATGGACGTAGTAATGGCAGGGGTGTTTGTCGGTATGCCATTGGCCGCGTAAGGTTCTGGCGGGTTCTGAGCGTGCAGCGGCATTTTAATGGTGCCAATTGCGTGTCGAGAATTTTCGGTTGTGTTTAATTGGTTGTCTTGGACGTTCTATGATTAAGTATGGATTGCTTGCTGTAACTGCTTTTGTTGCAATCGGAATCGAGGGGTTTTCCGGCGCAGCCCACGCCCAAGCGACTAGCTATTATCGGGCGCCTTACCAGCACAATAGCTATGGCGACAATGGGCCTCATCCATCGATTCCGGCGACCGTTACAGCGTGGTGGAATGATTGGAAAATTCATTGGCCTGCCGATGTTTCGTGTGGCTATTCCTTCAAGCTCCTGGACCCAAAGACGAACGGCGGAGCGGTCGTCAGCATGTCTCCCGGCGCGCCTTGTAGCGGCACGGCATATGGGTATGCGACGGGATATACCTACGATCCCGACAAAAACCTTGGTCCAAGCACATGTTCTGCGCCAGGGACCCATTGCGGCAATCCGATCAACGTCGCGATCGGCAATAAATATCAGCGGGAAGACGATATCGGGCCGGTAGCCGGTCTTTCCTTTTCGCGTCATTACAACAGTCATGCCGCGACCCCTGAGCGGCACATAGGCCGTCAGTGGACGCATAGCTATGATTACCGCCTGAACTACATGGTCGACTCGATCGGTACCAAGGCGGTAGCGATGGTGCGGCCTGACGGAAATGGAGTTGCATTCAGCTACATCGCCGGGCAATGGCGCGCGGACGCAGATGTATATGCGAGTCTGATCCAGCATAACGATGTGTCCGGGACATTGACGGGCTGGACGTACGTTCCGCGAGATGGGCGCGAGACGGAGCAGTACGACAAGATCGGGCGCTTGGTGCGCATCATCCGCGCCGACGGCAGTGGGTTGTTCTTCACCTACGCAAACGGCTCACCTATATCGAATACCGAGGCCGATTTTCTGCTCTCGCGAGTTGAAAGCCAGGACGGGCGCGGCCTGAATTTTCAATACGACTCCAGCTTGCGAGTCAGCAAGGTGTTCGATCCTAGGGGCAGCGAGTACCAATACGGTTACGACAGTCTTGGGCGATTGGCTTCCATTACATACCCAGGTGGTTCCCAGCGGCTCTATCACTACAATGAGTCAACGTACACTAACGGTGCGAACTTGCCGAATGGTTTGACTGGCATCACCCGCGAGGACGGTGGGCGCTATGCGACATTCACTTATCAGGCCGACGGGCGCGCGCTTTCCAGTGAGCATGCGGGAGGGGTTGACAAGTTCACGGCTCAGTACGGCAGCGGTAGCACCACGGTAACCACTCCCAATGGCAGCACTCAGGTCAGATCCTTCACCACTATTTATGGCGTGAAGAAGGCTTCTTCTGTGTCCGAGCAGTGCCAGGGGTGCGTTAGCCGTATAGTCAATTACACCTTCGATGCCAACGGTTACCTTGACACTAAGACCGACTCTTTGGGGGTGGTGACGGACTACGACTACAGCCCGCGCGGGCTGCCGGAGCGCATCGTCGAAGCGAAGAATTCCGCATCTGCCAAGCGAACGGTGGAGACGGATTGGGATCCAACCTGGGCAGTGCCGAAGGAGCGTAGGATCTATGGCGTATCCGGGAGCCTGATGACCAGGACAAGTTGGACTTACAACGCACGTGGGCAGGAGTTGACGACGTCTGACATCGATCCTGCAACCGGTTCAGTTCGCGCGGTGACGAAAGCCTATTGCGAGCAGGCTCAGGTGGATGCCGCTGCTTGCCCGAGAGTCGGATTACTGGCTTCCGTGGACGGTCCGCGAACCGATGTCTCCGATGTAACAACCTATGTGTACCGCTCTGGTGATGCGGTCGAATGCGCGTCTACTCCCTGGGGTTGCCCTTATCGAAGGGGCGACTTATGGAAAGTAATAGACGCCGGTGGCATGGTCGATGAAGTATTGAGTTATGACGGCGCGGGGCGGGTCTTGTCGTCGAGAGATGCCAATGGCGTTGTCGCCGAACGCGAATACAACGCGCAGGGCTGGTTAACCGCTGTCAAGGTGCGCGGGAGTGATGCTGGGGCTGAAACCGACGATCTGATCACCCGCATCGATTACTTCCCCACCGGCCTGGTCAAGCAAGTGACGTTGCCGGACGGCAATTTCACCACCTACGCCTATGACGCCGCACAACGTCTGACCGGCATCACCGATCGATCCGGCGCCACGATCCAGTACGCCCTCGATCTGGCCGGCAACCGCAAGGCCGAGGATTTCAAGAACGCCGCCGGGACCGTCTACAAGTCGGTGTCTCGCGTCTTCAACGCCCTGGGTCAGTTGCAGACCCACAAGGATGGGTTAAACAACACTACCGGCTACACCTACGACGCCGAAGACCATCCCGATACGACCACCGATGCGCTCGGGCGGGTCAGCGACAACGACTACGATCCGCTCGGTCGGCTGGTGCGGACCTTGCAGGACGTCGGCGTCGGACGCATCAACGCGGAGACCAAGGTCGAGTACGACGCGCTTGATCAAGTCACCAAGGTCATCGACCCCAAGGGACTGCAGACGGTCTATGCCCGCAACAACCTGGGCGAGCTGACCCAACTGACCAGTCCGGACACCGGCGTCACGGCCTATACCTACGATTCGGCGGGTAACGTCAAAACCCGCACCGACGCACGCAATGTCACGGTGACCTACAGCTATGACGCGCTGGGCCGGATGACCCAGCAGGCCTATCCCACCGCAGTGCTGGGTACGAGCTACACCTACGACACGGTCGCCTCCGGTTGCCCGGCTGGTGAGACCTTCTCCAATGGCCGATTGAGCCAGACCAGCGGCACCGGCGGTGTGTTCCGTTATTGCTATGACCGCTTCGGCCGCATGGTCCGCAAGATCGTGCAGACCACCGGCCCGCTGCTGACCCTGCGATATGCCTACACGCCGACCGGTGCACTGCAAGCAGTGACGTACCCGGACGGCACGGTCGCCGACTATGTGCGCGGCACCCACGGCCAGATCACCCAGATAGGCGTGACCCGTCCGGGCAGCACGCGCGAGATCCTGCTTACTGCCGTGGGCTATGCGCCTTATGGCCCCTCGGCCGGCTGGGTCTACGGCAACAACCGGCCGATGACCCGCAACATCGATCGCAACTACGTGGTTGCCCGGGTGGCCGGTGCATCCGCGGACGGCTTGTCCTTGCACCTCACGCGCGACGCCGTCGGCAACGTGAGCCGCTTGAGCAACGAAAACCAGACCACGATCCTGGCGCGTTACCAATACGACCGGCTCAACCGCCTGACCCAAACCCAGGACGGCCCGACCGGCACGCCGCTGGAGACCTACGCCTACGACGCCACCGGCAACCGCACCAGCGTGCAGAGCGGCGCGGCGGGCCCGCAAACCTACGTCTATCCGACCGACAGCCACCGCCTGCAGAGCGTGGCCGGCATCGCCCGCACTTACGACGCCACGGGCAACACCACCAGCATCGGCGGCACCGCGCAGCAACTGGTCTACAACGACCTAGGTCGCCTGAGCCAGTACAAGGTCGATGGTGTCGCCAAGATGTACTACGCCTACAACGGCGAAGGTCAGCAGGTACGCCGCTATAGCAGCACCAGCATTCTCCACTCGATCTACGCCGAGGACGGCCGTTGGTTGGGCGAGTACGGCGACACCGGCGTGGCGAATCAGCAAGTCATCTGGCTGGACGATCTGCCGGTGGGCGTCATCAGCGGGATCGGCAGCGCGCAGAAGCTGTTCTATATCGAACCCGACCACCTAGGCAGCCCGCGCGTGGTGATCGATCCGGGCCGCAATGCTGCCGTTTGGAAGTGGGACTTGAAGGGCGAAGCGTTCGGGAACAGCCAGCCGAATCAGGATCCGGATTTGGACGGCGCCAAGTTCGTGTTAGACATGCGTTTCCCGGGACAGCGGTACGATGCGGCGAGTGGTTTGAACTACAACTACTTCCGGGATTACGAGGCGGCTACGGGGCGGTATGGGCAGAGTGATCCGATTGGGTTGTTTGGAGGCGTAAATACATATTCTTATGGTCGATCCAGTCCAGCGACGAGAATCGACCCCGCTGGCTTAAAAGATTATTCTGTTTGCGAAACGAAGAAGTTGTTAGATGTTGCCAGGATCGGAGCGGTCACAGGCTCTATCCTCAAACGAACAAATGCCATGCTTTCTAATCATTCCGAGTTTGGATTTCATGGGCCGGATATTGGATATTTGGATATAAAAACTAGATTCAGTAATGCTGATACATTTAACTACGGCGGCCAAAAGATGAGTAACGCTCAGTTTGGAAACTACATTGCGGGATATGCGGGTTACTATTATGAAGGCGCATATGGATTGGCTGCCATGATGTGGGGCGGCGTGCTCTATGACTTTAAAGACAATCCGATTTCAAAATTTCAATTTGATCTGGATAGCAGGGAAGACATCGCAAACGGAGCCCGCCGGGCAAGAAATGAAATTGAAAATGGGCTTTCTACATGTGGGTGTGGCCAAAATCCGCCATGACTAGCTTAATTATTGCAATATTAATTTTATCTGTCCTGACCTTTGTTGGTGTGCGCTCAAGGGTTCATGGGACTAGGTGCGTTATAGTAATCGCGATTTTTGCCTTTATAATTTTCGAGTTGGCATTTGGGGGCGGGAGTTTACGCGCCCTCGCGGACATTGCCAGGGCTGAAGGTCGCACATTTGAATATGTTGAGGGGCTGGCCAGGATGAATAAGGAAATGATGCCGGTTAAGATTGTTGTTTTATTTTCATCTCTTGCAATTCTCATTGTCGGAATCGCAGGCGGGAAGCGATAGCGCGATTTGTCCAAACAATTGCCGCCCGGCGCTTTCCGGTAAGTCATGCCCAGGACGCTAGCAAGTGATATGCCTGGCGCGATAGATCCTTCGGTCCGGGCAAACTACGGTGTTGAGCTGCTTGGACACGAAATCACAGATTCAATGCAGTTCCGAATATTTGGTGCTTCAAATTTTTATGACGCATGCTTTTCAGGCTGGTTAACGAATGGACAGGGCTCCTTCGGTATTGATTTTTGAAAAGGCGGCTGCTCACCGGATACCGCCACCGATGCTCTTGGTCGCGTCACGGATCGCAACTACGATCCGCTCAAGCGTCTGATTAGTGACCTGCACGATGCGAACGAGTTGGCGTCGGAGATCAGGTTGAAAGATGAGTGCGAAGCCGCTGGATATTCACGAGGTCAGGAGCTTGCGCGGATCAGGCTCTCGAACTATTGAATTCAATGTATACGGGGCATGCTGAAATGCGCAGTCTTTATGATTTGCCGGTCGTCATGCTTGATAACGCCAGTCAAGAAGGGTGCCCTAACTGGTTCAATTCTGCCCGGGAATGGATTTATGGACCGCCAGATAAATAAGCAGGGCTTTACATATCGTGCGATGCTGGCAGTTGGTTCGACTTGGTTGATGCTGGCATTTCAAGGGCTGGCAATGCGAGCTTTAGGAAGAGTTGATCTGGAATTGCTTGTGACAATATGCGTGGTTACATCTGTCGCTTCGCTTATTGCTGGATTGTTGTCGGCAGCTTTAATTCGAAATAATTTTCTGGCAATGGTTGTGGTTAGTCAACTAATCGCAACCGCGCTGGTTGGGTTTGTTGCAAGGCTTTAGGGCTGCTTGAAGTAATCAGGATTTTCTGTCAATAATTTTCGGAAGCGATCTGGCTGCAATTGATGTCTTCCTGCGAAGTGTCAGGAATTTTATTTTTCATCATAACCAATTGTGTATTGACCACAGATCGTCGCCAACACGACGGCGGTCGATGGGTTTCAAGGCTGGCGTGCAGAAGTAAGCGGGCGCTCGATTTGCCCAGCCATAAGCGGAACACTCGGGCCAAAGCACGGCGGCGCGATTGTTTGTGCTTACGAACAGGCGTCGTGACTGGGGCGGTGGGAGCGATGGTGTGGGCGATGCCCACTAGTTCGTGGTGGGATGCCTGGAGATGTAAATAAGCATCGACGGGTAGCAGGACGTTGTTCGCGAATACAGCGGTCGGCGTTTTGCGAGACATGGTGGTTCTCCTTTTCATAGACCTTTGGCCCGCGTTGCGTGAAATCGCAGGCGAGGAGTCGGGAGATTAAGAGCCGCAAGTAGATGGTAGGCGTATTTCCCTTGCGGGTATTGTATTAGCCGCCCTCCCGACGCAAAGAAACGCCGAACTTACGCCCCAAATTACAGGTGCAAAAACCACCGGATTTTCGGAGGTGGTGCCGCTACCTGAGGAGTTCTTACGCTCCGTGGCGAAGGTTGCCGCTTCGATATTGAGGCGCCAATACGATAAAAGCCAAAAGCGAACTGAATGTTGGCGTCTGCATTTAATGTGTGCCGCTTACGTAAGGATGCGTCCGCATCGATCTGGTGTTAATTCGGTATTTGTTGCGGGCAGAATAAATGTAATTTATTGGCAGGTATAATGTGCGGGGCGTCCGCATATGATCTTCCGAGTATTGGTAGTGGGATCATTTCTAATTTAGTGGGTCGGTATCCTCCAGGTGCGAAATCTTTGTCTGATCCTGACTATGACGTGCCCGGTTGGCCGATCGTTGAGGCGGGTAAGGAGATTATGCCGGGTGACCTGGTGGCAATGGCTGGGCATGTTGGAATCTATGTGGGTGATGGGAAAACTATATCTGCCTCGGTTGACAGGAGTGTCGTAGAGAATGATTGGGGGTTTCGCGAGAAAAATAAGCCGGTGGTTCGGAGGTGTGCATGTTCATTGGTAAAATAAAACGGGCGAGGCCGGGTACGATATTTGCGCTTTTCTCGCTTATTATGGTGGCGGTTGTTGTTGCATTGTATGTGGGTGGGCGAACTGAGCTTTACAGTTCTGGTTTTGATGCTGGGGGATTGGCGGCGAAGGCCGAAATACTTAAGTCGTTGCGAAATGAGGAGGGAATTCCAAAATGTCCGGTTCTCCGCCGAGGAGTGCTGCGCGAGTTATTTTGTGTAAAATCCGAGTGCGTTTATTTGGTCGGTGAATTAAAAGAAGGTCGCGTGTGCGAGTCGGAGTGATGGAGGCTATGTTGTAGAGGTTGGTTTGTAAGTTGTGAGCGGATTAATTGTGAGAGTGGCTCACACTGAAAGAAGTTGAAATAAATGTAGTCGGAGGGCTTACAGGCAGGTTGAGTTCCGCAGCCTTGCGGCCATCACTCACCGCCGATGACGATTGTCACCGACGTTAGATTCCGTGATTGTCAATCCGGAATTAAGCCGTAGTCCGAATTCGAAGCGTGTCGGCTATCAAACTTCTGTACCTGTCACGCGCCTAGCATCGCTCCCGAATCGCCAGCCTTGGGGGCCCGCAATGAAATCGACACTTCTGCGCTCAGCGTGGATGGGCGCGTCGCCGCGCCTGTTGCTGGTGCTGGGAATCTTCGCCGTGTTGCGCGGTGTTACGCCGCTGCCCGAGTACGCGGGGCCGTATCCGGATGCGCGGGATCGAGCTAGCCAGGGCATCGAGTCGCGCGCCGGTGGCGCCGCGCCGGTGGCGAAGGTCGCCGATATTCCGGCCACCGACGCCGAGGCCGCGCGATTCCTGACGCAAGCGACATTCGGGCCGACGCTGGAGGACATCGCCAAGCTGCGACAGGTCGGCTACACCGCGTGGATCAACGAGCAGGTCGGTTATCCGGTGTCCTCGCAGTTGACCTTCATGAAGAACGCGGCGGCGCGCGCGGGCACCGATGTGCGTCGCGATTGGCGCCTGGATGCCTGGTTCGTCAACGCGATCGGCGGCAAGGACCCGATCAAGCCGACCCAGATCGTGCACAACGATCAGCTGCGCCAGCGCGTGGCGTTCGCGCTCAGCGAAATCTTCGTGGTTTCGGATGCGACCTCCGATCTGCTCGGCAACACGCCGCACGGGATGACCCATTACTACGACACCCTGGCGCGCGATTCCTTCGGCAATTTCCGCACCTTGATCGAAGACGTGACCTTGCATCCGGTGATGGGCATCTACCTGTCGATGATGCAGAACCAGAAGCCCGATCCGGTCAACAACATCCGGCCGGACGAAAACTACGCGCGCGAAGTGCTGCAGTTGTTCAGCGTCGGCCTGGTGCGGCTCAATCCCGACGGCACGCCGATCCTCGATGCCAATCAGCAGCCGGTGCCGACCTACAACCAGGACACGGTCAAAGGCTTCGCCCACGTGTTCACCGGCTGGACCTTCAACGGCTGCCAGGCGCAAGGTTATTTCGATTGCTACTACTACGATTCCAGCGCGCCGGCGTGGGTGACGCCGATGGAGAATCAGGCGGCCTATCACGCCTCGGCGCAGGAAAAGCAGTTGCTGGAATACACCGGCGTGAGCCTGCCGGGCGGCAAGCTCGCCGGCGGTGGCAGCGGGCGCGGCGATCTGGCCGCGGCGCTCGACAACATCTTCAATCATCCCAACGTCGGGCCTTTCATCGGCCGGCAGTTGATCCAGCGGCTGGTCACCAGCAATCCCAGTCCGGCCTATGTCGGCCGCGTCGCGGCGGCGTTCAACGATAACGGCCAGGGCGTGCGCGGCGATCTGCGCGCGGTGGTGACCGCGGTGTTGATGGACCCTGAGGCGCGCGATCCGGCCTCGCAGCCGGAGAATTTCGGCAAGGTGCGCGAGCCGATCCTGCGCCTGACCCATCTGTGGCGCACGCTCGGCGCCAAGTCGAAGTCGGGCTTTCTCGATGAGTTCTGGACCATGGACGGCAACCTCGGCCAGGCGCCGATGTACGCCTCTTCGGTGTTCAATTTCTTCAGCCCGAACTACCGGCCGATGGGCGAGCCCTCGCAACTGAATCTGGCCGCGCCGGAACTGCAGTTGGCGACCGACTACATGTTGCCGGCCAACGAAGGCTATCTGATGCGCAAGATCTTTGATTCCTATGTCGGCAATCCGGCTGGCATCGGCAACGACGAGGTCGCGATCAGTCTCAGCCGCGACGTGGCGCTGGCGACCAATCCCGGTGCGTTGATCGATCGCTACAACCTGTTGTTCCTGTCCGGGCAGATGTCGGCGCCGATGCGTCAGGTGCTGCTGGAACGGCTCAACGGCATGCCGGCCAACACGACGGCGGCCAAGCGCGAACGGGTGCAGGAAGCGTTGTACCTGATCGTCAATTCGCCCGAATACATCGTGCAGAAGTAAGCAGGACTGAGGAGAACGCCATGAAACGTCGTGAATTCCTGCGTAATTCGATCTGCACCGCGCTCGGCGGCGCCGGCCTGTATTCGGCGCTGGGCAACCTGCGCCTGGTCGAGGCGGCCACGCGCGCCTACGGGGCATCGAGCTTCGACGACTACAAGGCGCTGGTGTGCGTCTTCATGTTCGGCGGCAACGACTCGTTGAACATGGTCATACCGCGCGACAACGATCACTATCAGCAATACCGCACCGCCCGCGCGACGCTGGCGGTGGAGCAGAGCCAACTGCTGCCGCTGGTGCCGCAGACCGGAGGCGGCGCGTCGGATGGCGCCGATTACGGTTTGCAGTCCTCGATCATCGGCGACGACACCGTCGGCATGAGCGGGCTGCAGGGCTTGTTCAACAACGGGAAGGCGGCGGTGCTGGGCAATGTCGGCACGCTGATTCGCCCGACCAGCAAGGCCGACTACGCCAATCACGCGGTCGAACTGCCGCCGCAGTTGTTCTCGCACAACGATCAGCAGCAGTACTGGCAGGTGTCGCGTACCGGCGACGGCCGCAATCTGGGCTGGGGCGGGCGCATCGCCGATCTGCTGCACGACGCCAATCCCGATGCCTTCATTCCGATGTCGGTGTCGCTGAATTTCGAAAGCATCCTGCAGCGCGCGGCGACCGGCAGCCAGTACGTGATCGGCAACGACGGCCCGCGTTATTTCAGCCGTTTCGAATGGGACGGCGACAGCCGCCGCGCGTTCCTGGCGTTGATGGCGCCCAACGCGCAGCCGCATGTCTTCGGCCGCAGCTACGCCAACTCGTTCCGGCGCGCGCGAGAGAACGCCGATGCGGTCGGCACGGCGCTGGATTCGTCCACGCCGTTGCAGACGGTGTTTCCCGCGAACAACGATCTGGCCGCGCAGCTGCAGATGGTGGCGCGCATGATCAAGGTGCGCGAAGTGCTGGGGCTGAAGCGGCAGGTGTATTTCGTGTCGATGGGCGGATTCGACAACCACGATCGTCTGCTCAGCGAGCAGCCGGCGTTGTTGTCGCGCCTGTCGCAGGCGATGACGGCGTTTCATGCGGCGACGGTCGAGCTGGGCGTGGCCGACAAGGTCACCGCGTTCACGGCTTCGGATTTCGGCCGGACCTTGTCGTCGAATGGCGATGGTTCCGATCACGGCTGGGGCGGGCATCACTTCGTCGTCGGCGGCGCGGTGCGCGGCGGACGCTTCTTCGGCCAGATGCCGACGCTGGTCAATGGCGGCAACGACGATGCGGGTTGGGGACAGATCATTCCGACCACGCCGGTGGATTTGTATGCGGCGACGCTGGCGAAGTGGTTCGGGGTGGCGGATACGGATCTGGATTTGATCTTTCCGAACCTGGGGAATTTTTCGCCGCGGCGGGATTTGGGGTTTATGGGGTAGGGCGGGGACGTCTTTTCCGGGGCATTGCTCCGCTGGCATTCCCGCAAAGGCGGGAGTTCGGAGACTTCAGCGCGACCCCTCAATGCCGTCATTCCCGCGGAAGCGGGCTCTGCTTTACTTCGGCGGTAGCCGAACATCCAGAGACTTCAGCGCCATCCTTCCAGACCGTCATTCCCGCGAAGGCGGGAATCCAGAGACTTCAGCGCCATCTTTCCAGGCCGTCATTCCCGCGAACGCGGGAATCCAGCGACTTCAGGCGTTCTCGCACGAAAGGCACTGGATTCCCGCGTTCGCGGGAATGACGGCAGGTGGGTGCGGTGGGGTTGGTAGGGGGCGCTGGCTCCGGGAGACTGGTCCTAGTCCTAGTCCGAATCCCGAATCCCGAATCCGAGTCAGAGTCAGAGTCAGAGTCAGAGTCAGAGTCGAATGCGGAAGCAGAACTCGCCCCCCTCAAAGCACCCGATGCATCACATAAACATCCACCAACCCCAGCGAGGAATGGCGGAACGCGCCCGGAATTCGCCCGACGATCTCGAACCCGTGCTTGCGCCACAAATGCACCGCGGCCGTATTGCTGCTGACCACATAGTTGAACTGCATCGCGATGAACCCCGCGCTGCGCGCCTGCGCCAGCGAGTGCTCGCATAGCGCGCCGCCCACGCCCTGGCCCCAGGCGGCTTCGGCGACCATGTAGCTGGCGTTGGCGACGTGATCGCCGCGGCCAAGTTGGTTGGGGCCGAGTTTGTAGCAGCCCAGGATCTCGCCCGCGTCCACTTCGGCGATGAAGGTCCGGTACGGCGGCGAGGTCCACATCGCCCGCGCGCGCGACATCGACAGTTCGGCGGGGTAGTTGTAGCTCTCCCCGCGCGCGAGCACCTCGCGGAAGATCGGCCAGACCCGTTCGAATTCTTCCGGGCCGATTTCGCGGATGTGGAAGTCGCGATCCATGCGTGGGTTCCTGTCGTGCGCCGCCGGTCAGGCGGCGGCTTGGCTGTCGCCGAGGTGGACCCGGCCGCGAAGTGAGTTGGGCATCGCTTCGGTGATCATCACATCGACGAACTGGCCGATCAAACGCTGCGGGGCGGGGAAGTTCACCGAACGCATGTTCTCGGTCTTGCCGGTGAGCTCGTTCGGGTCCTTGCGCGACGGGCCTTCGACCAGCACGCGCTGGACGCTGCCGACCATCGACTGCGAGATCGTCATCGAATGGGCGGTGATCGCCGCCTGCAGGCGCGACAGGCGCGCGTGCTTTTCCGCGTCGGTGACGCTGTCTTCCAGGTCGGCGGCCGGGGTGCCGGGGCGGCGCGAGTAGATGAAGGAAAACGATTGGTCGAAGCCGACGTCTTCGATCAGCTTCATGGTCTTCTCGAAATCGGCCTCGGTCTCGCCGGGAAAGCCGACGATGAAATCCGAGGAGATCGAGATGTCCGGACGCACCGCGCGCAGCTTGCGGATCTTCTGCTTGAATTCCAGCGCGGTGTAGCCGCGCTTCATCGCCGCCAGGATGCGGTCGCTGCCGGCCTGCACGGGCAGGTGCAGGTAGTTGGCCAGCTCCGGCACGTCGCGGTAGGCCTCCACCAGCGAGTCGCTGAACTCCAGCGGGTGCGAGGTGGTGAAGCGGATGCGGTCGATACCGTCGATCTGGGCGATGGTGCGGATCAGCAGGCCCAGGTCGGCGACTTCGCCTTCGGCCGCGCCGTCTTCGCCGGCCATCGGGCCGCGGTAGGCGTTGACGTTCTGGCCGAGCAGGTTGACCTCGCGCACGCCCTGCGCGGCCAGTTGCGCGACCTCGACCAGCACGTCCTCGAACGGGCGGCTGACCTCTTCGCCGCGGGTGTAGGGCACCACGCAGAACGAGCAGTACTTGCTGCAGCCTTCCATGATCGAGACGAACGCGCTGGGGCCTTCGGCGCGCGGCTCGGGCATGCGGTCGAACTTTTCGATCTCCGGGAAGCTGATATCGACCTGCGGCAGCCCGGTTTCGCGCTTGGCGCGGATCAGCTCGGGCAGGCGGTGCAGGGTCTGCGGGCCGAACACCAGATCGACGTAAGGCGCGCGCTTGACGATGGCCGCGCCTTCCTGCGAGGCGACGCAGCCGCCGACGCCGATGATGACCTGACGCTCGCCCTGTTTGTGCTGCTTCCAGCGGCCGAGCTGGCTGAACACCTTTTCCTGCGCCTTCTCGCGGATCGAGCAAGTGTTGATCAGGATGACGTCGGCTTCGCTGGCGTCGGTGGTGAGTTCCAGGCCGTCGCTGGCGGCGAGCACGTCGGCCATCTTGGCCGAGTCGTACTCGTTCATCTGGCAACCGTGGGTCTCGATGAACAGTTTCTTGGCGCCCGGCGTCGAGGGCCGGGCGGCGCCCGCGGCGGGCGCCGTGGGCAGGGGATGCAGGTCGGTCATGGCGATCCGGTTCCGGGGAGGGCGGCGGTTAATCCGCGCCGGAGTGGCTAGGAGGGGGCGAGCGAGGAACGAGTTCAGAGGAGTGAGGAGTGAGTGGAAGCTTGGCAGCACCGCCTTTTACTCACTCCTCACTCCTCTGAACTCGTTCCTCAATCAGTATAGCCGCCGGCCGCCCCAAGCCGCGGTCCCCGTCACGTTTCTGTATCAAGGACTTGGCAGCGTCGGCCGGGCAGGGGAAACTCGCCGCGATGAGGGGGCACGCGCTGATTCTGGGGACCGTCTGCCTGCTGGCGCTTGCGCCGGCGGTGGCGGGCACCGTTTGGAAATGCGAAAGCGCCAGCGGCGAGCGCAGCTACGTCAGCAAGAAGGTCAAGGGCCAAAGCTGCGTGGTCGCCAGCCAGTACACGGCCCTGGCCCGGCGGATGCGCAATCCGACCCCGGTGTCCTACGCGCCGCCGGCGCCGGCGGTGGGGTCGCTGACCACCCGCACCGATGTGGCCGGCGTACCGGTTTCGATCCATAACAATCCGCCGGCCACCTTCAGCGGCGCGGCCGCGGCGATGGCGGCGGGCGGGCTGAGGCCGGCCTTGCCGGCGGCAGGCACCGCGGCAACGGCGGGTACGGCCGCGGCGCCCGCGCCGATGGCGGTGATCGCGCCGATGCCGCAGCAACCGCCGACCCGGCTCGTCCAGGGTCAGGTCTATTCCTATATTCAGGACGGCGTCCGCCACTACACCAGCAAGCGCCCCAAGGGCCTGGCCAGTGCGACCGCGGTGCGCACCATCCGCTACAGCTTTATCGAGACCTGCTTCGCCTGCGCGGCCCAGCCGGGGGTCAACTTCGGCACCCTGCGCCTGAACACGGCGGCGTTCTCGGCCGAGATCGCCGCGGCCGCGCGCCAGCACGGGGTCGAGGAAGCGATAGTGCGCGCCATCATCCATGCCGAATCGGCCTACAACCCCAATGCGATGTCGCGGGTCGGCGCGCAGGGGCTGATGCAGCTGATGCCGGCGACCGCGCGCCGGTTCGGGGTCGGCAACGCCTTCGACGCCAACCAGAACATCCAGGGCGGGGTGCAATACCTGGCCTGGCTGCTCAAGCGTTTCAACGGCGACCTGACCCTGGCCGCGGCCGGCTACAACGCCGGCGAGGGCGCGGTCGACAAATACCGCGGCGTGCCGCCGTATGCCGAAACCCAGCGCTACGTGCAGCGCGTGGCGGTGCTGGCCCAGCGCTATCGCTCGGCGGTGGTCGCGCGCTGAGGGCGGGGCGGCGGCGCAGTGGCTGCGATGCGCGGCCCGCTCGACGGCTCGAAGAATCCTCCGCCCGGCCGCGCATCGACGCCCCGCCCGCGGGCCCGCACGGCGCGCATGACGGTGCGGCGCTCGCGCAATGGCCGCGTTCGCGGCGCGTCCTTTTCCCACCCGGGCCGCTCGCCGCCATCGCCGTGGCCGCGCCAAAACCTGCAAAACAAGCGATTTGGTGGCGAATACCGCGTCCGGGGCGCACCGTGTGAGCAATTTGCAATGGCGCGGATTGTCGCGCCCTTAACGGTTCCGCTACACTTCCCCGTCTTTTGAGCCGCCAGCCTTTCGCCAGTGGTTGTGTTTGGTTAGCCAATGGTTCCGGGTAGCGCGGCGTTAACTTCGAATTGCAGCTTTTGCGGAGTGCCGGATGGCCAACCAAGGGGTCCACGATCCTATTAACACGGGCCGACGTCGGTTCCTGACGGCGACCACGGCAGTGGTCGGTGCGGTCGGGGCCGGCTTTGCAGCGGTGCCCTTCATCAAGTCCTGGAACCCCAGCGCGCGCGCCAAGCTCGCCGGTGCTCCGGTGACGGCGGATATCAGCGCCCTGACCGAAGGCCAACGCCTGATGGTGGAGTGGCGTGGTCAGCCGATCTGGATCGTCAAGCGTTCCAAGGCCGTGCTCGACGCACTGCCGACGCTGGACGGCCGTCTGCGCGATCCCAAGTCCGAAAACAAGGACCAGCAGCCCGCGTACATCAAGGGCGAGCTGCGTTCGATCAAGCCGGACATCTCGGTGCTGGTCGGCCTGTGCACCCATCTGGGCTGCTCGCCGGAAATGAAGGCCGAGATTCGTCCCGAGCCGTTCGATCCGGAATGGAAGGGCGGCTACTTCTGCCCCTGCCACAAGTCGCGCTTCGACATGTCCGGGCGCGTGTTCCAGGGCGTTCCGGCACCGATCAACCTGCTGGTGCCTCCGCATTACTACGAAAACGACAACACCATCATCATCGGTGTTGATCCGAAGGGAGCGGCGTAAGTCATGTCCAACATCCTTACCCGCACCGCCAACAACGTCTTCGATTGGGTCACCGCTCGCGCGCCCGGCATGATGCCGGTCTATCGCAAGCATATGACCGAGTACTACGCGCCGAAGAACTTCAACGTCTGGTACTACTTCGGTTCGCTGGCGCTGCTGGTGCTGGTCAACCAGATCGTCACCGGCATCTTCCTGACGATGCACTTCAAGCCGTCCGCGGCCGATGCGTTCTCGTCGGTCGAATACATCATGCGCGACGTGGAGTGGGGCTGGCTGATCCGCTACATGCACTCCACCGGCGCATCGCTGTTCTTCATCGTCGTCTATCTGCACATGTTCCGCGGCCTGCTGTACGGCTCGTACCAGAAGCCGCGCGAGCTGGTGTGGATCCTGGGCATGCTGATCTATCTGGTGCTGATGGCCGAAGCCTTCATGGGCTACGTGCTGCCGTGGGGCCAGATGTCGTTCTGGGGCGCCAAGGTCATCATCTCGCTGTTCGGCGCCATTCCGGTGATCGGCAACGGCCTGACCGAGTGGATCATGGGCGACTACCTGCCCGGCGACGCCACGCTCAACCGCTTCTTCGCCCTGCACGTGATCGCGCTGCCGCTGGTGCTGCTGTTGCTGGTGGTGCTGCACCTGGGCGCGCTGCACGAAGTCGGCTCCAACAACCCCGACGGCGTGGACATCAAGTACGGCCCGAAGGGCAACCGCTGGGACGCGAGCAAGCCGCTCGACGGCATTCCGTTCCACCCGTACTACACGGTCAAGGATCTGGTCGGCGTCGGCTTCTTCCTGATCATCGCCGCCTTCATCATCTTCTTCGCTCCGGCGATGGGCGGCTGGTTCCTGGAACACGACAACTTCACCGAGGCCAACCGCCTGGTGACGCCGGAGCACATCAAGCCGGTGTGGTACTACACGCCGTACTACGCGATGTTGCGCGTGATCCCGCACAAGCTGTCGGGCGTGCTGGTCATGTTCTCGGCGATCGCGGTGCTGTTCCTGGTGCCGTGGCTGGACCGCTGCAAGGTCAAGTCGGTGCGTTATCGCGGCTGGATCAGCAAGTTCATGCTGATGCTGCTGGCGGTGTGCTTCATCTGGCTGGGCAAGATCGGCGCGGGCCCGGGCACCGACCCGGTCGAGACCATCGTCGGCCGCGTGTTGACCTTCCTGTACTTCGCCTTCTTCATCACCATGCCGCTGTGGACCAAGATCGACAAGACCAAGCCGGTGCCGCAACGGGTGACGATGCATGACTAAGACAAGTGTGCAGGTCCCTCTGCAAAAGCCCGCACATCCTTGTGCGGACTCTTCAAAAAGCCAGCCTCTGCGGAAGATGCACATCGTGAAGAAGCTCGCCACCTTCGTCGCCGGCCTGCTCGTGTCGGCCACCGCCTTCGCGTCCGAGGGCGGCAACCTGATGCAGTCTGGGACCGATCTCAACGATCGCGCCTCGCTGCAGCGCGGCGCCCAGCTGTACATGAACTACTGCTCGGGCTGCCACTCGCTGAAGTACCTGCGCTACTCGCGCATGGCCGAGGACCTGGGCCTGACCGAAGAAGAGGTGATGAAGAACCTCAACTTCACCGGCGCCAAGTTCGGCGAGCAGATCCAGGTGAGCCTGACCCCGGAACACGCCAACCAGTGGTTCGGCAAGATGCCGCCGGACCTGAGCCTGATCACCCGCGTGCGCGGCAGCGACTGGGTCTATACCTACCTGAACTCGTTCTACCTCGACGAAGGGCGTCCGCTGGGCTGGAACAACAAGTTGTTCCCGAACGCGTCCATGCCCAACCCGCTGTGGGAGCTGCAGGGCCTGCAGCACGCCGAGTTCGGCGAGCCGGACAAGACCACCGGCGACCGTCCGGTGCACGCGCTCAAGGTCACCCAGCCCGGCAAGCTCGACGCCGAAGGCTTCAAGACCGCCACGCGCGACATCACCACCTTCCTCGAGTACGCCGGCGAACCGGCCGCCCTCAAGCGCCAGAGTCTTGGCGTTTGGGTGATCCTGTTCCTGGCGTTGTTCACCTTCATCGCGTATCTGTTGAAGACCGAGTACTGGCGCGACGTGGAACATTGATGTCGTCCGACTGGAAAACCCGCGCCACAAGCGCGGGTTTTCCGCTAGGGTTGTCGGTCTAGCGAGCCGGCAGCTTCAGCAAAGTAGGCTGTGCCCAGGCTCGAGGCCGTGATGACCTTCCACAAAGGGTGGAGGGCGTCTTGCGACTGGCGGATTCCGGTTGCTGGAGAGGTCGATGATGGCGGCGAGCCCCCGTATGCGTAATGCCCTGACTCTGTTTTCGTCCACCGATTGCGTACTGTGCCACCGCGTCAGACTGGTTCTGGCGGCCAAGGGCGTCACCTACGATCTGATCCCGGTCGATCCGCAGAATCCGCCCGAAGACCTCGTCGATCTCAACCCCTACCACTCGGTCCCGACCCTGGTCGAACGCGACCTGGTGCTCTACGCCGCCAGCGTGGTCAGCGAATACCTCGACGAGCGCTACCCGCATCCGCCGCTGATGCCGGTCGATCCGCTTTCGCGCGCGCGCCTGCGCCTGGCCATGCTGCGCCTGGAGCACGACTGGGTGCCGCAGGTGCAGGCCATCCAGATGGGCAACAAGGCCCAGGCCGAGGCCGCGCGCAAGCGCCTGAAGGAGCTGCTGACCGCCTCGGTGCCGTTGTTCAAGGCCAGCAAGTTCTTCTTGAATCCGGAAATGAGCCTGGCCGACTGCGCGATGGCGCCGATCATCTGGCGCCTGCCGTCGCTGGACGTGCCGCTGCCGAAGGACGGCAAGGCCATCGAGGACTACGGCAACCGCATCTTCCGCAACCCCGGCTTCACCCGCAGCCTGACCGACCAGGAGCGCAAGCTGCGCGAGATGCCTGGTTGAGGCGGGGAATGGGGGATCGGGAATCGGGAATGGGTAGTGCGAGTGGGGCGTAGGGCTTCGATGCGTTCGGGGCGGTTCGCGTCCGAGGCTTGGCCATGCTCTTCCTGAAACTTCGGGGCTGATGCCTCTCGAAAGGCCGCGGTGGATCGGCGGCGGAGCAGGGGGGCGGCGTGCTTCGTGGCCCTGAGGCGAACTACGCATCTGCGGCCCTTTCCAGCGGCGTGGAGCCTTCGATCCGGGCCGAGAGGCCCGGGAATATGTTTCTGGCTGCCTGCCGGCCAGCGCTTTAGCTTAAAATGCGCATATGACCGAAAGCAGCACGCCGATGACCAGCCACCGCCCCTACCTGTTGCGGGCGTTGTACGAGTGGATCGCCGATAACGGCATGACCCCGCACCTGCTGGTCGATGCCACGCGTCCGTCCGTGCAGGTGCCCGCGCACGCGGTCAAGGATGGCAAGATCGTGCTCAACGTCGCCGCGCGCGCGGTCTCGCACCTGGAAATGGGCAACGACTTCATCCGCTTCAGCGCCCGCTTCGGCGGAGTCAGCCATCCGGTCTCGGTGCCGGTCGGCGCGGTGCTGGCGATCTATGCGCGCGAAACCGGGCAGGGCATGGCGCTGCCGGAAGACGTGAATATGGAAGAGGCCGCGCTGGAGGAAGAGCTGGATGAGGTCGAGTCGACCTCGCCGCCGGTGCTCAGCGCCGTGCCCAACGATCCCGCGCCGGACGGCGACGACGACGGCCCGCAGCCGCCGACGCCGAGTCCGCGTCGTGGTGGGCATTTGCGGATCGTGAAGTAAGCAACCGCTTCCCTTCTCCCGTCGCGAGAGAAGGTGCTCGGAGGACGGATGAGGGGCGCGGCAATGACTGGCCTGCGTCGTTTTCCCTTCTCCCGTGTACGGGAGAAGGTGCCCGAAGGGCGGATGAGGGCGCGTGGCAATGACTGGCTGCGTTGTTGCGTTACTTACGCTCGCCCTCACCCCAGCCCTCTCCCGCAAGCGGGAGAGGGAGCAAAACCAGGTCCGCTGCCGCTTAGTGCAACTGCGACGGCTCGCGGGTCACCGGCCCGCTGAACGCAATCAACTTGTCCCCGCGCAAGATCATCCGCCCGACATGGCGGTCTTCGCCGTCGATCGAATAATCGAAGCGGAAGGTGCGCTCGAATCCGAGCCAGCCGCTTTCCTGGCGGATGATCCGCAGTCCGATCGAATGCACGCTCTGATCCAGCCACTGCACGCCGGCCGCGCGGCAGGCGTCGCGGCCGACGACCTCGGCGCGTTCGGCGGCGGCGCGGCCGGCGCTCCAGAACGAGAACGCGGCGGCGCCGAAGATCATCAGCAGGATCAAGGTAGGCATGGCGGATTTCTGGCGACGGCGGGCGCGAAAAGCAAGGCGTCAGGCGCCCTGGAGATTCGGCGGCGGCCCGAGTTTCAGCGAAAGATCGATGGCGCGCACATGTTTGGTCAGCGCGCCGATCGAGATGCAGTCCACGCCGTCCTCGGCGATGCCGCGCAGGGTGGTGAAATCCACGCCGCCCGACACCTCCAGCGGAATGCGCCCGTCGAACGGCGCGGCGTGCGCGATGCGCACCGCTTCGCGGCGATCGTCGGCGCTGAAGTCGTCGATCAGCACCCGGTCGCAGCCCTGGCCCAGCGCCTCGCGCAGTTGCTCCAGGGTTTCGACCTCGACGATCAGCGGCAGCTTCGGATGGCGCGCGCGCGCGCTGTGGATCGCGCCGCGGATCGAGCCGGCGGCGCGGATATGGTTTTCCTTGAGCATCACCGCATCGAACAGGCCGATGCGGTGATTGACCCCGCCGCCGACGCGCACCGCGTATTTCTGTGCCAGGCGCAGGCCGGGCAGGGTCTTGCGGGTGTCGAGGATCTTCGCGCCGGTGCCTTCCACCGCCGCGACGTACTGCGCGGTGACGGTGGCGACGGCCGACAGGGTCTGCATGAAATTCAGCGAGGCGCGCTCGGCGCTGACCAGGGAACGGGCCCGGCCCTGCAGGGTCGCCAGGACCGTGCGGCCTTGGACGTGCTGGCCTTCCTCGACTTTCCAGTCGATCTGCACGTGCGGGTCCAGCGCGCGATGGCAGGCGTCGAACCACGGCCGCCCGCACACCACCGCGTCTTCCTTGCACAGCAGGTAGGCGATGTCGGCCACGTCCGGCAGCAGGTCGGCGGTGACGTCGCCGCCGCCCAGATCCTCGGCCAGGGCGTCGGCGACGTCGGCCTCGATCTCGGCCGGCGGCGGCGGGGTCAGGTTAAGCCTCGCCTGCGCGCTCATGCGCCGGGAAAGCCGTCGATCTGGGCCGTGCCGATGGCGTTTTCCGAATCCAGCAGCGGAATGCCGTCATCGACGATGTAGACGATCTTGCGATCGCGGGTGATCAGGGCCTCGCGCAGCGGCTGGGGCTGGGCGTCGCCGCTGCCGCGGACCACGCCGCCGGCCTCGATGGCGGCGTTGAGCGCCTGCAGGCCGCGGCCGTCCAGCGGCAGCAGCGGTTGGCGGGTGGTGGGGCAGACGAGCAGGTCGAGCAATTTGCGATCCATACGGTGCGGTGCCGGTACGACGGGACAGGGCGTTAGAATACGTCTTTGCGCCAAGGCACGTCCCATGTTCCCAGCCAGCAGTTCCGCTTCTTCGTCCGGCTCCCCGCCAAGTCCGTCGTCGCCGCTGGTCGGCATCGTCATGGGCTCGCGTTCGGACTGGGAGACCATGCAGCACGCCGCCGCCAAGCTCGAAGCGCTGGGCGTTCCGCACGAAGTCCGCGTGGTGTCGGCGCATCGCACGCCCGACGTGCTGTTCGAATACGCCGACACGGCCGCCTCGCGCGGCCTGCGCGCGATCATCGCCGGCGCCGGCGGCGCGGCGCATCTGCCGGGCATGCTGGCGGCCAAGACCGCGGTGCCGGTGCTGGGCGTGCCGGTGCAGTCCAAGGCGCTCAACGGCATGGACTCGCTGCTGTCGATCGTGCAGATGCCGGCCGGCATTCCGGTGGCGACCTTCGCCATCGGCAACGCCGGCGCGGCCAATGCGGCCTTGTTCGCCGCGGCGCTGCTGTCGCCGGAATACCCGGCCATCGGCGCGGCGCTCAGTGCGTTCCGCGCGCGCCAGACCGACGAGGTCCTGGCCAACGACGACCCGCGCCAATGACCACCGTCGGCATTCTCGGAGGCGGGCAGCTGGCCCGCATGCTCGCGCTTTCCGGCGCGCCGCTGGGGCTGCGCTTCCTGGTGCTGGACAGCGCTGAAGACGCCTGCGCCGGCCAGTTCGCGCCGATGGTCGTGGGCGACTACACCGATCAGGCCGCGCTGGACGAATTCGCCTCGAACATCGACGTAGCCACCTTCGACTTCGAAAACGTCCCGGCCGAGTCCGCGCACTGGCTGGCCGAGCGCCGGCCGGTGTTCCCGAGTCCGCGCGCGCTGGCCGTGGCGCAGGATCGTCTGGCCGAGAAGACCTTGTTCCTCGACCTGGGCATTCCGGTGCCGGATTTCGCCGCGATCGGCACGCGCGAATCGCTCGACGCCGCGCTGGCCAAGATCGGCACGCCGTGCATCCTCAAGACCCGCCGCCTGGGCTACGACGGCAAGGGCCAGTTCCGCATCAAGACGCCGGCCGACGCCGACGCGGCCTGGGCCGCGCTGGGCGCGCAGGCGGACAAGGTCGGCCTGATCCTGGAAGGCTTCGTCGCCTTCCAGCGCGAACTGTCGGTGGTCGCCGTGCGCGGCCGCGACGGCGAATTCCGCGCCTGGCCGCTGACCGAGAACTGGCACGTCGACGGCGTGTTGTCGGCGAGCCTGGCCCCGGCGCAAACCGATGAGGCCCTGGCCGCGACCGCGATCTCGCATGCGCGCAAGCTGGCCGAAGCGCTGGACTACGTCGGCGTGTTCGCGCTGGAACTGTTCTGCCGCGACGGCGTGTTGCTGGCCAACGAACTCGCCCCGCGCGTGCACAACTCCGGCCACTGGACCATCGAAGGCAGCGAGACCTCGCAGTTCCAGAACCATCTGCGCGCCGTGCTCGGCCTGCCGCTGGGCGACACGCGCATGCTCGGCCACGCTTGCATGCTTAACTGGATCGGCGCGATGCCCGATGCCAATGCGGTGCTCGGCGAAGCCGGCGGGCATTGGCACGATTACGGCAAGCAGCCGCGCGAGGGACGCAAAGTGGGGCATGCGACTTTGCGCGCGGATTCGCCGAAAGAACTCGCCGAGGCGTTGCGTCGTGTCGGTGAAGCGCTCGGACGGACCGGTCAGGTAGATCCGGTGGTCGCGAGGTTGGTGTGATCCCCGTCGTCACCGCGGCGCGCAGTCACCGCACGCCGCCGGCGATCTTGCAGAACCTGGGGCTGTCGCTGCTGGTCGCGCCGTTTTTTCTGGGTGCGCTGGCTTGCGGACCGGTCTGCTGCGATGTGGGCCGCGACTCGCCTTATCGCGTTTAGTCGCCGCTCGCGGCGCTGTTTTCGTCCGTGGCCGGCAGTCGCCGCATCTGCAGCATCAAGCCGACCAGATACACCAGCGAATACACGATCAGCACCGCCGCCATGCCCAAGGTCAGCGGGCTCGGCGCCTGCGCCGCGGCGAAGCCCTCGTGAGTCCAGCGCCAGGCCAGACGGCCTAGCAGCAGTACGGTCAGCGCGCCGCCGATCCAGGGATTGGGCGTATACACGCGGCGACCGTCGCGCAAAGCCACATGGGTGTGCTTGAGCGCGAGCAGCCCGACGCCGACGCCGATGACAGCGCCTGCGCCCATGGCCAATGCCAACTGCGGCTGCAGCACCGCCAGCACGATCAGCATGCACGCGACCAGCGACAGAACCCCGAGCCGGATGCCGCTGCGCACCGGACGCCACGGCTGCACGCCGAAATTGCGGCGGATGCGGCGGTAGACCATCAGGGCCGACAGGGCCGGCACCCAATAGGGAGCGGTGGAAGCGAACGCCGTGGCCATCGGAGCGACCTGATCAGTCTGCGGGAATGCACTGGTGAGCTTGAGCGCTGCCCGATGACGGCGCAAGCCCGCCGGAAGTCACATCGCTTGCATCGAGGGCGAAACCCGCCCTGAAAGCTTGCGCGGGATGCCCGCGCGAGGAATGGCGCCGCCGCTCGCTCAGATCTCGCGACCTTGCTGAGCACTCGCCGCCGCGTGCTTGAACTTGGAATCCAGCACCGGAGTGAAGCGGATCGACTTGGCTTCCGAGTAGGCGCGCGCGGCGCCGGCTTCGTCGCCGCGCGATTTGAGGATGTCGCCCTTCAGCGACAGGCCGTTGCTCTTGGTCGCCGGCGTGCTTTCCAGGTGCTTGGCCAATTCCAGCAGCGCCTGACTGTCGCCGGCGCTGGCCAGCACCACTTCGTTGCGCGGCAGCGCGGATTCTTTGTCCTTGAGTCTCGGCATCGGAGTGGTCACGAATACGTCTTTCTTGCCCGACTGCGCGGACACCTGCGCGGCGAGCTGGCGCACCGCGGGCGATTGCGCGGTCTGCGGATAGTCCTTCTCGACGATGCGCATGGCCAGCGCCGAGGATTCGAGGATGCCCAACTGCGACAACAGATCGGCGGCGGCGACCCAGCGCGCGCCGGCCGGCAGCTCGGGCGAGCTCTCGGCGATCGAGCTTTGCGCGGTGTCGGCCAGCAGCTGCCATTTGTTTTCGTCCGACAGCGCTTTGAACGATGCGTCGCCCGCCTGCGATTCGATACGCCCGTTCACGGCCTGGGCGATCGCTTCGATCTGCTGCGCCTTGGCCGCCTTGGCCGCGCTCAGATTGGGGATGCGCACCAGTACCGTGCGCTGCGGAAGCGAGGCCAACTGCAGCACGAAGCTGTATTCGGGCTGCAGCTCGCCGTACACGAACAATCGCAGATCCTCGCGATTGCCCGGCGCGACGCTGCGCGGTGTCTGTTCCGGCGAAATCCATAGTTTGGAGTTCGCGGGCAAGACGATCCTGTAGTCCTGCCGGGCCTGGCTCTTGTTGATCAATCCGGCGTGATTGAGATCGTTGGCCTGCGCCAAGGTGTAGACCCACTTGTCGGTTTCCGGGGAGAAATCCGGGGTTTCCCAGGTCGTGGCATCCAGGCGCGGCAAGGCGTACTTGCGCAGCGCATTGACCAGCTTGACCACCGATTCGTGTTCCTGCCGGTCGGGTTTGACGATGGTGATGTGATCGGCGCCGGCGATGCCGGGCGGCGCTTCGTCGCAGAAGCGGGTGGCGCTGGTCCAGGGCACGATCATCACCGGGCCGGTCTTCACCGTTTCGTAGGCGCAGATCACTTTCGGCGCCGCGCCGCTGCTCTTGAGCCCCATCCAGTCGTCGCTGAGCTGTTTGAGGTAGTCGTTGGCGTCGGCCGGCAGCATCTGCCGGATCGCGTTGTTGTTGACGACGATGTACTTGGCGATGTTGGTGATCTGCGAGCCTTCCTGCGGCGTCGCGTACAACATCAGCAGTGGCGTTTTCGCGCTGAGGTCGGGATGACTGATGAGTTCGCGCATCACCACCAGGCCGCCCATGCTGTGGGCGACGAAGACGACCGAGTCGTACTGGCTCACGCCGTGATAGTCGAGGTACTCGTGCAGCTTCAGCGAGGCCTCGCGGATGTCGAGCGAGCCTTGCGCGAACATGCGCGAGGTGAAACCGAAGGCGTAGATATCGACCTTGTCGCCGATGCCGGGCGCCGACCGCAGCAGATCGAAGAAGCGCGTGCCGTTGGCGTTGGTCCAGGTGCCGCTGGTGTCGCCGAAGATGCCGTGGACGAAGACCACCGCGATCTTGGCGTGCGGATTGCCCTGATGCACCCAGTACGGATCGGTGGTGTTGACCGGCTGCGGTTTGGCGCTGTTCCTGGTTCCGGTGTCGTCGGGCGTGGGCGCCGGGCCCGGACAGCCGCAGGCCAGCAGCGCGAAGGCGCAGGCGAACAGCAGGTTCAGCCAGGCGCGGCCGGTCGGCGACTTGCCGCGCGCGCGGCCCGGCAGGGTGGGGCCGATGCTGCTCATCTCGCGTGCACTCCCTGGCTTCGACGTTCTGGGTCCATACCGGGCAACGTAATTCGCGCCGCGAACCGGTCTGCCGCGCGTCGCCGGGTCGGCGCCCAAAAAGAAACGGCCGGGTTTCCCCGGCCGTTTCGGTATCGCGATGACGCTGGGCGCTTACTTCAGGTTCGAAGCCACGAAGTCCCAGTTGACCAGGTTCCAGAACGCCTCGACGTACTTCGGACGGGCGTTGCGGTAGTCGATGTAGTAGGCGTGTTCCCACACATCGCAGGTCAGCAGGGCGGTGTCTTCGCCGGTCAGCGGGGTGGCCGCGTTCGGGGTGCTGACCAGGGCCAGCGAACCGTCCGGGCGCTGCACCAGCCAGCCCCAGCCCGAGCCGAAGGTGCCCACGGCGGTCTTGGTGAACTCTTCCTTGAACTTGGCGAAGTCGCCGAAGGCCTTGTTGATGAGCTCGGCCAGCTTGCCGCTGGGCTCGCCGCCGCCCTTGGGCGACAGGCAGTTCCAGTAGAAGGTGTGGTTCCAGATCTGGGCGGCGTTGTTGAACATGCCGCCCTGCGACTTGCGGATGATCTCTTCCAGCGACAGCGAGGCGAACTCGGTGCCTTCGATCATCTTGTTGAGATTATCGACGTAGGCCTTGTGGTGCTTGCCGTAGTGGAAGTCGATGGTCTCGCCGGAGATGGTGGGTTCGAGCGCGGTGCGGTCGTAGGGCAGGGCAGGCAATTCGATGGCCATTGGCGGGCTCCTAAAGTTTCGAGGGGGGCTGGCTAGCGGAGGGCGCCGCGGCCGGCGTTCCGCTCCCGGGACGATGGAGTTCCGGGCCGGACGCGTCGGCGACGCCGCGAAGGCTTACAATTCATATTCTATCCCCACGTTTCGTTGCCGAACCGTCAAAGTCGGCAACAAACCATCGCAGGAGCAGTACCCATGTCCGTTATGGAACGGATCCAGGCCGAAGTCGAAGCCCATCCGATCGTCCTTTTCATGAAGGGCACCGCGCAGTTCCCGATGTGCGGCTTCTCCAGCCGCGCCGTGCAGGCTCTGAAGTCCGCCGGCGCGACCGCGCTGCATACGGTCAATGTCCTGGAAGACGCGGAGATTCGCGCCAATCTGCCGCGCTACTCGAACTGGCCGACGTTCCCGCAGCTTTTCATCCACGGCGAGCTGATCGGCGGTTGCGACATCACCCTGGAGCTGTTCGAGTCCGGCGAGCTGGCGCGGATGATCAGCGAGACCCAGACGCAGTGAATTCCGGCGCCGTCAGTTCGAACGCCGCGGGCATGGACGATGCCTCGCTGGCGTTGGCCGGCCGGGTGGTTCTGATCACCGGCGCCAACGGCGGCCTCGGCGCCGCCGCGGCCGCGGCCTGCACGCGCGCCGGCGCGACGGTGGTGCTGCTCGGCCGCAAGCTGCCGAAGTTGAACCGCGTGTACGACGCCCTGGCCCAGATCGGGCCCGAGCCGCTGCTGTACCCGCTGGACCTGGAAGGCGCGCAGCCCGACGACTACGCCGAAATGGCCGCGCGCATCGACAGCGAGCTCGGCCATCTCGATGGCGTGCTCCACTGCGCAGCAGATTTCCCCGGCCTGACCCCGCTGGCGCAGACCGATCCGGCCGCGTTCGCGCGCGCCGTGCACGTCAATCTGACCGCGCCGTGGTGGCTGTCGCAGGCCTGCCTGCCGTTGCTGGCCAAGTCGGCCGATTCGGCCCTGGTGTTCGCCCTGGACGATCCGCAGCGGGTCGGCCAGGCCTACTGGGGTGGTTACGGCGCGGCCCAGCACGGGCTGGCCGCGCTGGTCGGCATCCTGCATGCCGAACTGGCCAATTCCAGCATCCGCGTGGCCGGGCTGCGTCCCGGACCGATGCGCACGCCGCTGCGCGCGCGCGCCTATGTGGAAGAAAACGACCGCTCCGCGCGCGACCCGGGCGCCTACGCCGAGGCCTGCGTGAGCCTGTTGTCGGCGCAGGGCGCGATCCATCGCGGCCAAGTCTGGGCGCCCGCGCTCTGAACCCGCCGACCATGACCATCGCCTCGGCCGCGCTGCTGCTGTTCATCATCCTGGACCCGCTGGGCAATATCCCGGTGTTCCTGAGCCTGCTGCGCGGGCTCCCGCCCAAGCGCCAGCGCATCGTGCTCGCGCGCGAGCTGCTGATCGCGCTGGGCGTGCTGATGGTGTTCCTGTGGGGCGGCAAGTACGCGCTGGAGCTGATGCACCTGCGCCAGGAGTCGGTGTCCATCGCCGGCGGCATCGTGCTGTTCCTGATCGGCATCCGCATGATCTTCCCGCCGCCGGAAGGGCTGATGGGCGAGATCCCGGACGGCGAGCCCTTCATCGTGCCGATGGCGATCCCGCTGGTGGCCGGCCCCTCGGGCATGGCCGCGGTGATGCTGATGGGCAGCAACGACCCCTCGCGCCTGGGCGACTGGAGCCTGGCGCTGATGATCGCCTGGGGCGCGACCTCGGCGATCCTGTTCTCGGCCACCATCCTCTACAAGCTGCTGGGCCGCCGCGCCCTGATCGCGATCGAGCGCCTGATGGGCATGCTGCTGGTGGCGATCTCGGTGCAGATGATCCTCGACGGGCTGGGGGCCTATCTGCCCGGGCCGCCGTAGTTGAAGGCGGGGAATGAAGGGAGTGGGGAGCAGGGAATGGTTAGAAACACTGGAAGGCCCGCCCCCGAGCGGGCCTTGTTCGTTTTGGCCGCTCGCCCCGGACTCTTCCATTCCCTGATCCCCATTCCCCTCAATCCCGGCTTCTGCCCCATACGCCTCGCCAACCCACCTGGCACATCCCGCGCGCCCGGTTATACAACTTTGCGCTGTCTGGCAGTTCTGTTGTGGCCACCGTCACCGTGTGACAAGGCTTGATGACGGTCACGTCTCTGTCACAGAGCCTGCCTAGCCTGTTAAACTGCTGTTAACCCGGCGGGCCACTGGTCGCGCGGGTCAGGGGCTAGCCAAATCAATTCCTCGTGCACGGCCGCGGCGCAAAGCCGCGCCTGTCGATACTCCGCCACGCATTCCTAACGTCCTGAGGCCACTGTAATGACCCATCAGAACCGCGTCCGCATGTCCAAGCTCGCGCTTGGTCTGCTCGCCGTACTCGCTACCGCTCCCGTATTCGCGCAGAGCACCTCCGCCGGTATCGCCGGTCGTGTCGTCGGCTCCGACGGCCAGCCGGTGCAGAACGCCGAAGTCACCATCACCCACACCGAATCGGGCACGGTCAGCCGCGCCACCACCGGCGCCGATGGTCGCTACAACGCTCGCGGTCTGCGCGTCGGCGGTCCGTACACCGTCGTGATCAATAAGGAAGGCGGCGGCACCGCGAGCCAGGACGGGGTCTACCTGAACCTCGACAAGGTCAACGAAGTCGATGTTTCGCTGAACAACTCGGTCACCACCCTGGAGTCCGTCCAGGCGGTCGCCGCGGCGGCCTCGGAAGTGTTCTCGGCCAACAAGATGGGCGCCGGCTCGGTCGTGACCCGCCAGCAGCTCGAGCAGATGCCGACCATCAACCGCAACCTGCAGGACTTCGTCCGCCTCGACCCGCGCGTCGTGCAGACCGACAAGTCGCGCAACGAAATCTCCGTCGGCGGCCAGAACCCGCGCTACAACGTGATCCGCGTCGACGGCGTCAGCACCAACGACTCCTTCGGCCTGGGCGGCAACGGCCTGCCGACGCCGAAGCAGCCGTTCTCGATGGACGTGATCGACGAAGTCTCGATCGACGTCGCCAATTACGACGTCACCATCGCCGGCGGCACCGGCGGCGTGATCAACGCCGTCACCAAGTCGGGCACGAACGATTTCCACGGTTCGGTGTACGGCGTCTATCGCGACAACGACTGGTCGGGCAAGAATTCGGCCAACGCGCGTCCGCATCTGTTCGATAGCGAAAGTACCTATGGCGGCACCTTCGGCGGCCCGCTGATCAAGGACAGGCTGTTCTTCTTCGCCAACTACGAGAAGTACACCGGCAAGGAGTTGTTCACCGGTAATTCGGCCTTCGGCCCTCCGGGCTCGGGCGCGAACAATATCGTCAATATCACCCAGGATCAGATCAACCAGATCATCAATATCTCCAAGAATACCTACGGCTTCGACCCGGGTAACTTGTCGCTGCCGCCGCTCGACACTACGAGCGAGGAATACGGCCTGAAGATCGACTGGAACATCAGCGATCGTCACCGCGCCAATTTCCGCTACGCGCAGAGCAAGCAGAGCACCGCGTTCCTGCAGGGCTTCGGTTCCAACTCGCTGGCGCTGAGCTCGTACCACTACGTGCAGGACTTCGAGTTCAAGACCTACACCGCGCAACTGTTCAGCGACTGGACCGACAACTTCTCGACCGAAGCCAAGGTCTCCTACCGCGACTATTCGGCCGTGCGTAACCCGCAGTTCGATCTGCCGGCGATCGGCGTGCGCGTGGGCAGCAACACGCTGAACTTCGGCACCGAAGAAAACACCCAGGCCAACATCCTGGAAACCAAGACCTGGAACGGCTTCTTCGCCGGCAACTTGTTCCTCGATGCGCACACGATCAAGTTCGGTGCCGACTACGAGTCGAACGAGGTCTATAACCTGTTCGGTCGCCGCATCAATGGCGTGTATACCTTCAGTTCGATCGCCAACTATGCCGCCGGTGTCTCCAGCCGCTACCAGTTGTTCGCTCCGCGCGGCGGCGATCTCGACAACATGGCCGCCGGCTTCACCCAGAAGAACCTCGGCCTGTTCGTGCAGGACACCTGGGCGGTCAACGACAAGCTGACCCTGACCTTCGGTGTGCGCTACGATCGCGCGATGGTCGATGAAAAGCCGACCTACAACGCCGCTGCTTCCAATTTCTTCGGCACCCGCAACGATGCCAACATCGACGGCAGCGACCTGTGGCAGCCGCGCTTCGGCTTCAACTACACCTTCGACAGCGAGCGTCCGACTCAGCTGCGCGGCGGTATCGGCCTGTTCAAGGGCGGTTCGCCGACCGTGTGGCTGGCCAACCCGTATTCGAACAACGGCGTGTCGTATACCGACTATATTTTCAACACCGGCATCAACAAGTTCAGCCCGAATCCGGACGCTCAGCTGGGTCTGATCACCGCGGGTCAGGGTAATACGCAGTCGATCGACTTCCTCGAGAAAGATCTGAGCCTGCCGTCGGTGTGGAAGGCCAACCTGGCGTTCGATACCGAGTTGCCGTGGTACGGCATGGTCGCGGCGATCGAGGGCGTTGTGACCAAGGTCAACGATGCTCTGTATTACCAGCAGTTGAACCTCGGTTCGGCGACCAAGGTCGGCCAGGACGGTCGCGCCATCTATTGGGACGCCAAAGGCCTGAGTCCGTTGAGCTGGAATGCGGACGGTAGCGCCTGCACGGGCGAGACCGGTCTGGTCGGCGGTCCTGGCTGCGTGAATAGCGGCGTGGACGCGCGTACGAAGCGCAACAAGACCTACAACGACGCCATCATCGCCCGCAATACGTCGAAGGGCGAAAGCCAGCAGCTCACCATTTCGTTGAACAAGCCGTTCAACAACAGCGATTGGGCATGGGGCGTGGCGTACACCTTCACCCACGCCACCGAAGTCAGCCCGCTGACCAGCTCGACCTCGAGCTCGCAGCTCGGCAACGTCGGCGTGTTCCAGGCCAACGAAGAAGTGGCCGCGCGTTCGGCCTATGAGATCCGCGACCGCTTCACCGCCAACGTCAACTGGAAGCACGCCTTCTTCGGCGACTACAACACCATCGTCTCGCTGGTGTACGAAGGTCGCTCGGGCCGTCCGTACAGCTACGCGTTCGACAACGACGCCAACGGCGACGGCCGTCTGAACGATCTGCTGTACATCCCGAAGGGCGTGGGCGACGTGATCTTCCGCAACCCGGCCGAGCAGCAGGCGTTCTGGAACTACGTCAACGGCAACGAATACCTGCGCAGCCATCTGGGCCAGGTCGCCGAGCGCAACGACGTGCGCGGCAAGTGGGTCAACCAGTTCGACCTGCACATCGCGCAGGAACTGCCGGGCTTCTGGGAAGGCCACAAGGCTGAGCTGGCCGTTGACATCATGAACGTCGGCAACCTGCTCAATAAGAAGTGGGGCCGCGTCGAAGAAGTGGCGTTCCCGGGCATGCGCGGCGTGGTCGAGTACGGCGGCGTCGATCCGGCGACCGGCAAGTACGTCTACCGCTTCAACACCCCGGATCCCGAGCAGATCTACGACGAGAAGGGCATCTCGCGCTGGGCGGCTCAGGTGAGCTTCCGCTACCGCTTCTGACCCGTGAGTTAGGACGAGTACGAAAAAAGGCCGGCGCTATCGCCGGCCTTTTTTTTGTCTCATGTTCGCGCGATCTGCTGTGCTAGATTCGAAAGCGAGTCCGGAATGTTTATTTGGACATGGACTCGAATAATTTCTGTTCTGACTGTTCAATCAATGGAGTGAAGCAATGAAGCAGCAGTTCAAAGATAAAGATGTCGTTGCGCGGCGTGGTTGGCTTGGTCTGTTTTCGAGTGTAATGACGGTGCTGCTGGCGTTGGGCGCGATGGTCTTCCCGGGCGGGCAGGGCGGTGTCGTTCATGCAGCGGAGAAAGAGAAGACGTTTTGCGAGCTTAATCCCTATGACGTTACCTGCGCGGGCGGTACTTGCGATATTTATACTCAATATTGCCCGCCATGGCCGGGCGGTGCCGTCGGTGGGGGGAGTGACGGCAATAATTACTGGACTATACCCAGAAATCCGAGCAATCCTTATTCCTACGTGACTTGCACGGCATCGCCTGCGGAGCGAGAGGCATATGCTACCTTGGCAGTGCAAGCGCACTTGTCAGTTATTAACTTCTACGGTGGGCTGACTCACCGTGATCCACTCTTTATTACCTTTGCAGATGGTCTTGTTCGAAGCTACTATTACTTCTACGACGAAGCGAATCCTGAGCATGTTCTTTCTACCTCTGAAGAGCTTCCGTGCGATTCGGCGCAGGGATTGCCGCCGGTATTGCAAATTCCGTAATTAATTCTCTTGGGCGGCTTTACTGCTGACCGCGGCCGGGCATGTCCCGGCCGTTTTTATTCCGGGTATCGTTTATTCTTTAAGGGTGTTTAAGTTGGTCGAAGACGTCACCGCAGATGTCCACAAACTGCTAGAGTCTTGCGCCGTTAGACCATGAAAACTCTTGAGAAAAACGCAATGACCGCACCCCCTCAAACGGCCGTCCTGCCGACGGTCAACGCCCGCATCTATCCCAAGGGCGGGCTCGATGTTCTGTCCCGTGACGAGGTCGCGCGCCTGCGCGACGCCTCCACCGGCATGCACGACCTGCTGCGTCGCTGCGCCCTGGCGGTGCTGACCAGCGGCAGCGCCTCCGACGACCCGCGCGCGGCGCGCGAGCTGTATCCCGACTTCGACATCGAGGTCCACCAGCAGGACCGCGGTGTGCGCATCGACCTGCGCCACGCGCCGGCGATGGCTTTCGTCGATGGCGACATCATCCGCGGCGTCGCCGAGCTGCTGTTCGCGGTGGTCCGCGACCTGGCCTATACCGCGATCGAGCTGGGCAAGGGCGGCGGCCGCGACCTGGCCAGCAGCGACGGCCTCACCGACTCGGTGTTCGGCCTGCTGCGCAACGCGCGCATCCTGCACCCGGCCGACCCGAACCTGGTGGTGTGCTGGGGCGGCCACTCGATCTCGCGCGACGAATACATCTACACCAAGCAGGTCGGCTACGAGCTGGGCCTGCGCGGCCTGGACATCTGCACCGGCTGCGGCCCGGGCGCGATGAAGGGCCCGATGAAGGGCGCGACCATCGCCCACGCCAAGCAGCGCAAGCGCAACATGCGCTACATCGGCATCACCGAGCCGGGCATCATCGCCGCCGAGTCGCCGAACCCGATCGTCAATCACCTGGTGATCATGCCGGACATCGAGAAGCGCCTGGAGGCCTTCGTGCGCATGGGCCACGGCATCATCGTGTTCCCGGGCGGCGTCGGCACGGCCGAGGAGATCCTGTACCTGCTGGGCATCCTGCTGCGCGAGGAAAACGCCGGTCTGCCGTTCCCGCTGATCCTGACCGGCCCGACCGCGTCGGCGCCGTATTTCGAGCAGATCGACAAGTTCCTGCGCCTGACCCTGGGCGAGGCGGCGACTTCGCGCTACGAGATCATCGTCGGCAACCCGGAGCAGGTCGCCAAGCGCATGGCGCACGGCATCCGCAAGGTGCGCGAGTACCGGATCGAGCAGAAGGATTCGTTCTACTTCAACTGGTCGATCGACATCCCGCTGACGTTCCAGCAGCCGTTCATCCCGACCCATGAGGCGATGGCGGCGCTGGACCTGCACCACGGCCGCAAGCCGCACGAACTGGCGGCCGATCTGCGCCGCGCGTTCTCGGGCATCGTCGCCGGCAACGTCAAGGAGGACGGCATGCGCCGGATCGAGGAATTCGGCCCGTTCGAGATCCACGGCGATACCGACATGATGCAGTCACTGGACGAGCTGCTGCGAGCCTTCGTCGAGCAGCGCCGGATGAAGATCGCCGGCGAGTACAAGCCCTGCTATCGCGTCGTAACCTGAGCCGCGAGCGCTGAAAAGCCGGCGTTTTTCACTTTTTTATCGCGAAGTGTTGACGCCGGCCGGATCAATAAGCATCATATGCAGCCCCGCCCGAATAGCTCAGCCGGTTAGAGCACTTGACTGTTAATCAGGGGGTCGTTGGTTCGAGTCCAACTTCGGGCGCCAAATACCGGAAGGCCTCGCAGAAATGCGGGGCCTTTCTTTTTGTCCGGCATTTTTAGCCGGGACCTGGATTTCCGCCCGAGACTCGCTCGGCGGCATGGATGCCGGCGCGACGCCGGATAGTCGAAATGAACGGCCGCTTCGCCGGCGAAACATCTATTGCCGGCGTAGTCGCGACCGGTCGTTTCACCGCGCATTGCTCCGCCGCGCTCGGAGGAGGCGTTTCCAGCCGCAAGCGTCCTTCCTCCGACAGCTTCAGCGCCACCGGCTCGGCCGGTCGGCGCGGATCGCACACGACGAAGCCGCCGCCGGTGACCATGCGGCCCGCGCGCGGCTCGAAACGCAGGTGACTGCGGCCGGCGAAGGCGTAAAGGCGCACGCCGTCGGGCAGGGGCAGGTCGCGGCGTAGCAGTTCGTCGTCGCCGTCGTATTGCCGAGTGCCGTTTTCGTCCGTGAAGCCGATCCAGCCGCGGCTCCAGTCGCCGCCGCCGGTGCAGGAAAAGCCGACATCGACCGGGCACAGCACCACCGGCAAGCCGCTGGCGACGGCGCGCCGGCCGGCTTGCGCGAACAAGCCGTCCAGGCCGCTGCGCAACAATTCGGCTCGGCCGGTGCGGGTAGGGGCGCCGAACGCGGCGCAGGCGAGCACGCTGAGCAGGCTCACCAACACTATCGCGGCGGCGAATTCGAAGGGATCGAGAAGCTTGGCGCGCATGGGCCATTCCTTGGCAGCGGGGGTTCAAATCGGGGTGCGGACAGCTTCGGCTGCGCGCAGTCGAGCCGGAAGCGGATCGCACCGCGACCGCCGGTAGGACTAAGGCGTGACGTCTGTCGGACAATTCCGAGGCGCAAAACCACTGACCAACTCCGCCCGACCGCTCGTCGGTGTGGCACCTTTTCTAGGTAATTCCGACTGTTAGCATCCTGATCGACCTCTGGGGAAGAGAAACGCTCATGGCTAGTCGGCCGGCCGCCGGTTTCACATTGATCGAGCTCATGGTGACGATCGGGATCGCCGCGATCCTGCTCGCGCTGGCGCTGCCTTCGTTTACCGAGTCGATTCGTTCCAATCGCGTATCCACCGCGACCAATCAGATCCTGGCGACGATCAATCTCGCCCGGGCCGAGGCGCTGCGCAGCAAGAGCAGCGCGCGCGTCTGCCCGACCCTGGACGGCGCCCAATGCGCGCCGACCTGGGGCCCGAGCGCGGGCATGCTGGTCTGGACCGATGAAAACGGCAACAACGAGTTCAACGCCAGCAAGGTCAAGCGCGTCATCGAGCCGCAGCAAGGCATCGTTACCACCGTCACTAATTTCAACGAGATCGGTTTCGACCATCGCGGCCGCACCCTGGATCAGAAGACGCGCGCTTTCACCATCAAGGCCGCGCAGTGCAAGCCCGGCGCGTACAACGTCCGCTCGTTCGACATCAGTCGCACCGGACGCGTAACCGTCACCCGGGGGATCTGCCCATGATGAGTCGCCGACTTTCGCGTCGTGAATCGCCCGCTTTCGGCGCGCGCCAGCGCGGCCTGAGCCTGATCGAAGTATTGATGGCGGTGCTGGTGCTCGGTATCGGTCTGCTGGGTCTGGCGATGCTGCAGGCCACCAACCTGCGCCTGTCGCAGAGCTCGAATCAGCGCACGATCGCGACCAATCTGTCCAACGATCTGCTCGACGATATCCGCTCCAATCGTTTGCTCGCGGCGAAATACGACGGAACTTACAACGCCTCCTCGGCTACCGCCAACGCCAATTGCGCCAAGCTCAACAAGCTCACTCCGGACGATCGCAAGGCGAGTTTCACCTGCCGGTTGCGCGAGGCGCTGGGCGAAACGGGCAAGGCCGTGGTCAAGGTGAACGCGAACAAGACCGTGAGCATCGTGATTACCTGGGACGATGAGCTGCGGTGGAACAAGCTTCCGGGCGCCAAGGCAACCGAATTCGTGATGGAGAGTGCGCTGTGAGCCGACGACTGCAAACGGGCCTGTCGCTGATCGAATTGATGGTGGCGCTGCTGCTTAGCACGCTGTTGGTGCTGGGCCTGATCCAGATATTTTCGACCTCTCGCGCGTCCTACCAGATGGCGCAGGGGCTGGCCCGCGCTCAGGAAAGCTCGCGTTTCGCCATCGACGCCTTGCAGCGCGACGCGCGAATGAGCGGGCATTTCGGTTGCGTGTCCGACCAGGCTCATTTCTATGCCGGTAATGGCATGTTCGGCGAGTTGTTCCTGCCGAATCGCGCCGATTACAACAGCATGCCGGCTGCGAGCGAGCCCTTGCGCTTCGACTATTCGATCCGCGGCTACGAAGCGACCGGCACCGCGCCGACCGATACGCTGAATCTTTCCTCCGATCCGGTCGAGGGAGCGGCGGGGGACTGGTCGCCGGCGCTGACGACCGGATTCTTCGCCGCGTTGAAGCCCACGCCGATTCGCGGCAGCGACATCGTCGTACTGCGCTCCCTGTCTCCGGAAAGCGCCGAAGTGACGGGTTTCGTTACCGGCGATCCGGCCACGATCCAAATCAATGCCACGCAATGGGGTGTATTGACCAAGACATCGGCCAACCCGGGATTGTTCGGCATCGCCGATTGCCGTTCGGCAGTGATGTTCCAGGCGACCAAAGTCGATGATGTGGGCGGCGCCAAGCAAATCACCGTACAGACAAACGGACTGAATAAGAGCGCATTCGACGGTTCCGACACCTTCGCCAAGGGGCAGGCGCGTCTGTATCGCGCGGAGAGCCTGGTCTATTACGTGGGCTTCAAGCTGCCGAAAAAGCCACGGCCGCAAGACAATGAGTTCGTGCTCTATCGCGCGCGCTTCACTGCCCTTCCGGGAGCCGGCGCCCTGTCGTTGGATGCCGACACCGGCATCGCGGAGGAAGTCGTGGAGGGCGTGGAGAACATGCAACTGCTTTACGGCCAGGACACGGTGACCGATCCGGCCCAATCGCCGACTGGTGTCATCGATTCGGTGCGCACCGCCGCGACCTTGTTGCCCAACAGCAGCAGCAGCGGCGGCTGGCAGCGAGTCGGTGAAATGCAGGTCGGTCTGTTGATCCGCAGCACCGATCCAGCCTCCGCGCAGAAGCGCACGGCCGTGCAGCGTTCGCTCGGCACCCAGCTGACGCTGCCCGACGACAAGCGCTATCGCACCGTCTACGAAACCAATATCGCTCTGCGCAACCGACTGTACGGAAACTGAGGTCCGACATGAATACGATCCGTATCAGGCGCGCTTTCCCGACACCGCCCTCCGCCCAGCGCGGCGCGGTGTTGTACGTCGCGCTGATCATGCTGGTTTTGTTGGCGCTGATCGGCATTACCGCGATGCAGGTGACCGGTTTGCAGGAGCGCATGACCTCGAGCTATCGCTCGACCAACATGGCCTTCCAGAACGCCGAAGGCCGCGCGCGCGGAAAAGAAAGCGATTTGCAACGTCAGGTCCAGAGCGGCGGCACCGAGGCGATCGACCTGGATCAGCCCCTGTGCACCTCGGGCTTCGATCCCTCGGGTTGGGCCGAGAAACTCAAATACGCCGATCCGTTGCCGGCCAAGCTGAGTTTCACTCGCCGTATCGACGAATGCGTTTCCGGCGGCTCGGGCATCGGCATGGGCACTGCGCCGCTGAGCGAGAACACCAATCTGATCTTCCAGGTCACGGCCTACGCCGTGGACCACGGCACGAACCCCGGTTCGGACGCCGTCATCGACACCATTTTCGTACCCTGAGGGTAACGTCATGACTTCCCCGCGCGTATACCTCGCACTTCCGCTGGCAATCGCCGTCGGCGCCGGCGGTTATTGGTTGTACAACGCCAACGCCATCCAGGCTGGTGGTTCGTTGGCGCAGACGCCGTTGAACTCGAGCGTGTCGGTGCCGCCCGCGTTCGTCATGGCGGTCGATAACTCCGGTTCGATGACCTTCCAGACCTTGTTCCCGGGCGCCGACGGCGCGGCGTTCTGGGAGAACGATGCGGCCTCGACCAACGGCTATTTTATCGGTAGCGGAGCGAACGCGCGTCTGCGCACGCAGAACGACAGTTATGACGTGAATCAGTTCCATCACACGATTCCGTCCGACGGTTACCGTATTGCCAATTCGCGTAAGGCCATCGCGCCGATCGACAACTTCGGGTTCGCTCGTTCGTCCGATGTGAATCCTGCGTACTTCAATCCGGGCGTGACGTATTCGCCCTGGAAAAAGCCCGACGCCAGCAACCAGATCGTGGACTATCCGCAGGCGAGCGTCTCCGCGACACGGGTGAATCCCGATAGCGCCACGCCGGCGATCAATCTGGCATCGAACTGGCGGGGCACCGGATCTGGGGACGAATATTTCTACGTTCCCAGGGGCGCGATCTTGCCCAAGGGCACGGTGTACTACGCCGATGGTGGCTGCGGCAGTCTTTCGAGCGGCAACACGTGGCGAACCTTGACCAACGCGGTGACCATGGGTGGCAATTGCACCGTGCTCATCGAGTATTACCCGGCGACGTTCTATCTGAAATCGGCGACCGCCGGCGCGGCCTGGGGTTACACCGCCACGCCGACGTTAGCCAAGAATGCGTGCGGAGACGGTTGCGATCTCTATAAGTACGAAATCAAGTCGGGCAATTATTCGGCCGGCAACTACGCCCTGGCGATTCAGAATTTCGCCAATTGGTTCAGCTTCTACGGCAACCGCATCCGTGCGATGAAGGCCGCGTTGACCTTGTCGCTGGAGCGCACCGAGAAGATGCGCGTGGGCATGTTCACCATCAACGGCACGTACACCGACGTTCAGATGCGCGACATGTCGGTCGCAGCCGAAAAGGCGAACCTGTACAACAATCAGCTGCTCACGCTGACTGCTGGCGGCGGCACGCCGAACCGTTTCGCGGTCGAGCAGGTGGGTAAGCAGTTCAAGCGCACCGATGCGGGAGCGCCGGTCAAGTACGCCTGCCAGATCAATGCGGGCATGCTCTTTACCGACGGTTACAGCAACGGCGGCGGCCCGGCGGTCGGCTCGCAAGACGCTGATATGCCGGCTCCGTTGAAGGATTCTTTCGCGGACACCATGGCTGATACCGCGGCTCTGTATTACAAGGACACGTTGCGTAGCGACTTGGGACTGGGCAAGGTTCCTGTGCCGGAAGCCTGCAAGACCACGCCTAACGATCCCAAGCTGGATTGCCGCGCCGATCCGCATATGAATTTTTATGGTGTCACGCTCGGCGCCAAGGGCGATATCTACGGCAAGACCTACGACCCGGTGACCAATACGCCGGATCCGTACACGCCCGCGGGCTACCCGGCCTGGCGCGCCTACCAGGATGATGCACCGAGCACGGTGGATGAAATCTGGCACGCGACGATGAACGCGCGCGGCAAGTTCATCAATGCGACCACTCCGGCGGACATCACCTCGGCGATGCGCGAGATTCTGGCGTCGGTCGGCGGCGGTGCCACGCCCTCGGGCAGCATCGGTCTGGTCGGTTCGCGCGTCGGGTCGAACACCCTGTCGGTGGAGCCGACGTATGAGCAAGCCAACAACGGCACCGACTGGTTCAGCCGTCTGACGGCGTACTCGGCGACCAACGATCCGGTCACCGGCAACATTACTTTCACCACCAAGTGGGAGGCTTCGGCCGGTATCAAGGCCGCCGGGCGCACCGTCCGGTTCGGCAAGACCACGGCCGGCAGCGTCAAGCCGACGGTGGCGGATTTCACCGCCACGGCCCTGGGCGCTACCGATGCGACCGTGCTTGCCGCGCTGTGCAGCGACGCATTGCAGAACTGCGCCGGTAAATTCAACCGCATCGACGGCGGTGTGACAGGTGCTGAAGCAGTAGCGTATCTGCGTGGCGACAAAGCCAACGACGGCGGAAAGCTGCGTAAGCGCACCACGTTGCTCGGCGATATCGTCAACTCGACGCCGATCGTTTCCTCCAAGGGCGACGACTACGGTTACCGCAGCCTGCGCAGCGCCGACGGCCTCACCAGCGACGTGCTGAATTACGCCAACTACCTCACCACCAAGCGCACCGCCCGCTCGACGTTCGTCTACGTTGGCGCCAACGACGGCATGTTCCATGCGTTCAACGGCGACACCGGTGCGGAAGCTTTCGCCTACATCCCGGCGACCTCGGTCGGCCATATGGGCAATCTGCTGTTCCCGTACCGCGCCTCCGATCGCAACGATCAAGTCTTCCAGCATCGCTACTTCGTCGATGGTCTGGCGACCGTGTCCGATGCGCACGACGGCAGTGCCTGGAAGACGGTTCTGGCGGCCAGCGTCGGCGCGGGTGGCCGCGGCGTGTTCGCGCTCGATATGAGCAACCAGAACGCACTGAGCGTGCTGTGGGAAGTCAACGACATGTCCGGTGACGCCAATGGCGCGAAGGATATCGGCAGTGTCCTAGGCAAGATCGCGATCGTTCCGGTCAAGGAAGCCGGCGGCGCGATCAAATGGAAGGCGATCTTCGGCAACGGTTACGACAGCGTCAACGGCAAGGCCGTGCTGTTCCTGGTCGATATCGCCGACGGCAAGGTGAGCCGCATCACCGCCACGGAAACGACCGGCACCCTGCCGACCCGGACCAAGAACGGCCTCGGCAACGTGGTGGTGATCGATCGTTACCAAGGCACCAGCACTACGGAGGCTCGCGATGGTTTCGCCGATACGGTGTATGCCGGCGACTTGAACGGCGCGCTGTGGAAGTTCGACCTGCGCAGCAACACGGTCGCGCTGGGCGGCAACCCGTTGTTCATCGCCCGCTACAAGGACGACTACAACCTGCGCCAGCCGATCCTCGGTGGCCTGGAGGCGACCACGGTCGGCAACGATGTGATGGTCCTGTTCGGTACCGGCAGCTTCTCGTTCAGTGATGACCCCAGCGACAAGGCGATGCAGAGCGCGTATGGCATCATCGATCGCGGTGCGGTGGTCAACGGTCGCAGCGAGCTGCAGCAGCAGTACATCACTGAGGAGGTCGATACCACCGGCGCCGTGCTGCGCGACGTCACCGGCGATCGCCTGAATGCGACCAAGAAGGGCTGGTACATCAATCTTGGTGTCGATCGTTCCAAGAACGGCAATCCGACGGCGACTGGCGAGCGTTTCATCGGTAATCCGCGTCTGCAGAACGGCATCCTGTTCTTCCCGACCTATGATCCCAACAGCACCGACGGTTGTTCCACCGACGGCAATAACTGGCTCTACGGTCTGGATGCGCTCAGCGGCGCGGCAGGCATGGCCAACGCGCGTATCGGTTCGGCTACCGGCAACCGCTTCGGCGCCAACGTCGGCGCGGTCAAGTTGAAGCGTCAGGGCAGCGGCACCGGCACTGCGCCGGTCAAGGACATCGCCGTGGTCGCCACGCCCAAGGGCGACATCTTGCCGGCTACCGCGACCGACGAAGAAATCGCCAAGGCGGTGGCGAGCAAGTGTTCGGTCATGGTGCAGACCTCCGGCTCGCAGCCGATCTATCTGCCCAGACCGTGCGGCCGCCAGTCCTGGCGCCAGATCCGATAACAGGGGACCGAAATGAAGTCTTGTACCGTTAATCTGCCTGCGCGCCCGAGCCGTGGTTTCACCTTGATGGAGCTCATGGTCGTGGTGGCCATCGTTGGCATTCTGGTCGGCATCGCGGTGCCGACCTACCAGGACAGCGTGCGCAAAAGCCGGCGTGGGCAGGCCAAGGCCGATCTGGTCGAGGTTGCGCAGGCGATGGAGCGCTACTACACGTCAAACAACACCTATGTAGGTGCGAGTCTGGCCATCATTTGGGGCACGCCGGTGCAATCGCCCAAGACCGGCACGCCGCAGTACGCGATTTCCTTCGACGGCGCGGTCACCTCCAGCACGTTCAAGCTCCAGGCGGTGCCCAGCACCAGCAGCGGTCAGAGCAAGGACAAATGCGGCACCTTGACGGTCGATAACGCCGGCCGGAAGACCCCGAACGACGACGCCCACAAGGAATGCTGGAACATGAACTGACCGTTTAACGGTTCAGTTCCGATAAGCCCACCCAGGCGCCAACCCGGGTGGGCTTTTTTCTTGCCGACGGGGCGATGGACCTGGCCCGGCGGCATTCATTCTCACCCGATGAGACTGCATTAGCTAAACTGCCCGATTAGCTCAATCGCGGGCAGCACGATGGACGACACCTCCCAGTCCTCCGGTTTCCAATTGATCTCGCCGTATTCGCCGGCCGGCGACCAGCCGCAGGCGATCGAAAAGCTGGTGCAGGGCTTCGAGAGCGGACTGGCGCAGCAGACCCTGCTCGGCGTGACCGGCTCGGGCAAGACCTACACCATCGCCAACGTGGTCCAGGCGGTGCAGAAGCCGACCCTGGTGATGGCGCCGAACAAGACCCTGGCGGCGCAGCTGTACGGCGAGTTCAAGGCGTTCTTCCCGCATAACGCGGTCGAGTATTTCGTCAGCTATTACGATTACTACCAGCCCGAGGCCTATGTGCCGTCGAGCGATACCTTCATCGAGAAGGACAGCTCGGTCAACGAGCACATCGAGCAGATGCGGCTGTCGGCGACCAAGGCCCTGCTGGAGCGGCGCGACGCGCTGATCGTGTGCACCGTCTCGGCGATCTACGGCCTGGGCGACCCGAACGAATACTTCCGCATGGTCCTGCACATGGTGCGCGGCGAGCGCATCGATCAGCGCGAGCTGATCCGCCGCCTCACCGAAATGCAGTACGACCGCAACGACACCGAGCTGCGCCGCGCCACCTACCGGGTGCGCGGCGAAGTCATCGACGTGCATCCGGCCGAAAGTGACGCCCAGGCGCTGCGGATCGAGCTGTTCGACGGCGAGATCGAGAACCTGACCATTTTCGATCCGCTGACCGGCGAAACCCTGGAAAAGGTACCGCGCTTCACGATCTACCCCGGCTCGCACTACGTCACCACCCGCCGCACCGTGCTCGATGCGATCGAGACGATCAAGGAAGAGCTGCGCGAGCGCCTGGAGTACCTGTACGCCAACAACAAGCTGGTCGAGGCGCAGCGGCTGGCCCAGCGCACCCAGTTCGACCTGGAAATGCTGGCCGAGGTCGGTTTCTGCAACGGCATCGAAAACTACTCGCGGCACCTGAGCGGGCACATGCCCGGCGAGCCGCCGCCGTGCCTGTTCGACTACCTGCCGCCCGATGCGCTGCTGGTGGTCGATGAATCGCACGTCACCATTCCGCAGATCGGCGCGATGTACAAAGGCGACCGCTCGCGCAAGGAGACCCTGGTCGAATTCGGCTTCCGCATGCCTTCGGCGCTGGACAACCGGCCGCTGCGGTTCGAGGAGTGGGAAGGGCGCTCGCCGCGCGCGATCTACGTATCGGCCACGCCCGGGCCGTATGAGCTGCGCAAGTCGGAAGGGCAGATCACCGAGCTGCTGGTGCGGCCCACCGGCCTGATCGATCCGGTGGTCGAGATCCGCCCGGTCGGCACCCAGGTGGACGATGTGCTCGGCGAAATCCGCGAGCGCGTGGCGATGGGCGATCGCGTGCTGATCACCACCCTGACCAAGCGCATGTCCGAGAACCTGACCGAGTACCTGGGCGAGCACGGGGTTAAGGTGCGCTACCTGCACTCCGACATCGAGACCGTGGAGCGCGTGGAAATCATCCGCGATCTGCGCCTGGGCAAGTTCGACGTGCTGGTCGGCATCAACCTGTTGCGCGAAGGCCTGGACATGCCCGAGGTGTCGCTGGTGGCGATCCTCGACGCGGACAAGGAAGGCTTCCTGCGTTCGACCGGCTCGCTGATCCAGACCATCGGCCGCGCCGCGCGCAATCTGCGCGGCAAGGCGATCCTCTACGCCGACCGCATCACCAACTCGATGCAGCGCGCGATCGAGGAAACCGACCGCCGCCGGCAGAAGCAGGTCGACTACAACCAGGAGCACGGCATCATCCCGAAGTCGGTGGACAAGGCGGTGACCGACATCATGGAAGGCGCGCGGGTCGATCCCGAAGCGCTCAAGGCGCGCGGCAGGGCCCGCAAGGCGGCCGAGGAAACGGCCGAATACGCCGCGCTCAGCCCGTCCCAGTTCGCGGCCAAGATCAAGCAGTTGGAGCAGCAGATGTACCAGCACGCGCGCGATCTGGAGTTCGAGCAAGCCGCGGCGACGCGCGATCAACTGCGCAAGCTTAAGGACGCCGGCTTCGGCGCCTGAGGCGGGCCCGCGGCCGCGGCGCCGGCGGCGGAAAAAGGCTTGTGGGCCGCCGTCGCGTGGGCTACACTGCGCGCCCTTCGCCGGGAAGTTGAAACAAGTCGGCGACGGGCGGTTAGCTCAGCGGTAGAGCACTACCTTGACATGGTAGGGGTCACAGGTTCGAACCCTGTACCGCCCACCACATAAGTGGTCAAACGGCGTGGCCTTACGGGTCGCGCCGTTTGCTTTTGCGGGATCGGATTGCGTCGCGGCGACGACGATCGGCCGCCCTGGTTCGCATCGCCCGGGTCCGCGCGGCCCCGAGCATCCCTGACGCCGATCGGGAGCGATATCGGCCGGCGGGGCGAGGCCGGCGCGTTCGCCGATCCAGGCCCCTCACCGCCGATGGCGGCACGTAAATCGCTCCTCGCCGCCGGATACGCATCCGGACATCGGTATCTGCGATGCCATTATCAGAATTTCGTGGGTAAAAATAGGTCGGATTGCCGACTTTGGTTTGGCTAGTTTTGCCCAATCCGGCGGTTTGTTCTTGATTTGCCTGGGATTACGTATTTCAGGTGCCGAAATGGCCGCAGAACATGCCGAAAATCGCCTTGAAGCCTGTGTCTGCAGGCACCTATTCTCGGGCTGCGGTAATCCGCCGCAACATGCTAAGGAGTAGGCAATGTCCCAGGTTGAAGAGACCCGACTGATCGGTCGCAAGGTCGCTGTCGAAACCCCGGTATTGGACGTTCCCGGCAACAGCGCCACGTTCGCCAGCGCGTCGACGGTCCGTCGCACGGCGCCGACGAACGAGATCGATTTCGCCGACAACGGCGACCATATCCCGTAAGCCGATCGATTCGGTTTGCCAGATGATCGGGCCAGAGGTGGCTTCACCTCTGGCCCTTTTGTTTGCGCCGGATATTGTTCGCGGCGGACATCGCCGGCGCGCGCCGAAGGCCGGCCCGGACACGCGTCCGGACCGGCGCGCACTCACTCGCGCATCTCGAACGTGCGCGGCAGGGCCACGTGGCGGCTTGGGTCGGGCAGGTTGCCGCCGGCGGCCTGGGTGGTTTCCCAGTATTCGCGATAGCGGTACGCCGGCGCGCGCCAGTCGTAGACGAAACACGGATCGCGGCTGCGCAGGAAGCGGACGAAGCAGTCGAGCAACTGCAGGTCGGGATTGATGCCCTCCAGCCAAAGGAACTGGCCCATCTCGTTGACTTCGAGGAACACGTAGTCGCCCGCGGTGGTGACGACGATATCGATGCAGCCGAACACCAGCCCCAGCCGCTCCATCAGCGCCAGGCACCGCGCCTCGACCTCGGCCGGCATGGCGTAGCGCTCGCAGCCCATGCTTTCGTCGAAATCGTTGGCGCGCCAGTCGGTCAGATAATTGCCGTCGCGCTGCGATTTGATCTTGGCCGCCACGACCGTGCGGCCCATGACCGTGACCCGCAATTCGTAGCGCTTGTCGAGCAGGGTCTGGTAGATGCCCGGCGCGTTCGACAGCGAGCCGTCGTTGCGCAGCAGCTCTTCGTTGAGGATCGAGGTGAAGGTGGCGTGCGAGGTTTCTTCGCCGACCCAGGCCGCGCCGGTGATCGGCTTGTAGATGACCTTGCCGCCGTGCTCGCGGAAGAATCCCCGGATCTGTTCCGGATCGTTGGAAAACAGGCTCAGCGGAGTCTTCAGGCCAACCGCGGCGGCGTTCATCAGCTGCACGACTTTGCGGTCGGCGCGCGATTTGGCCTGCACCGAATTGACCCAGAAGCGCGGACGCTCGTCGAGAAGATTGATCGCCGAGCGCACGAACTCGTTGGATTCCACCTGCGAAAAACGCGTGTCGGCCGGGTGCAGATCGGGCGAGGCGGCCGGTTGATACCAGCGCCGCAGCCACACCGTCTCGATGTCCTGGGCCTGAAAGTCGTGACGATGTTGGGTGCAGTACAGCGACACTTCGGGCGCGGCCGCGCTGAGCGGCGAGTCGCCGCCGATGCGCAAACTCACATGATGCTTCTGCGGAAAATCGTGCGTGTACCAGATATGGACCGGCTCACCCTCGGCGTCCAGCGCCCAGGCCACGGCCTGAGCGTGCTGGTCCCACGGGTCGGCGACTATCAATGTCGTCATGGTTGTCCTTTTTCGCTGCGGTTCGGGTGGGACTGCGGAGCGGGGGTGTCGTCCTGGCGCTGCTGCATCGTCCACAGCATCGCGTAGCGGCCGCGCGCGGCCAGCAGGGCGGTGTGGGTGCCGCGCTCGACGATGCGGCCGTGATCGAGCACGAGGATTTCGTCGGCATCGATCACCGTAGACAAGCGGTGTGCGATGACCAGGGTGGTATGGCCGCGCGCGGCATTGCGCAGTTCCAGCTGGATGCCGCTCTCGGTCTGCGTGTCCAGCGCCGAGGTGGCTTCGTCGAAGATCAGGATCGCCGGGTCTTTAAGCAGGGTGCGGGCGATGGCGATCCGCTGTTTTTCACCGCCGGACAGCTTGAGCCCGCGTTCGCCGACGTTGGTGTGGTAGCCCTGCGGCAAGCTTTCGATGAAGTCGTGCACGTGCGCGGCCCGGGCCGCGGCGACCACCTCCTCGCGGCTGGCGCTGGGGCGGCCGTAGGCGATGTTGTAGTACAGCGAATCGTTGAACAGCACCGTGTCCTGCGGCACCACGCCGATCTTGGTGCGCAGCGAATCCTGGCCGACCTCGCGCAGATCCTGGCCGTCGATCGACACCCGCCCGGCATCGACGTCGTAGTAGCGGTACAACAGCCGCGCCAGGGTCGATTTGCCGGCGCCGGTGGTGCCGACCACGGCCAGGGTCTTGCCCGGCGCGATGACGAAATCGACGTCGCGCAGCACTTGCCGCTTGCCGTCGTAGGAGAACCAGACCCGCTCGAACTTCACCTCGCCGCCGCGTATCACCAGCTCCGGCGCGGGCACGGGGTCGCGCACTTCGATCGGTTCGTCGAGCAGCACGAACATGCGTTCCAGGTTCGACAGGGTCTGCTTGGTCTCGCGATAGATCATGCCCAGATAGCTCAGCGGCGCGGCGAGCTGGATCAGGAAGGCGTTGACCAGCACCAGGTCGCCCAGGGTCATGCGCCCGGCGATGACGCCTTCGGTCGCGCGCCACACCAGCAGGGTCAGGCCGATGGCGACGATCGCCGCCTGGCCGATGCCGAGCAGCGACAGCGTCTTCAGACTCTTGACTGCGGCTTCCTCAAGCTCGCGCAGGCTGCTGTCGAAGCGCTGCGCTTCGTAGCGCTCGTTGTTGAAGTATTTGACGGTCTCGTAGTTCAGCAGCGAATCCACCGAATTGGCGCTGGCTTCGGTGTTGGCCTCGTTCATGGCCCGGTAGTAGCGCAACCGCCACTCGGTCATGTGCACGGTGAAGGCGACGTAGGCCACCAGGGTGCCCAGGGTGATCACGGCGAAGCTGGTGTCGTAGCGCCCGATCAGGATCGCCGAGATCAGCACCACTTCCAGGACCGTGGGCAACACCAGGTACAGCATGGTGTCGAGCAGTTCCGAGATCGACGACATGCCGCGTTCGAGATCGCGGGTGATGCCGCCGGTGCGGCGGTCGAGGTGGAACCGCAGGCTCAGCGCATGCAGATGCGAAAATACCCGCAGAGTGATCTCGCGCGAGGTCCGAGCCAGCACCCGCGCGAACACAATGCCGCGCAATTCCTGGAGCACCGAGGTAGACAAGCGCAACGCGCCGTAGGCCATCAGCAGCAGGGCGGGGACGGTCAGCGGAGTGGGTTTCTGGTCCAGCGTGTCGATCAGCTGCTTGAGCAGCAGCGGCACCCCGATCGTCGCCAGCTTGGTGCCCACCAGCAGGCTCAGGCCGAGCAGCACCCGCCAGCGGTAGAACCACACCGTGGGCAGCAGGCGGCGGAAGATCGCGATCGTGCCGGCGTTGGAGGCGTTCGCAGTGGCGCTCATCGAGGGCCCGAAAGAGGTTGGCGGCCGGCCCGTCGCGTCGGTCGCCGAACGGGCCGCTACCGGCGTCGCCGGTGCCCTTCGCGCTTCCTTCGCGTCCCCATTGCGGAGGCCGTCCTTGTCGCGTTCCACGGTACTCCAAGCCCCGCGGCTTGCCTATCTTGGCGGCATTGTCGATGCAAGGCGCCGTGACGGCGGTTGACTTGCCCGGCGGCGTACCCAAATATGAGCGAATCGGATCGCCGCATTCCGCCGCGATCGAACCCGAGGTGGCCCGCGAACCCGCCGGCCGAGCGTGCGACATGGACACTACCCGCGCCCATCGCTGAACCGTCCGAGGCCCCCGCACACGCAGGCGCCCTCGCGGCGCTTTTTTCTTGCCGCCGATGGCCCGGCGATGTCCGGCTGAAGTTCACCGCGCCGGCCCGTTCGCTCGATCCATACCGCCTCCGCACCGAATCCTGGTTCCCCGCCGCCGCCGCAGGTCCGACCCCGCAAGGTCGCCGCCGGCCGGCGCGGCCGCTCACCGCAACGTTTCCGCCTACGAAGACCCCGTCATGATCGCCATTACGCTCCCCGACGGCAGCCGCCGCGAATTCGAACAACCCGTATCCATCATGGACGTCGCCGCCTCGATCGGCGCCGGCCTGGCCAAGGCCACCGTCGCCGGCGAAGTCGACGGCAAGCTGGTCGATGCCAGCGACCGCATCGACCACGACGTCAAGCTGCGCATCATCACGCCCAAGGACCCCGAGGGCGTCGAGATCATCCGCCACTCCTGCGCCCACCTGGTCGGCCACGCGGTCAAGCAGCTGTACCCGACCGCGAAGATGGTGATCGGCCCGGTCATCGACGAAGGCTTCTACTACGACATCTGGTACGAACGCCCGTTCACGCCGGAGGATCTGGCCGCGATCGAAGCGCGCATGGTCCAGCTGATCGACAAAGACTACGACGTGATCAAGAAGGTCACCCCGCGCGCGGAAGTCATCGAAGTGTTCGCCTCGCGCGGCGAGGACTACAAGCTGCGCCTGGTCGAGGACATGCCGGAAGAAAAGGCCATGGGCCTGTACTACCACGAGGAATACGTGGACATGTGCCGCGGCCCGCACGTGCCCAATACGCGCTTCCTCAAGGCCTTCAAGCTCACGCGCATCTCCGGCGCGTACTGGCGCGGCGATTCCAAGAACGAACAGCTGCAGCGCATCTACGGCACCGCCTGGGCCGACAAGAAGCAACTGGCCGCCTACATCCAGCGCGTGGAAGAGGCCGAGAAGCGCGACCACCGCAAGATCGGCAAGCAGCAGGACCTGTTCCACCTGCAGGAAGAAGCCCCGGGCCTGGTGTTCTGGCATCCCAAGGGCTGGTCGGTGTGGCAGGTGGTCGAGCAGTACATGCGCAAGGTCTATCGCGACAGCGGCTACGGCGAAGTGCGCTGCCCGCAGATCCTGGACGTGTCGCTGTGGCAGAAGTCCGGCCACTGGGACAACTACAAGGAGAACATGTTCTTCACCGAGTCGGAGAAGCGCACCTACGCGATCAAGCCGATGAACTGCCCGGGCCACGTCCAGGTGTTCAACCAGGGGCTGCACAGCTACCGCGACCTGCCGATCCGCTACGGCGAATTCGGCGCCTGCCATCGCAACGAGCCCTCCGGCGCGCTGCATGGCATCCTGCGCGTGCGCGGCTTCACCCAGGACGACGGCCACATCTTCTGCCTGGAAGACCAGATCGAGGCCGAAGTGACCGCGTTCCACCAGCAGGCGCTGGCGGTCTACCAGCACTTCGGCTTCGAAGAGATCCAGATCAAGATCGCCCTGCGCCCGGATTCGCGCCTGGGCGACGACGCCACCTGGGACAAGGCCGAAACCGCCCTGCGCAGCGCCCTGTCGGCGTGCGGGGTAGAATGGCAGGAGCTGCCGGGCGAGGGCGCCTTCTACGGCCCGAAGATCGAATACCACCTCAAGGACGCGATCGGCCGTACCTGGCAGTTGGGCACGATGCAGGTCGATTTCATGATGCCGGGCCGTCTGGGCGCGGAATACGTGGACGAACACAGCCAGCGGCGGACGCCGGTCATGCTTCACCGGGCCATCGTCGGCTCGATGGAGCGTTTCATCGGAATCTTGATCGAACACCACGCCGGCCAGTTCCCGGCCTGGCTGGCCCCGGTCCAGGCCACGGTCATGAACATCACCGACGCCCAGGCCGATTATGTGGCCGATGTCCGGAAACTCCTTGCAAATCAAGGGTTCCGGGTCGAGGCCGATTTGCGCAATGAAAAAATCGGCCGTAAGATTCGTGAGCACACGCTCGATCGCGTGCCGTACCTGCTTGTGGCCGGAGACCGCGAGAAGGAAAATGGCATGATTGCGGTGCGCACGCGGGCTGGGGAAGACCTGGGGACGATGACCGTCGCCGAGTTCGCCTCGCGTTTGAACGGCGAGTCGGCCTGCTAACCGCGCGCAGCCAGCAACAGATCCCGTCCCGGTGCCAGTCCGGGACGGCCTGAATCACTTTGGAGATCCAACAATCAGTACCCCCGAGAAGCCGAATCGAAAGAACCAGGAAATCCGCGTACCGCGAGTGCGCGTGATCGGCAGCGATGGCGAAATGATCGGCGTGCTCACGCGCGACGAAGCGCTGCGCATGGCCGAGGACGAAGCCCTGGATCTGGTCGAAATCCAGCCGAATGCCGATCCGCCGGTCTGCAAGATCATGGACTTCGGCAAGTTTCGCTTCGAGCAGCAGAAGAAGGCCAACGAGGCCAAGAAGAAGCAGAAGCAGGTCGAGATCAAGGAACTCAAGTTCCGCCCGGTCACCGATGAAGGCGACTACCAGATCAAGCTGCGCAACATGCGCCGTTTTCTGGAAGAGGGCGACAAGGTCAAGGTCAACATCCGCTTCCGTGGCCGCGAGATGAGCCATCAGGAACTCGGTCGCGAAATGGCGGCCCGGATCGAGGCCGACCTCGGCGAAGACATCGTGGTCGAGTCGCGTCCGCGCCTGGAAGGGCGGCAGATGGTCATGATGATCGCGCCGAAGAAAAAGATCTGAGTTACCGCAGGGGCCGCGTTCGCGGCCCTTGTTTTTTGCGAGACGAAGAGGTCGCGCTTGCGGCTTTTTTCGTTGGGCAGGCGGCGCCGCCGCGTTTCGCGCCCTTGTTCGTATCGATGGCCGGTCCCTTCCGGACCCGGGCACGATCGGCCCTGCGAGGCCATGGGCAGTGCTTGCTGACGCCGCCAGGCCGGCGCCAAGCCGGCTTCCGGCCCTCTCCAGCCGGCTCTCCGGCGGGATTCTAAACCGCTGATTTGCATCGGGTTGCCAAGCTGCGCATAATGTGCGGCCCGGTTCTCCGGGTTTGCAGTACGTTGCATCACGGACCTGTTGTAGATCTGTTTTAGATCAACGACTTACAAGCCGGCAAGGGCAGGACGGAAAGAGTGGCCGCGCGCAAGCGCACCGGTGCCACCGCCCAGGCCAGTGACATAAACCTCCGAAAGGACATCGCAATGCCCAAGATCAAGACCAATCGGGCGGCGGCCAAGCGCTTCCGGAAGACTGCTTCCGGCAAGTACAAGTGCGGTCACGCCAACAAGAGCCACATCCTCACCAAGAAAGCGACCAAGCGGAAGCGCAACCTGCGGCAGACGAACCATGTTCGTGCCGAGGACGCTGGCCGTCTGGACCGCATGCTTCCGTATTTGTGAGGAGACTGAACAATGGCACGAGTTAAACGTGGTGTTACGGCGCGTCGCCGTCACAAGAAAATCCTGAAGCAGGCCAAGGGCTACTATCACGCCCGCCGCAAGGTCTTCCGCGTCGCCAAGCAGGCGGTCACGAAGGCTCTGCAGTACGCCTACATCGGCCGTAAGCAGAAGAAGCGCAATTTCCGTTCGCTGTGGATCACGCGCATCAACGCGGCGGCCCGCATCAACGGTCTGAGCTACAGCCGCTTCATGAACGGTCTGCTCAAGTCCGGCATTACCCTCGACCGTAAGGTGCTGGCGGACATCGCCGTGCACGACGCGAACGGTTTTGCGGCGCTGGCCGAAAAGGCGAAGAGCGCGCTCGCGGCTTAATGCGGATGCCTCCACGAGAGCCCGCGCATCGATGCGCGGACTTTTAGAGAGGAACCTCGGCATGGGGAAGGGCGCAAGTCCTTCCCCATTGTCGTTTTAGAGTTTCAGAAATTGTCTTGTACTTCGCTCGATGGCGACGGATCGGATGACGATGGGAACCTTGACGATAAAAGGCTGGGACGAAAATCCCGGCGATTGGGACGACGCGGACAGCCACGCGAACGCGGAATTGTCCAAGCGTCTGCGCAGCGGATTCGCCGGCTCGCCGGCGGCGCGCAAGCAGTTGGAGCGCGACATCCGCGCGCGCAAGACGATGGTGATCACGACCATTCGTCCCGAGCACCTGGAAAGCGTCAGGCAGGTGCTGGAAACGATGGGCGCGGACGTGGTGTTGAGTTTTTCGGATGAAAGCTTTGGCGATTGATCCGTGCCGGGACCGCTGCGCGGGCCGGCGGGATCGGACGATGGCTCCGCGGCTTTGGGGCGACCGCATCGGCGAGAGGCCGGTGCGCAATTCATTGAGGTTCGACAGGCGATGAGTGGAATCGAATCATTGACCCGGCAGGCGCTGGACGAAATCGCCGCGGCGTCTTCGTCGGATGCGATCGAAGCGCTGCGCGTGTCGCTGCTCGGCAAGTCCGGCAGCGTCACCGCCCAGCTCAAGCAACTGGGCGCGTTGCCGGCGGAAGAGCGCAAGAACGCCGGCGAGGCGATCAACAAGGCGCGCGACGCGCTGACCACCGCGCTAGGCGAGCGCAAGCACGCGCTGGACAACGCCGCGCTCGATGCGCGCCTGGCGTCGGAAACCATCGACGTGACCCTGCCCGGTCTGGACGCGGTGCGCGGCGGCCTGCATCCGGTCAGCCGGACGATGGAGCGCATGGCCGATATCTTCGGCCGCCTGGGTTTCGAACTCGCCGACGGCCCGGAGATCGAGGACGACTGGCATAACTTCGAAGCCTTGAACTTCCCGCCGCACCATCCGGCGCGGGCGATGCACGACACCTTCTACTTCGCGCCCGACAGCGCCGGCGTCGCGCGCCTGCTGCGCACCCACACCTCGGGCATGCAAGTGCGCTACATGCTGGACAACAAGCCGCCGCTGCGCATGATCGCGCTGGGCAAGGTGTATCGCAGCGACAGCGACCAGACCCACACGCCGATGTTCCACCAGTGCGAAGGCCTGCTGATCGACGAACACTCCAGTTTCGCCGACCTCAAGGGCACGCTGGCCGAATTCGTGCGCGCCTTCTTCGAGCGCGATTTCGAAATGCGCTTCCGCCCGAGCTATTTCCCCTTCACCGAGCCCTCGGCCGAAGTGGACATCGCCTGGCAGCAGCCCGACGGCAGCACGCGCTGGCTGGAAGTTCTGGGCTGCGGCATGGTTCATCCGAACGTGCTGCGCAACGTCGGCATCGATCCGGAGCGCTACACCGGCTACGCCTTCGGCATGGGCGTGGAGCGCCTGACCATGCTGCGCTACGGCGTGGACGATCTGCGCAGCTTCTTCGAGAACGATGTGAGGTTTCTCAGGCAGTTTGCTTGAGGGCGGGAATCGGGAATGGGGAATCGGGAATCGTAAGAGCGGCTCTGCCGCTCTCAGGGTTCCGATGAATCTTCCCGGTCTCGCGTAGCGCCTTCCGATTCTCGATTCCCCATTCTCGATTCCCGGCCTTCCAATGAAATTCTCCGAAAACTGGCTCCGTCAACACGTCCCGACCGCCGCCACGCGCGAGCAACTCGCCGCGACCCTGACCGCGATCGGGCTGGAAGTCGAAGAAGTCACCGCGCTCGGCGCGGCGCTGGACGGCGTGGTCGTCGCGCGCATCGTCAGCGCGGAAAAACACCCCGAGGCCGATCGCCTGCAGGTATGCCAGGTCGATACCGGCGCCGGCATGGTGCAGATCGTCTGCGGCGCGCCCAACGCGCGCGCCGGACTGGTCGCGCCGCTGGCCACGGTCGGCGCCACGCTGCCCGGCGGCATCGCGATCAAGGCGGCCAAGCTGCGCGGCGTGGAATCCTTCGGCATGTTGTGCTCGGCGAAGGAACTCGGTGTCGATGCCGATGCCTCGGGCCTGCTCGAACTGCCGGCCAACGTCGTCGTCGGCGCGCCGCTGGCGGAGTTTCTCGGCCTGCCCGACGCCAACATCGAGATCAAGCTGACCCCGAACCGCGCCGACTGCTTCAGCGTGCGCGGCATCGCCTTCGACGTCGCCGCCGCCACCGGCAGCGCCGTGACCGCGCTCGACATCGCCGCGGTGCCGGCCGCGAGCGAGGCGACGATGCAGGTCGAACTCGATGCCGGCGCCGACGTGCCGCGTTACTGCGGCCGGGTGATCGAGGGCGTCGATGCGACCGCGCCGAGCCCGGTGTGGATGGCCGAACGCCTGCGCCGCAGCGGCGTGCGTCCGGTCTCGCTGCTGGTGGACGTGACTCAGTACGTGATGCTCGATATCGGCCAGCCCATGCACGCGTTCGATCGCGACACGCTGACCGGCCCGGTCGGCGTGCGCCACGCGCGAGCGGGCGAGGTCACCAAGCTGCTCAACGGTCAGGACGTGACCCTGGACGAGCAGTTCCTGGCGATCACCGACGGCCGCGGCGACGCGCAGCGGGTGGTTGCGCTCGGCGGGATCATGGGCGGCTTCGACAGCCGCGTCACCGACGCCACACGCAACGTGTTCCTGGAAGCGGCGCATTTCGCGCCGGCGGCGATCATCGGCCGCGGCCGCAAGCTCGGCTTGCACACCGACGCCGGCCACCGTTTCGAGCGCGGCGTCGATCCGGAACTGCCGCGCATCGCCATCGAATACGCCACGCGCCTGATCCTCGACATCGCCGGCGGCCGTCCCGGCCCGGTGATCGAAGCGGCGCTGCCCGAACACCTGCCGCAACCGCAGCCGGTCGCGCTGCGCCGCGCGCGCCTGGCGCGGGTGCTCGGCCTGACCGTGCCCGATGCCGAAGTCGAACGCATTCTGCAGGCGCTGGGCCTGACGGTGGAGCGCAGCGACGACGGCTGGCACGTCACCCCGCCGAGCCGCCGTTTCGATATCGCGATCGAAGAAGACCTGATCGAAGAAGTCGCCCGTATCCACGGCTACGACGCGATCCCGACCACGCTGCCCGGCGGCGCCTCGCGCCTAGTCGCGCCGAGCGAAACCCGGGTCGATACCGCGACCGTGCGCCGCCAGCTGGCCGCGCGCGATTATCTGGAAGCGGTCAACTACGCCTTCGTCGATGCCGCCTGGCTGGAGCTGTGGCAGGCGGGCGAGGGCGCGGTGCCGCTGGCCAATCCGCTCAGCGCCGAACTCGGGGTCATGCGCACGATGCTGCTGCCGGGGCTGGTCGCGGCGCTGGGCCGCAACGCCTCGCGCCAGCAGGACCGCGTGCGCCTGTTCGAGCTGGGCAACGTGTTCAAGCACAACCCGGGCGCCTCGCCCATCGAGACCCAGCGCGTGGCCGCCGCGGTCTGCGGCGCGGCCCATGCCGAGCAGTGGGGCGTGAGCGCCCGGCCGGTCGGGTTCCACGACCTGCGCGGGGATCTCGACAGCCTCGCCGCGGCATCGGGCGCGCGCCTGGACTACCGCCCCTCGGCACAGGTTTGGGCGCACCCGGGGCGTTCGGCGGACATTTACCGCGTGGACGGCGGCCGCGAGCAGCGGCTGGGCTGGATCGGCCAGCTGCACCCGCGCCTGCAACGCGCGCTGGACCTGAAGTTGGTTAACGACGGCGACGTGATCGCGTTCGAACTCGATCTCGGCCCGCTGGTCGAGCGTGCCATTCCGAAGGCCGGGGCGCAGTCCAAATATCCGTCCGTGCGTCGCGATCGCGCCTTCATCGTCGCCGATTCGGTGCCATGGGCGGCTATTCAGGCCACAGTGCACGCCGCCGCCGGCCCCAGCCTGCGCGAGCTGGTGCTGTTCGACCGCTACCAGGGCAAGGGCGTGGAAACCGGATTCAAGAGTCTCGCTATGGGCTTGATTCTGCAGGATGAATCGCGCACCCTGACTGACCGGGATGTGGATACGGTGGTGGCTGAAGTCACGGCTGCCGTCGAAAAGGAACATGGCGCGAAATTGCGCGCCTGAACGCGGTGCGATTGGATCGCGATCCCAGCCCCGGCGTAGCGCAGAGGACAAAATGGCACTTACCAAAGCGGAAATGGCGGAGCGGTTGTTCGACGAAGTCGGGCTGAACAAGCGCGAGGCCAAAGAATTCGTCGATGCGTTCTTCGACGCATTGCGCGAAGCGCTGGAGCAGGGCCGTCAGGTGAAGCTCTCGGGCTTCGGCAATTTCGATCTGCGCCGCAAGAACCAGCGGCCGGGCCGCAATCCGAAGACCGGTGAGGAAATACCGATCTCGGCGCGCACGGTGGTGACCTTCCGTCCGGGCCAGAAGCTGAAGGAACGCGTCGAGGCTTACAGCGGAGGCGAGCATGCTGGATCCGGGCAGTAACCGAGAATTACCGCCGATCCCGGCCAAGCGTTACTTCACCATCGGTGAGGTCAGCGAGCTGTGCGACGTCAAGCCGCACGTGCTGCGCTACTGGGAAACCGAGTTTCCGACCCTCAATCCGGTCAAGCGCCGTGGTAACCGCCGTTACTACCAGCGCCACGAAGTGCTGATGGTGCGGCAGATCCGCGGCCTGCTGTACGAACAGGGCTACACCATCGGCGGCGCGCGTCTGCGCCTGGAAGGCGAGGCCGGCAAGGACGAATCGGCGCTGAGTTCGCAGATCGTCAAGCAGGTCCGGATGGAGCTGGAAGAAGTCCTGCACCTGTTGCGGCGCTGAGGCGTAGCGACGGGATCTTAAGGTCAGGGATGCACCGGGGCCGGCCGCGTTTTTTCGCGAATGCCCAATCCCCTTTCCCGAATCCTCGCGGTTAACGTTATACTTGCCGCCCGCTCGCAAGGGCGGACATCGCAATACACGTCGGGGCGTAGCGCAGCCTGGTAGCGCATCTGCCTGGGGGGCAGAGGGTCGTCGGTTCAAATCCGGCCGTCCCGACCATTATTCGATATGCAACGCGCAGACCCTGGCAAAAGCCGGGGTTTCGTGTTTTTGCGCATCGGGTTTCGCGGGCCGCGCCGGAGCGCGGCCAATCGCAGGCTGTGCGAGCGCGGGCGGCGACAATGGCCTCAGGCCGTCGCGCCATACCCGAACCGGCAGGGCAGGATGCCGGCACAGCGAGGAAGCCCATGACTCCGACCCCTTTGGAAAAGACCGGCGAGTTCGAGCGCACCGACAACGGCTGGGTGCTCAAGTTCTGGACGCGCGAGGACGCGGGCCTGCGCCTGCATCACGAAGTCTTCGACGACACGCCGGCGCTGTTGCGGCGGATCTACGAACTGTTCGGCCGTGGCGACGCCAGGCCGGCAGCCGCCTCGCCCCGCATCGCCGCCTGATTTCAGCGGTCTGCACTCGCGGTACATCGGGCCTGCGAACGGCCCATCGCTATCGGCGGGCCGTTTTCGTGGGTTGATCCGCGCTTGGCCGGGATCGGCATTCCGCAGAAAAACAGTCGCTCACCAACGAGAAACCCAGCTTTCGCTAGGGCTGTGTTGACTCGCATTGCCGGGACGGCCGGATTTGAACCGACGACCCTCTGCCCCCCAGGCAGATGCGCTACCAGAGCTCGCCACTCCGAGGTATGTGGCGGGCTCTGCTGGCAGTAGGTGGAATGCATCGGGCCGAAGTTCCGCTACGTGAGCAGAGGCAGGGAGGCAGGGAGGCAGGATGTCGTGGCTTCGAATCCGAATCCCAACCTCAAGGATCCTCGACCGTATACCCCGCATCGCGCAGCTTATCGAGCAGGCCGCCGTTCTCCAGCAGGTCCGACACCGGCAGCGTCGCGAAGGTGCTGTTGTTCTTCGCGATCGCCGCCTGCGCGCGCTCCAACCATTGCGCGGTCACGCGCTGGCGCAGGTCGCCCAGGTTGAGGCGCTTGGCCACGCCGGTCGCGGCCAGCGCGTCCAGGCAGGTGCGGTATTGATCGCCCTGCGGCAGCGTGCGCAAGGTGGCGATGTCGCCGATCGCCCAGGCGTTGCCGCGCGCGCGCATCGATTCCAGGTCGCCTTCGATGCGCGCCATGGTCTTGGAGAAGCATTCGCGATCGTCCAGCGCGCTGGCGGAAAACTCCTTCAGCGTCGCCTTCGGATCGTCGATCTTCAACGTCACCCGCGCCTCGGTGATCGGCACGTCGTGCTGCTTGGCGGTCTTCTCGACCACCGGCTGGACCACGCCTTTCAGGCTCATGCCCGATTGCTTGATCGCCGCTTCGTAGAGTTCCTGCGCGGCGAAGATCGGCCGCCATTTCTCCACTCCGCCGTCGCGGCCGATGTAACGCGCCTTCAGCGTGGACCAGCGCGCGTACAGGTCGGCCGGCACCACTTCCTGCAGCGTCTTGCCGTCGGGATTCTTGCGCGCCTTCAGCGCGGTGGGGATCAGCATCATGGTACGGAACACGCCCAGTTCGGTGCCGAAGCTGACCGAGGGCGGGGCGATGACTTCCTGCGATTCGGCGATGGTCGCTTCGACATCGCGCGACAGCCAGGTCATGTCTTTGGGCAGCGGGCTGAGGGTTCCCAGAATCCACAGCACGTGGCCGCCGCGCATTACCTTCCACATGCCCGGGCCGGGTTGTTCGCCGGTGACCACCAGGGTGTCCATGTCGCGGATGGCGCCGGCGGGCGGGGACGGCGCGGTCTGCGCGATCGCGGCGCCGGGCAACAGGCCGGTCAGGACGAGGGCGATGAAGACACGACGCATCCGTGGCGCTCCTGGGGGAAGGCGGGCAAGCCGGGGCTGGGCGGAAGCCGGATCGTAGCCGGTCGGTGACGGCAACTGTGTACTGGTATGTAACCCGACCGCTGCGGCAAGGCGGCTTTGCGGCATCGATTCGATCCCGAATGCGATACGGCGGGGTTTGCAAATGAGAACTATTGCCAATTAGACTGCCCGCTGGCCCGCCTGCGCGAGCGCCCGCCGGCCCGGCAGGATGCCGCCCCGGCTCGGCCGTCCTTCGCTATCGATACCGCATGACCGACACCCTCGCCAATCCGGCTGCCGCGCCTGCGCCTCACGGCGCGCGCGCGCATGTTTCGCAACGAACGCACGCGAGCGCGTCGTCCGCTTCCGCCAACGCGCCGGCGCGCAAGCCTCGCGCGAAGTTGTCCTGGCGGTATCGCGGCGCGGTTGCTGTGCGCGCGATCGCCGCGAGCGTGATCGGTTATCTGGTCGCGTATGGATTCACCGCGTTCGGCACTTTGGTGTTGCCGTTTGCGCGAAGCGACAGGGTGGTTGCGGCAAGTTTGCTCTGCTTCTTCGTTTGGTGCGCCGCTGCGATGTACGCCTTCGCCGCGCGCAGCGCCTGGCGCGCATGTTGGGTGCTGACACTGTGGGCGGCGGCGATGTACGGCATCGCGGCGTTGTTCCCCGAAGCCGCGGCCCGGCCGTAAGGAGACGCGCATGAAGAATACGTTCTCGCAAGCGATGGCGTGGCTGCACACCTGGGCCGGGTTGGTGATCGGCTGGCTGCTGTTCGTGATCTTCGTCGGCGGCACCATCGCCTGCTTCGACAAGGAACTCACCCACTGGATGCAGCCGGCGCTGCACGGCCACGAGCGCAGCGCCGACAGCGTCAATCTGGCCAATGCGGTCGAGCGGTTGCAGAAGATCGCCAAGCCGCATCCGCATGCGTACTACCTCACCTTGCCCGGCGAGCGCGGCAAGTCGCTGGAAGGCGGCGTGTACTACGACGCCGGCACGCCGGACCTGGTCACGCTCGATCCGGCCAATGGGCAGAAGATTCCCGAAACCGCCGGCGGCGAGTTCTTCTTCACCCTGCACTACAACCTGCATGCCCAAACCTTGGGTATGTACATCGTCGGCCTGGCCGGTATGTTCATGCTGATCGCGATCCTGACCGGCATCGTGATTCACAAGCGCATCTTCAAGGACTTCTTCACCTTCCGGCCGAAGAACGGCGGCCAGCGCGCGTGGCTGGACGGACATAACCTCACTGGCGTGCTCGGGCTGCCGTTTCATCTGATGATCGCCTACACGGGCGTGGCGATCTTCGTCGCCAACTACATGCCGGCGGGCTTGTTCGCGGCCTACAACGGCGATGCGGAGAAGTTCTTCATCGAGGCCAGCGACAGCTACGAGCGGCCAGAAACGCACAAGGCGCTCAAGAGCATCTATCCGATCGACAAGCTGGTCGCCGACGCGCGCGCGCGCCTGGGCCAGCCGGTCACCTGGGTCAGCGTGCACCATCCCGACGACACCAGCGCGACGATTTCCTTCGGCGGCGACCACAGCCGCGATGTGGCCTGGAACTACCGCTCGGTGTTCTACGACGCCAACGACGGCAAGTTCCTGCACCAGTCCGGGCCGATGGCGCCGGGCTACCAGACCTATACCTTCATCGGCGGCATGCACATGGCGCAGTGGGGCGGCAGCGCGCTGCGCTGGCTGTACTTCGTCATGGGCATCGCCGGCTGCGTGATGATCGCCAGCGGCATGCAGGTGTGGGTGAGCAAGCGCGCGAAGAAGATCGCCGAGGCCGGCAACGTATCGGGCTATGCGCTGGTGCAGGCCTTGAACCTGGGCGTGGTCGGCGGCCTGCCGCTGGCGAGCGCGGCGATGGTGATCGGCAATCGTTTGATCCCCGCCGATGTCGCCGCGCGCGCCAACGTGGAGATCGCCGTGTTCTGCGCGGTGTGGATCGCCGCGACCTTGTACGCGGCGATTCCAGCGGTGCACAAGCGCGGATGGGGCCAGTTCTTCGCGATCAACGCCGGCGCGTTCGCGCTGATTCCGCTGGTCAATTTCGCCACCGCGCCGAACAGCCACCTGTTCGCGACGATCGGCCGCGGCGATTGGTCGTTGGCGGCGGTGGATCTGACCGCGCTCGCGCTCGCCGCCGGCTTCGCTGCGCTGGCGCGGCATTCGTTCGTCAAGGCGCGCCTGCCGGTCGAAGCGCGTAAGCCGCGCCGCAACGATCGCGCCGGCGCCAACCAACCCGCGCTCGCGGATCGCTGAGGAGACGCGCGCATGCTGTGGTTGGGATTGTGTCTGGGTGTCGCGGCGTGGTGCCTGCTGAGTCTTGGGCTCGCAAAGCACCATCAGCAAGTGTTCGCGAGCGCGTTCAACGCCGGTCGCGCACGCGCGCTGCGCGCCGGCGGCTGGCTGCTGCTGGCCGTGGTGTTCGCTTTGTTCGTCTATCGCCTGGGTTGGGCGCAAGGCCCGATCTTCTGGTTCGCCGCGCTGATCGTCTCGGCGCTGGCCTGGACCTTGCTGATGACGATGGCGCCGAAGGCGAGCATCAAGGTCGCGGCAATGGTGTTGCTGAGCGGAGTCGCTTCGATTCCGTTGTGGCTTGGCTGAACCCATGGCGGGCTTTTGTAGGAAGGGCTTCAGCCCCGATGCTCTTGTCTCAGATCGTCCGATTGTCCGGCGACTTGAGACAAGAGCATCGGGGCTGAAGCCCCTCCCACAATTGAGACGAAAGCATCGGGGCTGAAGCCCCTCCCACAGTTAGTGCTGCAGCGCTGTCCGGCTCAGCCGATCGCCGACTGCGCCGGCACCGCCGTCAACTGCGGCCAGCGCTTGAGCACCGAGGCGCGGATCGAAGCCGCATCCAATCCGGCTTCGGCCAGCAGTTGTTCGCGGCTGGCGTGATGCTGGAATTCGTCCGGCAGGCCCAGGTGCAGCACGGGCAGGACGATGCCTTCGGCCGCGAGCAATTCGGCCACGCCGCTGCCGGCGCCGCCGGCGACGACGTTGTCTTCGGCGGTGACGAAGCCTTCGTGCGTGCGCGCCAGCTCCAGGATCAACGCGCGATCCAGCGGTTTGACGAAGCGCATGTTGACCACGGTCAAGCCGAGTTCGGCGGCGACGGCTTCGGCCGCCGGCACGATCGCGCCGAAGGCGAGCAGGGCGATACGCGAGCCCTGGCGGCGCAGCTCGGCCTTGCCGATCGGCAAGGTGTCCAGGCCCGGCTGGATCGCCGTGCCGGGGCCGGTGCCGCGCGGGTAACGCACCGCGGCGGGGCCTTCATAGCGATGGCCGGTGCTGAGCATCTTGCGGCATTCGTCTTCGTCGGCCGGCGCCATCACGACCATGTTCGGCACGCAGCGCAGGTAGGACAGATCCAGGTTGCCGGCGTGGGTGGCGCCGTCCGGGCCGACCACGCCGCCGCGATCGATCGCGAACAGTACGTCGAGGTTCTGGATGGCGACGTCGTGCACCAGTTGGTCGTAGCCGCGCTGCAGGAAGGTCGAGTAGATCGCGACCACCGGCTTGGCGCCTTCACAGGCCATGCCGGCGGCGAGGGTGACCGCGTGCTGCTCGGCGATGGCGACGTCGAAATATCGCTGCGGGTATTCCTTGCTGAAACGCACCAGGCCCGAGCCTTCGCGCATCGCCGGGGTGATGCCCAGCAGGCGCTCGTCGGCGGCGGCCATGTCGCACAGCCATTCGCTGAAGATGTCGGTATAGGTCGGCTTCTTCGCGCCGGGCTTGCTGACCAGGCCCTTCTCCGGATCGAACGGGCCGACCGCGTGGTAGCCGATCTGATCGTCCTCGGCCAGCTCGTAGCCTTTGCCCTTGGTGGTGATGATGTGCAGCAACTGCGGACCCTTAAGGCCCTTGAGCGTCTTCATCGCCGCGAGCAGGGCGGGCAGGTCATGGCCGTCGATCGGGCCGGTGTAGTGGAAGCCGACTTCCTCGAAGAACGTGGACGGCACGAACATGCCCTTCCAGTGTTCTTCCCACCGGCGCACGAACTTGGCCGCGGGCTTGCGCTTGTCGCCGAGCAGCTTCTTGCCGCCTTCGCGGATCGCGTTGAGCGTGCGGCTGCCGGTGAGGCGGCCGAGCATCTTGGTCACGCCGCCGACGTTCTCGGAGATCGACATCTGATTGTCGTTGAGGATCACCAGCAGGTTCGGTTCCGGATCGGTCATGCCGCCGGCGTGAGCGAGGGCTTCGAAGGCCATGCCCGCGGTCATCGCGCCGTCGCCGATCACCGCTACGATCTTGCGCTCGTCGTTCTTGCGCTGCGCGGCGATGGCCATGCCGAGCGCGGCCGAGATCGAGGTCGAGCTGTGGCCGACGCCGAAGGTGTCGTATTCGGATTCGTCGCGCTTGGGGAACGGGGCGACGCCGTCCTTCTGCTTGACGGTGTGGATCTCATCGCGGCGGCCGGTGAGGATCTTGTGCGGATAGCACTGGTGGCCGACGTCCCACACCAGGCGGTCCACCGGCGTTTCGTACAGCCAGTGCAGGGCCACGGTGAGTTCGATGACGCCCAGGCCGGCGCCGAAGTGGCCGCCCACCAGAGCGACTTGTTCGATCAGGTAAGCGCGCAGTTCCTCGGCGATCGCCGGCAGTTCCTCTTCCGGGAAGCGGCGCAGGTCGGCGGGGGCCTGGATACGGGAAAGACGCGGGTAGCGCTGTGAATCGATCATCACGACCATCTGGCATTCAGCTAGTCGAGCATTGTCCTGCCACTGTGTGAGCCGGGCAAGAAGTGTGACGATTTGATGTTCACACTGGCGAACATGGCCAGAGTCGGCCTGTTGCGAGCGTGACCGAGGTCCGGTTAAGCCGGCGGCGCGTTCGCCGCCGTTGGCGTGCGTTGGGCGGCGTTGACGGGGCTTGCGCGGCCGATGCCGGGCGAGCCCCTGCGACGCTGCGTCGCAGCCGGATCAGCGCCCGCGCAGGCGTCCGAACAGGCCGCCCGACTTGGCCGGCTCGACCGGGGTCGGATCGCCCTCGGGCTCGGCGAAACCGGTGGCGAGGTTGGCGTTGATGAAATCGGCGACCTCGGCCTCGGTCACGCCGCTGGCTTCGGCGATTTCGCCCAGCGAGGCCGGCGCTTTCATCATCACCGTGGCGATGCGGAAGTGCTTCGGGTACTCGCGCTCGGTCTGCGGCCACTTGGTCATGCGGTAGCGGCGCGAGGGGTCGTAGCCCGGGGCCAGGCGGCCGTGGCCGGCGAGCAGGTTGCCGAACCACACCAGGCGGATCAGCGGCATCGGCGCGCCGAGCTGGGCGGCGGCGCTGTCCCACTGCGCGGCCGGCAGGATCTCGAATTCCGACGGCGCGAAGCCGCGCTCGAACAGGCCGGCCAGCGGCTTGAGCGCGGCCGGGCCGTGATATTTGCGCTGATCGGCGTCGATCAGGATGCGCTCGGCGCCGCTGGCGACCCGCAACAGGCCGCGCAGGCGGCCGGGCACCAGCCAGTCGAGCATGCCGTCGCCGCTGAGGGTGACGGCGGGGCTGAGCGAAGAGGGCGCCGCGGCCTGGGCCGGAGCGCGAGGCACGGCGGCGGGTGCCGCCGGTACCGCCGCGACGGGCGCAACCGCGGCGGGCGCGGCGATCGGAGTCGGAGCGGGCGCCGGAGCAGGTGCGGGAATCGGCGCCGGGGCAGGCGCCGCCGGAGCCGGAGTCGGAGTCGGAACCGAAGCTGCCGCCACCTGCGCCGCCGCCTTGGCCTGGGCCAGATCGGTCTGCAGCAGTTCGACCACCACATCCGGCAGCGCCGCGGTCGGGTCGGTGCGCGGCTGCTGAGGAATCTCCACCGTCGCCGGCACCACCGGCGCGGCGGGCGGGGGCGGGGTCGGCAGCGACTGGCCGCTCTGGGTCGCGATCTCGCCGAGCAGGCGGGCGATCGAGTCGGCGCTGAAAGGATGCGGCAGCAGGTAATCGGCCTGGGTGCGCTGCGCCGCGGTCAGCGCGACCACGGCCTTGCCCGAGGCGTGCAGGCGCAGCCAGCTCATCGGACCGTACATGCTGTCCATGTCGACGACTACGAAGTCGGCCTGCTGTTCCGGCACCAGGGTCCAGTGACCCCCGAGTTGGGCATTGGCGACCTTGAAGGCCGTCTGCAAAGCAGACTCCGTCGCCGGGTCCATGCCGGTCAGACCGAGGGTCAAAGGCATCTTGGTTACGTCCTGAAGTCGATGGCGATGAGTGTCCGGGACGACTGTAGTGTCGTCAACGAGCGTTATGCGTCGCATATGCGCGCGTATCGGCACATTCTGTGTGCGTGGCCCCAGGATACTGCGACGCGCTTCACGACTTAAGCGCTAAGTCGCGCGTTCTTCGGCAGCTGGTTTTTCAAGAACGCCATCTGGTCGGCGAGGATGTTGCGGTTCGACAGGATCAGATGCTCGACCCAGCTCGGCCGGTACGGCACCGCCAGCAGCGGCATGCTCGCTTGCTGCGGAGTGCGGTTGCCCTTGCGCGAATTGCAGGCGAAGCAGGCGGCGACCACGTTCTCCCAGATGTCGCGCCCGCCCTTGGACACCGGCACGACGTGATCGCGGGTGAGGTGAGGGCGGTGGAAGTCGTGACCGCAGTACATGCACAGATGGCCGTCGCGCGCGAACAGCGCGGCGTTGGTCAGCGCGGGCGTGGGATCGAGCGCGCCGGGACGCGCATGGCCGCGCGCGGCGACGATGGGATGCAGCTCGAGCACGCTGCGCTCGCCGGTGAAACGGTTGATGCCGCCGTGCACTTCCAGGCAGGGATCGCCGAGGGTCCAGGCGACCGCGCCGCGTGCGTACAGGCAGCTGGCCTCTTGCCAGTTCATCCAGTCGAGCACGCGCCCATGCGCATCGAGCGACAGCAGTCGCACCGAGTTGAGTCGTTCAAGGGCGTTGCGCGGGACGGCGCGCGGGCCGGTCCAGGGCGAGTAAGGATCGCCGACACCGGAGGCATCCGGCTCACGCTGAAGCATTTCAGCGTGGGTTCCGGTTCGGACCAGGCGGATCTTCGCTCTATCGGTCTCCATCGGGGTATCAGCTTATACCCTCTTGGTTACATTTTGTGTAGATGCCCGGGTGTGTCGGAGGGGGCGAAGGGTGATGTTCGGTGGGGATCGAGGCTTGGGTGTGTGGGGGCGAAGGCGAGGGGCGCATAGCCTTCGGCTCTTGCCTGTTGGTGATGGTTTTGCCGCGATCCGAACGAAGAGCATCGGGGCTGAAGCCCCTCCTACAAGAAACCTCGAAGCCTTCGAAGTCTCTGTGGGAGGGGCTTCAGCCCCGATGCTCTTCGCTCAGATCGCGATGCAGCCAGCACCGCGAAGCCCTCCCATCGAGAGAGCTTCGCGAGCGCGCTCAGCCTCAGCCGCCGAAGCCTTCCGAGCTCAGGCTCATCAACGGCGCGGTGCCGCTGTCGATGGCGGCCTTGTGCGCCAGCGTGCGCGGCAGGATCCGGCTGAAGTAGAAACGCGCGGTCTCGCGCTTGCCGTCCTTGAACAGCTGCGACTGCGACGAGGCCTCGGCCGCGGCGACGCTGCGCGCCCACCAATAAGCCAGCGAGACGTAGCCGGAATAGAACAGGTAGTCGTACGACGCCGCGCCGACTTCATCCGCATTGGCCGCCGCGCGCTTGCCGATGCTCATGGTCAGCTGCATCCATTCGGCCGCGACCTTGCGCAGCGGCGCGACGAATTCGGCCACCGCCGCATTGCCCTCGTTTTCCGCGCAGAACGCTTCGATCTTCGCCAGCATCACCTGCAGGCCCGCGCCCTGCAGCTGCATGACCTTGCGGCCGAGCAGGTCCAGCGCCTGGATGCCGGTGGTGCCTTCGTACAAGGTGGTGATGCGCGCATCGCGGGCGAGCTGCTCCATGCCGTGCTCGGCGATGTAGCCGTGGCCGCCGAAACACTGCAGCGCGTGGTACGTGCATTCCACGCCCCACTCGGTCAGGCAGGCCTTGACGATGGGCGTCATGAAACCGATCAGCGCATCGGCCTCATTGCGTTCCTTTTCCTCCGGCGCGGCGTGGGCGATATCGACCTGCAGCGCGGCGTCGTAACCCATCGCGCGGCCGCCTTCGACCAGCGCCTTGCAGGTCAGCAGCATGCGCCGCACGTCGGGGTGGACGATGATCGGATCGGCCGGCAGTTCCGGGAACTTGGTGCCCGACAGCGAGCGCATCTGCAGACGGTCGCGCGAATAACGCAGCGCGTTCTGCAGCGCGCGGTCGGACAGGCCCAGGCCTTGCAGGCCGACTGCCAGGCGAGCGGTGTTCATCATCGTAAACATCGCCATCAGGCCCTTGTTCGGCTGGCCGATCAGATAGCCCTGGGCGCCGTCGAAGTTCATCACGCACGTGGCCGAGCCGTGGATGCCCATCTTGTGTTCCAGGCTGCCGCAGCGCACCGCGTTGGCCTCGCCGATGCTGCCGTCGCGCGCGACCTTGATCTTCGGCACGATGAACAAGGAAATGCCCTTGCTGCCGGCCGGTGCGTCGGGCAGGCGCGCGAGCACCAGATGGATGATGTTGTCGGTGAGGTCGTGCTCGCCGGCGGTGATGAAGATCTTCGTGCCGCTGATCGAATACGAGCCGTCGGCCTGCGGTTCGGCCTTGGTCTTGAGCAGGCCCAGGTCGGTGCCGCAATGCGGTTCGGTGAGGCACATGGTGCCGGTCCAGCGGCCTTCCACCAGCGGCTTGAGGAAGACCTCCTGCTGCCATTCCTCACCGTGATGCAGCAACGCCTCGGTGGCGCCGTGCGAAAGCAGCGGGAAGTTGCCCCAGGCCAGATTGGCCGCGTCGATCATTTCCTTGAGCGGCACGCCGGCCGCGTGCGGCAGGCCCTGGCCGCCGAACTTCACCTCGGCGGTGAGACCCGACCAGCCGCCTTCGACGAACTGCGTATAGGCCTGCTTGAAGCCCGGCGGCGTGGTGACCGCGCCGGTGGCCTTGTCGTGGCTGCAACCGATCTGGTCGCCGATGCTGTTGAGCGGAGCCAGCACGGTTTCGTTGAAGCGCGCGCCTTCTTCGAGCACGGCATCGAGCGTGTCGCGGGTGGCGTCGGCATAACCCAGGCGCTGGAACTGCGCTTCGGCGCCGAGCACGTCGAACAGGACGAAACGCATGTCGGTGAGGGGGGCTTGGTAGGTGCTCATGGGGGTCCGGGATTTGGGATTCGGGATTTGGGATTCGAAGAGCGCTGATGCAGGTCGCGCGGGCAGTCGGGGCCGTCGGAAATCGAGCGTCGGGTTTGCGATTCCCGACTCCCCATTCCCGATTCCCGGCTTTACCGCATCACGCCCGGCAGCCCGGGCGCAGGACTCAGCGCGCTGCTGCGGTCGATGGTGAAAGTGCGCTGCTTGTTCTGGTCGGGCGTGGCGACGATGTCGCCCTTGAGGCTGTAATTGAGGCCGCGGCCGCCGGCGAGGGCGTCGGCGATGGCCAGCCTGGCGTTGCCCGAAGGTTTCAGGGCGACGGTGACCACGTCGGCCGATTCCGGGCCGATCGATAGGGCCGGCTGCGCCTGCAACTGGCCGGCGCTGTCTTCGCCGAGCTTGAGCTGCAGGTCCAGGCGGTCGAACTGCATGGGGATGCTGCTGAAGTTCTCGATCCGCACGTCCACCGACCAACTGCCGTCGGCGCGCACGGTCAGCTGCTGGATGCGCGCGGCCGGTTCGGAAACGCGGCGTACCGGCCCGGACTTGCAAGCGGCCAGCAGCGCGAACACCAGCGCCAGACCGAAGACCCGAACCCAGACCGCTGCTTTCATGCCGCCGCTCCATTCAATCGACCGTTGGGAAGGCGAGGATACTACGGCGCATGGTGGCGCCGGCAGGGCCGGATCGGCGGTTTCGCGGCTTGGGTCGGGAACCGGCGGGGCGGCGGTTCAGGCCGAGGGCCGTGCCCGGGTCGGGTCAGTCCGCGGCCCCGATGCGCCCGGACGCTTCGCCGCCGCCATCGAGGCGGCGCGCCCTCAATCCAGCAAACCCTTGCGCAGGGCGTAGCGGACCAGCTCCGCGGTATTGCGCACCGCCAGTTTCTCCAGCACCCGCGCGCGGTGGTTCTCCGCGGTCTTCACGCTGATGGTCAGCTGGCGGGCGATTTCCTTCGTGGTCAGCCCTTCGGCGATCAGATGGAACACCTCGCGTTCGCGTGGGGTCAGGCGGCCGTAAGGGTCGCCGAGGTCGCGTTCGGGATGGCGCAGCTGCTCGGCCAGCGCGCGCGCCGCCTGCGGGCCGAAATAGCCTTTGCCGGTGTGCACGCTGTGCACCGCGGCGAGCAGTTCCGAGGCCGGACTGTCCTTGACCATGTAACCGGTGGCGCCGGCACGCACGGCCTGCAGGATGTACTCGTCTTCCTGGTGCATGGTCAGCACCAGCACGCGCACCTCGGGCAGGCTGTCGAACAATCGGCGGATTACTTCCAGCCCGCTCAGGCGCGGCATCGACAGATCGGTGACGACCACGTCCGGACGCAGCGCTTGCGCCTGTTTCAGTGTGTCCAGTCCGTCCGCGGCCTGGCCGACGATATCGATGCCGCCGCTGCGCAGCAGGCTCACCAGGCTTTCGCGGACCATGGTGTGGTCGTCGGCGATCAGGACGCGGATGGGCGCGGGCGGCATGGGCGCAGCGTGCGCAGACGCTCGCCGCAGGTCAAGCCGCGAAGCCTCGTCTGAACGCGGCGGCGCAGCGTTCATGTGTAGTCGAGCGGAACGCGGGCGCTGACCCGCATGCCCTCGCCGGCGGCGCTGCGCAATTGCAGCTGGCCGCCGTACAAGCGCAGCCGCTCGCGCATGCCGCCCAGGCCGTTGCCGCCACTGGCCAGGGCGAGTTCGGGATCGCAGCCGCGGCCGTCGTCGAAGATTTCCAGCAGCAGGCTGGCGCCGCGCCGATGCAGGTTGACTTGAATTTCGCCGGCGCCGGCGTGCTTGGCCGCGTTGGTCAGCGCCTCCTGGGTCACCCGGAACAACAGCGTCTGCAACTCGCCGTCCAGCGGCGGCAGTGCGTCGATTTCCAAGGTGACCTGCGCGCCGCTGCTCTGGCCCTGGCTGCGCACCAGCCAACGCAGCGCCGCCTCCAGGCCGAGGTCGTCGAGGATCGGCGGACGCAGCATGCGCGAAAGTTCGCGCGTATCTTCCAGCGTGTCGCCGCACAGCGCCAGCGCGGCGGCGACGGTGCCGCGCAGCGCGTCGTCGTGCGGCGCCAGCGCGGCGTCGAGTTCGTACAGACGATGCTTGAGCACGGTGAGGTTCTGGCCGACGCCGTCGTGCAGTTCGCGGGCGATGCGGCGGCGTTCGTCTTCCTGCACCCTCCACACCGCGCGGCCGAGGCGGCGGAACTCGCGTTCGTTGCGTTCCAGCCGCTGCAGCAATTGCTGGTACAGCTCGCGCAGTTCGGCCGCTTCGCTCATGGCCGCGGTGCCTGCGCGCGTTCGCGTTCGGGCGCGTTGGCGGCCTGGGCGCGGCTGAGGTCGTGGCCGGCGCGCAGGGCCGGCGGCAGTTGTTCGCGCAGGCGCTGTTGCGCCGCCAGCGCCTGCGCATCGGCGTTGGCGGCCGCGGCCTCGTCGCCGGCCGCGCGCTGGGCCTGCGCGGCGAGCGCGTGCAGGGCGCCGGCTTCGATGTTGTCGCCGCGCCGCAGCAGCGGCTGCGCGTCGCGATAAACCTGCAGCGCGCTCGCCGTATCGCCGTGCGCCAACGCCGCGCGCATCCGCGCCTGCGCCCACTGCAGGCGCAGGCCGGCGTGGCCGAGCGCGGCGATCTGCGCATCCAGCGCAGGATCGGGCATCTGCCCGGCGGCGGTACTCTGCAGCGCGGTCTGCAACTGCAACACCCGCACACCGGATTGGCGGGCATCGCGTTGCGCGTCGGTATGGGCGCGGCGTTCGCCGTCGCGATCGCCCGCGCGCCGCGCCAACTGCGCGCGCAGCAAGGCGGCGATGCCGCGTTGTTCCGAGGACGCCGCGGCCACTTGCGGCGCCAGCGCGTCCAGCGCCTTGCGCGCGTCGCCATCGGCATCGGCGCGCAGCAGCGCCTGCGCGCGCAGCAGCCCGACATCGACCTGTCCGCGCGCGTCGCGACGCTGGGCGAACAAGGCGCCGGCCTGATCGATCTGCTGCAGGGCCGCGCCGATCCGCCCCTGCATCAGCTCCAGCTCGGCCAGATTGCGCCGGCTCACCGCCGCTTCTTCCATCATCTGCTTGGACACGGCGTCGTCGAGCGAGGACTGCAAGCGCTCGCGCGCCTGCGACCACTGGCCGCGCGCGGTCGCCAGTTGGCCGAGGTTCTGCAGCGTGCGGATGCGGCCGGTTTCGTCGTCGAGCTTGGAATAGGCCTCGCGCGATTGCACCAGATAGGCCTCGGCATCGTCGTAGGCGCCGAGTTGGTACTGGGCGAAGCCGATATCGTTGAGTGCCTGGGCGATGCCGCCGGCGTCGCCGGCGCGCTGCCAGGCCGACAGTGCGCGCCGGAACGCGGCCAGCGCGGCGGGATAGTCGCCGCGTTCTTCCGCGAGCAGGCCCAGTTCGTTCTCGACCGCGGCCAGGCCGTGGCGATCGTCGAGCGCGGCGTGCAGTTCGCGCGCCTGCAGCAGGCTGCGTCCGGCTTCGTCGAACTGTCCGGTCAGCACCAGCACGTTGCCGAGATTGCGCAGGCTGGTGGCCAACCCGCGTCGGTTGCCGACTGCGCGGCGCAGCTCCACCGCCTGACGGTACTGCGCTTCGGCGTGATCGTTCTGGCCCAGGCGCGCATAGCCGATGCCGAGCGCGTTATCGGTTTCGCCTTCGCCGTAGCGGTTGCCGCTGCGCTTGAACAACACCAGCGCGCGCACCAGATAGTCGTCCACCGCTTGCTGCGCCTGACCGTGCAGGATCGAGTACTTGCCCAGTTCGAACCACGCGCGCGGGTCGTCGGGATCGCGCGCGGTCAGCGCGCGCAACTGCGTGATGGCGCCCGCGGCGTCGCCGCCCGCGCCCAACGCGCGGGCCAGACCGAGCGCGGCGCGGGTATCGTCCGGACTCGCGCCGACGCGTCCGCGCCAATACGCGGTGGCCGCATCGGCGTCGCCGTCGAGCTGGGCGCGTTCGGCCTTCAGGCGCTGCAGCAACAGCGGCTGCGCGGTGGCCACGCGTTCGCCCTGTTCCAGCGCGGCGTAACCGGCGTCGATGTCGCCGCCGGCCTGCGCGGCTTCGGCCAGCGCGAGCCAGGCCGCGGCGAAGCCGGGCGCGCGCTCGGTGGCTTCCGCGAAGGCCTTGCGTGAGGTTTCGATGTCGCTGCCGCGCCGCGCCAGTACGCCGCGGCCGTAGGGCGCGAGCGACGGAATCGAATCGCTGGTCCACGGCGATAGCGGATTGGAACCGGTGTCGAGTCCGACTCCGAGGGCACGGGCGAATTCATTCGACGAGAACAACGCCGCCACCGCGGCCAGCGGTTCGGCCGCTTGATTCGCGGCGATCGCAGTGCTGTTGCGGTCTTGCCGGATCGATGCGCTGGCCCGCCACTGCGCGCCGGCGCGATCGAGCCGGATCGCCAGCGCACGATCCGCCACGGCGACGCGCAGCAGGCTCGCCGTATCCGGCGGCGCCGCGCCGCTGGGATCGAGCTGGCGCAGCGCTTGCTGGCTGCGTTCCTCATCGACCAAGGCGATGGTGGGGGCCAGTTCCAGCGATTGCCGCAGCAATGCGGTCAGCGCCGCTTGCAATGCGGGATCGAGCGCATCCGCGGGCGCCTGCAGCGGCATCACGAACAATCGGTGCAGCGGCCGCGCCTTGGCCGCGGTGCTTGCGCTCGTGCTCGCCGGAGGCGTCGCGCGCGGCCACCACAGCGCGCCGGCGGCGACCGCGGCCGCGAGCGCGGCGGCGCCGGCCGCGCCGAGCCACATCGCGCGCGTCGGCCGCCAATCGCGCGGCACGTGGCGCGTATCGATCGCGCGAACGACTTCGTCCGCGCTGCCGATGCGATGCGCCGGCTGCGAACGCAGCAGCCGATCGACCAGGCGCACCAGCCACAGCGGCGTATCCGCGCGCAACCGGCTCACCGGCGGCGGCGTGCGCACCATGCGCTGGGCCAGCACTTCGCCGACCGTGCCGCCGTCGAACGGCATCTTGCCGGTCAGCATTTCGTGCAGGATCAATCCCAGCGCGTACAGATCGCTGCGCGCATCGGCGCCTTCGCCGCGCGCTTGTTCGGGCGAAAGATAATCGGGCGTGCCGACGATCGCGCCGGTCTGGGTCAGGCCGCTGCCGGCCAGCGAGCGGGCCACGCCGAAATCGCTGATATAGGCATCGCCCTGGCGATCGATCAGCACGTTGGCGGGCTTGAGATCGCGATGGATCACGCCGCGCGCATGCGCCGCCGCCAGACCTTCCGCGATCTGCCGGGCGATGCGGATCGCATCGTCGAAAGGCAGCGCGCCGTCGCGGTCCAGACGCTTGTCCAGCGCTTCGCCGTCGATCAAGTCCATGCCGATCAGCCACTGCGTGTCGTGGCGGATCAGATCGTGGATGCGCACCACGCGCGGGCTGGAGACTTGGCGCGCGGTCAGCAGCTCCTGGCGGAAACGTTCGAACGCGTCGCCGCGCGCGGCCAGTTCCGGCCGCAGCAGTTTCAGCGCGATGTCGATGCCCAGCGCGGTGTCGTGGGCGCGGTACACCACGCCCATGCCGCCGACGCCCAGCAGCGATTCGATGCGAAAACGCCCGGCCAATACGCTGCCGGGCGCCAGGGCGTGGGCCTGGTACAGCCCGGTCGCGGTGGCGTCGGTCATGGCGTGGTGATCTGCGCGCCGACGATGCGGGTCCAGCGCGGCGCCGCGCCCGGCGGCGACTCGGGCGCGAGCGCGTCGAACGCGCGCTGCGCCAGCAGCCAGACCGCGGCGCTGTCGGCGAAGGCGCACAGCAGTTCCAGATCGAATTCGCTGATCGCCTCACCCGGACCACGGCGGTCGGCATAGACCGCGCCGAGCACGCGCCCGGCATGCAGCAGCGGCAGGCAGATCAGGCTCTTGAGGCCGCCGGCCAGCACCGAGGCACGGCGCGCCAGCCACAATTCGTCCGCGATCCAATTGACCACGATGGGCCGGCGTTCGGACAGGCAGCGCTGGACCGCGCCGACGCTGCCAGAGAAACACTGTCCCTGCAGGGCGTCGGGATCGAGCATCAGGCTGGCGCGGACGCTGAAGTCGTTGTCCTGCGCCAGCAGCAGGAACCCGCGGCTGCAACCGGCCAGTTCGACCACGCCGCGCAGGATGTCGTCGGCCAGTCCGGCGCCGGTTTCGCGCGCGGGCGGGGCGGCGGTGGGCAGCGGCGCGGGCGTGTCCGCCGACGGGTCGGCGCCGATGCCGAGCCGTTCGACTTCGATCCGCCGCGTCCACGCCGCCGACAGATCGCGCCGTTCACGCTGGCGTTGCTGTTGTTCCTGCGCGCTGACTTCCTCGTGCACCGAGAACTCGCACAGCACGTCGCCGAAACGCAGCCAGCAGTCGCTGCGGTCGAGGTGGGTGTCGCTGATCTCGATGCCGTCCACGTGCGAGCCGTTCTTGCTGCCCATGTCGAGCAGATGCCAGCCGTCGGCGTCGTGACGCAATTCGGCGTGGCTGCGCGAAACGGTGGGGTGTTCGATGCGCAGATCGCAATCGGCGTCGCGGCCGATGCGCAGGCGCGAGCCCGCGGGTATCCACCGGCTGATGGCTGCGGCTTCGGGCGGGTAAGCGATCAGTCTCGCCGGCATGGCCGCATCTTACGCGCGGTGGGGCGGACGCGGCAGCGGGGCGCAGGACGCAGATCCGACGCACACGCGCGGGAAGTGAGCGACGTCCGCCATCGACTGTCGCTCACTGCTCACTTCCGCGTACCGGCGGTCGCCGTCGGCGAATTCGGCTCAGGGGCCGTAGTCGCGCGCGAAGGCGATGCTGAAGCGCAGCGTCGCCGCGCCCGCGGCGAGTTCGCCGGCGTGGTTGTGGTGGGTGCGGGTGGCGCGCCATTCGTCCGGCAGGTAGCTGCCGGCGCGCGCTTGCGCGCGGCTGCGCACCGCATCGGCGGCGCTCAGGGCGGCGGCATAGTCGTTTATCGCCAGCGCGTTTTCGACATCGTCGAGCAGAGAGTCGAAGGCGGCGCGTTCGCTCCACGGCAGCGCATCGACCCGATCGCGCAGGCGCTGCACCTTGGCCGCGATCGCCACGCCGGTCGGGCGCAGGTCGAGCAGGATCAGGAACTGCGAGAAGCCGCCGTAGGTGCCGCGTGCGCGCACGCTGCCGGCGGCGATCTCATCGGTGATGTCGTAGAACGCGCCGCCCAGCGGCGCCTTGAACAGGCGCAGGCGGCTGCCGGCGGCGTAGGGCAGGGCGTGGGTGTGGACCTCGACCCGGCCGGTGCCGTGGAAACTCAGTCCGCCGTAGCGCGGCGGCTGCAGGGTGATCAGCAGCGGCAGGCTCGACTGCAGCTTGGTCGTGTCCACATCGGGCAGGCGCGCGAGCAGGTCGGCATCGCTCAGGCTCACCAGCTTGGCGCTGGCGCCCAGGCTGGACGGGCTGAGCCCGGAGGCGTCCTCGAAATCCAGCAGCACCTCGGCCAGGACCGTCCCCGGCAGCCCGGGCAGGGTCACCGAGGCTTCGGCGTGGTTGCCCGACGCGCTGACGCTGACCGGCAGGGCCTGCGCCTGCGCGGCGCCGGCGGCGATGAATCCCAGCGCCAGCGCGCAGCCGCTCAGCCAGCGGGCGATCCGGTGCGAAGTCCGCAGCGGCGCGATCGAATGCCTCATGTCCTGTCCCCCTGTACGGCGGCCGCCTCGCGCAAGGCTCAGGGCCGAAACTGAACCCGATGGCCGGGCCCCTGGCGGCTGCGGCGGCTTGGGCCGATGCGGACCGTGCGGAACCCGACGCCTCATCCGGCGCGGATTTGTTGCGAACCCGGCACCTCGTCGCACCGATCTTGCGGCGGCGGTCCGGATTTGACCAGCCTACTGCGGGTTTGCCGGCCGGTCTGTAGGGGTTTTTCCCTATGCCGGCTGGGCAGTCTTCCGGATGTCGCCGCCACCGCCGCGGACGCCAAGGTGGGCCACCCGGCCGTCATGGCCACGCAGGGAGTCAGGTCCGACATGCGACACAGCCGCCGCAACATCCTCAAACTGTCCGCCCTGGCCATCGGCATGATGGCCAGCGGGCTCAGCTTCGCCGAAGCCCGTCTGGGCGCCGCGCTGCAAAGCGCGCTCGACAGCGCCGAAGCCGCCAAGCCGCTGGAAGTGATCGTGTCCTACAACCAGCCCGGCCCGCTGCGCGCCAGTCAACTGCAGGCGCTGAAGCTGCTCGGTATCGGCCAGGGCGTGAGCATGCGTGCGCTGCCGATCGCCGGCGCCCTGGCCACGCCGGCGCAGATCCGCGCGCTGGCCCAGCGCGGCGATGTGCTGTCGATCCATCTCAACAAACCGCTGACTTACTACAACCAGGAAGCGCGCGAGTTGTCCGGGGTCAACCGGGTGCAGGCCAATCCGGGCGATTTCGGTCGCACCACGCCGTTCACCGGCAAGGGTGTGACGGTGATGATCAACGACTCCGGCATCGATGCCACCCATGCCGATCTGAAGTACGGCCAGCGCGTGGTGCAGAACGTGCAGGCGCTGACCAACCTGCATTCGGTGCTGGATTTCCTGCCGGTGACGGTGCTCGAAAACCAGCTCAACACCGATATCAGCTCCGGCCACGGCACCCACTGCGCCGGCACGGTCGGCGGCAGCGGCGCGCAGTCGGCCGGGTTGTATCGCGGCGTCGCCACCGGCGCGGATCTGGTCGGCTACGGCTCGGGCGCGGTGATTTCCATCCTCGATGCGGTCGGCGGTTTCGACTACGCGATCTCGCACAAGAACAGCTTCGCCGCGCCGATCAAGGTGATCTCCAATTCCTGGGGCAGCTCGGGCACGTTCGATCCGACCGATCCGGTCAGCCTGGCGACCTACGAGGCCTACAAGAACGGCATCGTCAGCGTCTTCGCCGCCGGCAACGACGGCCCCGGCGCCAACACGCACAATCCTTATGCGCAGGCGCCGTGGGTGATCTCGGTCGGCGCCGGCAACAAGGACGGCACGCTGGCCGACTTCTCCTCGCGCGGCAATCCGGGCGAAACCGGGCAGTTCACCATGCCCGACGGGCAGAGCTGGACTTACGTCAACGAGCCGACCCTGGTCGCGACCGGCGTGGACATCGTCTCCACCCGCGCCCTGACCGGCGCGCTGCCGCTGCTGGCGACCCAGCAGGATCTCGCCCTCGGCGCGCGGCTGCCGTTCTACACCCACATGAGCGGCACCTCGATGGCGACCCCGCACGTGGCCGGCATCGTCGCCTTGTTGTTCGAGGCCAAGCCGTCGCTCAAGCCGCTGGAGGTCAAGCAGATCCTCAGCCAGACCGCCAATCCGATGGCGGGCCGCCAGCGTTTCGAAGTCGGCAGCGGCCACGTCGATGCTTACGAGGCGGTGGGCGTGGCCAACGCCTACTGACGATGTATCGGGCGGGAGTCGCGAACCCTCCCGCCCGCTCCACGTCCGCGGCGTCGCGTCCCCGGCGCCGCGGACGGCTTCTGTGTCCGGCGCAGCTCTCTCCAGCGCTACTCAATCGATTGTCATGAACGGATATCCGGGTGTGTTCGGGTATCCGTTTTTTTGTGGGCGGGATTGGAGCGGTGGAGTGTGGGCGGGGCGAACGAAGGTCGAGACGGGCTTGAACGTCGAGGCGCGCCAGATCGTCCGGGTCGATCTACGGATGTCGCTGACAGGAAGACGCCGCCGGGTACGGCTTATCGAACCGATGTCGAGGTAGGAACGCCGCTGGCGCCGTATTCGGGGAGGTTTTGCCCGGCAGCGGCCGAAGGGGCGGCCAGGGCGGCCGATCGCGCATCGCCCGCGGGTGCGACCGCGCGCGGGCCTGGCGTGGCCTGGCGGATCGGAGAAAAAGAAGGGACCGCCGCTCGGGCCAACAGCGCCAGCGCCGAGACGGCGGCCAGTACGAGGAGATAGCGGGGCAGCGCGCGGAACGAGTCCAGAACCCAAATCGCTGCCTTCATGCACGAACCCCGCGTACTCCACGCGGGACAGACCGAACAGCCGTCCTGGCTGTCGGCGCAAATTCCGTTTTGCCGTGCATACCGCATCCCCAACATCTGTAATCAGTAGCCCCGGCTCCGCTGGTTCGCTTGCTCAAGGCGACGGCCTTTTTCCTTTGCTGAGCGGCATCCGTGTCATTCGCAGACCGTGCTGCCGGGGCGTGCACAGATTGGGCTCCGGCTTAGACGAAAGCAGTAGGCCTACCTCGCGGCCGCGTGTAGGACTTTTCTGACCCCCGTCACGTCGCGGCGGCGGTCGGAGGGAGTAAGGGGCGGCCGGACGGGATTGGGCGCCCTGGCGTTTTTGCGGGGGCGGGGCGGGTTCCCGGCTCGATCCGGCCCGGGCCTCGCTTCAGGCGGATGTCGATCCGGCCTGAGGATCGGTCTACCGATGGGGCGACTCACCCGCCCGCGGGCTTGTCCACGGGCAGGGTCGTCCAGATCGGTTGAATCGCTTCGCCGCGGCGGCGACGCGACCGGTCAACGCAAGCTCAGGACTTCGCGTCTTCCGGCATCGTCCCGGCCGCGCGCATGTCCTGCTGGGCCTGTTTGATCGCCTTTACGTCCAGCGGCAGGATCCGGCCGATGAAGCACGGCATCTTGATCGCCTGCGGTCCGAGCACGGTGACTTTGTCGAAGCGCTGATGCACGCGCCCCATCTGATTGCTCACCGAAATGGCCTGGGCGAAATCCAGGTCGGGGCAGCGTCCCTGCAATTCCAGCAGATAGGCCTGATTGGGTTTGGTCCACACCGCCAGCGCGCTGTCGCCGAGCGGCGTCCAGCCGTCGATGCGGCCGAAATACTGGAAGCTGTCCACCGCCGCGCCGGCGTGCGCGCGGTACAGCGCCAGTCGTTGCGCGTCGTCCAGTTTCGGACCGGTGCTCGCGCATCCGGCCAGCGCTAACGCGACCGCGAGCAGCGAAGACATCGTCAAGGAAAAGCGTTTCATGATCGGCTTCCTCTGGCGGTCGGGGGCCGCCGCGATGGGTGTTGGCGCACATGATGCGCCCGCCGTATCGGCCCGCCGCAGCGGGCGCGCGCATCATTCAGCGACCGGGAGGCTTGCCATCCCCGCCGCGCCTCCGTATCATGCCGCCTCTCTCACGGGTTGCCCGTGAAATGGCCGGGTAGCTCAGTTGGTAGAGCAGGGGATTGAAAATCCCCGTGTCGGGGGTTCGATTCCCTCCCCGGCCACCAAGATTCAGTTCGTGGTGGTTCGGCCAAATCCGCGGATAGTTCAAAAGCCTCCAGAAATGGGGGCTTTTTGTCGTCTGCGGTTCGTGGAGTTCGAAGCCGAGCGCTTGCGGCCGCAGCGCGAACGGGCGTGTGTTCGCAACGTATCGAAGCTGCCTGCGGCCATCGCGCGTATCGGCATCCGCGCGTTCGCACAGGCGAGTTGCATGATGCGAACACGCGACCTGCGGCGGGAGAGTTCACTCGCGTTCGAACTGCTTGATCTCGTCCAACAGCGCCTGCGCGCGACGCAGGCTGGCGGCAGTGACGTTGTCTTCCACCAGCTTGGCCAGGCGCGGGCGGCTGGGGTGGCGCGCCCAGCGGTAGAACCACCAGGTCGCGAGCAATCCGACCACGCCGACCACGGTGCCGATGACGAATACCGATGGAGCATTGCGGTACAGATCGACGCCGAACAGCGTCATCAACAGCATGCTCACGAACGGCATCCAGATCAGCCACCAGGCCAGTCCGACCGCAAGGCCAGCGCGGATGTAAGTGGTGCGCAAGGCCGCCAGACGTTTCTGGATCGCCACCACCGGCGCGGTGTAGTCGTTGTTCGCGAGCAAGGCCTGGATCGCGCCGCCGCAAGCGATCAGGGCGATGCCGTAGACGTTCACGATGAGGCCGAACGCGACCAAGTGCGCGCTGCCCAAGTGATGTATCCAGAACAAGACGCCCCAGATCACGCACGCCACGCCGAACAGCATCTGCAGCGCTTGTCCCCAAACAAGCGGACGCAAGCCGGATTTCATCCGCTGCCCGCGCTTCTCGCGCAAGCGCAGCAGATCCATCGTGTATTGGCGCTCGAGCTTGCGGTCGAGTTCGTGCCAGGCCAGTTTGAGGTCGTCGAGTTCCATCGTGAGTGTGCTCATGGGGTCGTGGTGTCGTGGCGTGTGATGCGTGGAAGGTCAGTCGGCCAGATCGCTGCGGATGCGTTGCTTGAGACGCGCGATCTTGGTGGCGACGTTGGTTTCGCTCAGGCCGAGCACTTCGCCGATCTCGCGATAGCTGTGTTCTTCCAGATACAGCAGCAACAAGGCGCGATTGAGCGGCTCCAGCGCCGCGATCAAGCGGTTGAGCGCGTGCACGCGCAGCTCGGTTTCCGGATCGGCGGCGCGCTCGTCGGCGACGTCGTGCAGTTGCTCGTCCAGCGCGATCGCGTGGCGTTGCCGCGGCGCGTTGCTGCGCACGTGCGAGATCGCCACGTTCAGGGCGATGCGGTACATCCAGGTGGAGAAACCACGCGCCGGATCGAAACCGGGATACGCGCGCCACAGCTGCACGGCGATTTCCTGCGCCAGATCGGCGCGGTCCTCATCGCCGCGGCAGTAGCTGTTGGCGACCTTGTAGACGATGCCGCGATGGGCCTGCAGCAGCGCCTGAAAACGCTGCCGCGCCTGCGCCGCCTCGCTGTCGTCTCCGGCCTTGCCGCCGCGCGTCGATCGGGTCCCTGTATGTTCCATCGCCTGCCGGTTCCTGCCCGTATGCATAGTTATTCGCGCGACGGGGTGAATCATCACACCTGGCGGCGAACCATGGCGGGCGGGCTGAGGCGGGCGGGGGTGCCGGGCCGCGAGAGCTACCCCTCGAAGCGGCTCTCAGAGGGGCGATCGCGGTCGTAGAGCCTGGTCAGCCCGAACGACGGCAGCCAGGACTCGCGACGGACCATCCAGCTTTCGTAGGTGGGCGTGAGTTGGTCCGGCGTGTCCAGCGAGCCCAGGCTCACTTCGATTTCGTCCTCGCAGCGGGCGAAAACCGACGAGCCGCAGCGGGGGCAGAAAGATCGCCCGCCGTAGTCGCGCGTTTCGCCTTCGACCGTCACCGCGTCCTCGTGGAAGATGGCGTATGCGTGAAAAAGAGCGCCGTGATGCTTGCGGCAATCCAGGCAGTGGCACAGGCCGACCCGGTAAGGGAGCCCGGTCGCCACGATGCGGAGGTTTCCGCACAGACAGCCGCCCGTGAATCGATCCATGTTGCGCCTCCTGTGAATCCAGCGATGGAATGTTCACCACGAGCCGATGGTATTGCATTCGCACGCGCCGGGCTTGCCCGGATCGATCAATCGCCGCCGAGTTCACGCAGATACGAGATGCTCGCGCCGCCGACCGCGAAGACAGGTTCGTTCGTTGCGGAACGAACCTGTCTCATCGTGCCGCGGTTATTGCCGCGGGCGAATGATCGCGGGGCGGCGATGGTGGCGATGAGCGAATGCCTGCCGCTCAATACCCGCCGAAGATCAGCGATTGATGCGCGGCCGCGCCCGCGATGGTTCCGTCGCCGACCGCCAACGGCAGCGAACCGCCGGGCCGGGCCGCGTCGCCGCAGGCGAAGACGCCCTGCACCGTGGTCGCCTTCATGGCATCGGTTCTGACAGTGCGGCCCATCGGGCCTTCGTCGAATTCGCAACCCAGCATGGCCGCGATCGGGCTGGCGACGTCGGGCGTGGTCAGGGTAAACAGGCCGTCGAGGTTCGCGATGCGGCCATCGTGCAGCACCAGATTCAACCTGCCTTCGATCCGGTCGATCCGGCTGCGCTCCAAGCTCACGCCGCGGGCTTGGAGTTTTTCGAGTTGTTCGGCGTCGGGTTCGAAGGCGTCGTTCAAGAACAGCGTCGTCGGTCCCCAATCGGGGAGCAGTAGCGCCAGGTGCATCGACATGGGCGAGGTCGCGAGAACGCCGATCGGGCCCTGGTTCAATTCGTAACCATGGCAATAAGGACAATGGAACACGTGCGTGCCCCAACGCTCGGCGAGGCCTGGCACCTGCGGCAATCGATCGACGACGCCGGTCGCCAATACGAGCCGCCTGGCTTCAAGCGGCGGCATGCCTTCGATATCGAGTCGAAACCCGCTTTCGTGGCGTTGCGCGCCGACGACTTTTCCGTCGAGCCAGCCGACGGTGGGGTAAGCGAGAAGTTGCTCGCGTCCCTTCGCCGCGATCGCCGCCGCTTGCGTGCCGTCCTGGGTGAGAAAGCCATGCGAGTGCCCGGCGAAACGGTTGCGCCTTTGTCCTGCGTCCACGACCAAAATCTTGCGGCGCGCCCGCGCCAAGGGCATCGCGGCGGCCAGGCCGGCGTAGCTGCCGCCCACAACAATCACGTCGTATTGCATGAAGCGTGCTCCTTTCGATGGAGGCCTCATCGCGGCTCCGCGCTGAGGCAGGGATAAGCGATGCGCTGGCGACGCCAGGGCAGGGCAGCGAGCGTTTTCCGCGCTCGGACGCATCACGAAACAATTGAAGTTCCATGATAACTTGAGCCCATGCTTCGCGCAACTTATGATGTTACGAGTTGGCCGGCGTCGCCGGCCGGTACGAATGCGAGGCGTGATCGATGAGAAGTGACAGCAGACTTTCGCGGATGCTCCACGTCCTGCTGCACATGGCGCGCCACGACCAGGCTTTCACCTCCGAGCAGATTTCCAGGATGCTCAACACCAACCCGGTCGTGGTCCGCCGCACCATGGCGGGATTGCGCAAGGCCGGCTACGTCAGCTCGGAGAAGGGCCACGGGGGCGGATGGAGGATCGCCTGCGATCTGAACGCCATCACCCTGCTGGACGTGCACCGGGCGGTCGGCGGTCCGCAGATCTTCGCCATCGGCAACGAGAGCGCGAATCCCGAATGCGCGGTCGAGCGCGTGGTCAACGCCGCGCTCGACGACGTGTTGCGCCAGGCCGAAGCGCTGCTGATCGAGAAGTTGGGCGCGATCGCCCTGGCCGATCTCGCGCACGAGTTCGATGCGCTGTGCACCGCCGCCGGCTGGGGCATCGACGGGCCGCGCGCGAAGTGAGCTTGCGGCCGGCTTGTGGTTAGCTAGGCTTTCGTATCACTCACCGCGGAAGTCCGCCATGCCCTTCCGAACCTGCCGGGTCATCCTGTTCGGCGACTGCGATCCGGGCGGAGTGGTTTACACGCCCCGCGTCGCTCACTTCGTCGTGGAAGCGGGGCTCGCCTTCCTGTCGCAGGCGCTCGGCGGGCCGGCGGCGCGGCGGTTGTTCGACATGGGCATTCTTCCGCCCGCGCGTGCGCTGTCGATCGAATTCCTGCATCCGATGAGCTGGGACGAGGCGATCGATATCGAAGTGTCGGTGGAACGCGTGGGCGAGCACTCATTCACGCTGTCGGTCAGCGCCGCCAACGCCGAGGGCACCGGCACCTTCCGCGGCACGATCACGCAGGTCACGGTGTCGCCGCAGACGATGCGGCCGGTGCCGCTGCCGGTTGAGCTCAGGGCCGCGCTTGAGAGAACGCTGAGCGGCTGAGGCTTCAGCTGAAGCGCGTCCGGCGGTTGCGTTGCCGTTCTGCGCTCGGGAGTCCGCGTCGCAAACATCGATAGCGATCGCATTCGGCGCGGAAGGATGACCGGTTCGCGATGGCGATTCATCGGCAATGCCTCCACGATGACCGGCCCTGCGTCTCAAGTCGCGAACCGCGGTGTGATCGCAGGGTTAAACCGAAAATTCCATGGAGGAACCTATGTTCAAGAAGAATTTCAAGGCAGTGGTCATCGGCGCGTTGATGGTGGGCTTTTGCGCTTCGGCCGACGCGGCGCTGGTGCGGACGGTGCGTTACAACGGAGCGGCCATCCCTACCGGCGTACCGCAGACTCGGGAAGTAGTCGCCTGGTGTCTGCCGGATGAGATCGCGACCGGCGGTGGTTTCGAGTCGGGGTACGGAATCGTTGCGCGCATCGACGACAACATGCCTACTTCCAACGAAACGGCGCAGGGTTGGAAGGCCCGTTTCTTCGCCCATCTGATGTATGACCGGGACATGCCGGTGAAGTGGATCGGCTATACCTATGTCGTTTGCGTGAAGCAAAGCTGACGGGCTGATCGCCGGATAAGGTTTTGCCTGCGCAGCGGTAAGCCTTACCGCTGCGCAGATCGCCCGCCGCTACGGCGAGGGTGCGCGAACGCGGCGCCGAGCCGAAACCCGCGCATCGTCCGGCCCGGGTAGGCACGCCAATGTTCTGCGAGCAAGCGACAGTCGGTCGGCGCCGGAGCCGGAACGGTGTTAGCGTCGTGGTTCTCGCACGAGGGCGATCGCATGAGCAGTCCGGACGATTATCTGCGGGATTTCCCGATCGGGAACCTGACCAACTGGATCCACGGCCAATACGACCCGCGCGCCGCGTTCGAGGTCTATGTGGCCGAGGCCTATGCCAGCCACCCGAACGATCCGGTCGGATTCGAGACGGCGGTGGCGCTGTTGTTCGACCGGGCCACGGCGAAGTCGGGCGATCCGCCGGCGTGGGCGCAGTGGAACCGACGGCTCTAGGGCACGCCGCCGCGCCAGTGTTCGATGATGATGAAGGCGGTGAGGATCGCGACTCCGGCGACCAGCAGCGTCACGGCGGTCGCGATCAGGAAGAAGCGTCTTTCGCCCATGGCTGCCATCCCTGAGACCAGGTTCGACCATAGCGCATTCAGCTGCGATGGGCTGTGAGCTGCTTCGCGCGTAAACAGCGAGCGGCCGCCGCCGCGCAGTGAATCGTCACGCGAAAAGGCCGGCATGCGCCGGCCTTTTGCTTGCGCGCTCGTGGGCGTGTCGCCGCGGCGGGAATTCGCTTACGGCGGCGTGCAGCCGTTGGCGATCAGGCAATCGCTCCATTCGTCCACGCAATGTTGCCGCTCCGGATAAGTGACGACGCCGTCGGCGTTGGCGTCGCTCAGGCATGCGTAGTAGTTGGTCGTGCACCAGCGATCCCTGCACGCGGCGGCGACGGTCGCCGAGAATGCGAACAGGGCCACGGCGGTGAACAACAGGCTGCGGCGGAACATCGTGCTCTTCATGCGTGCTCTCCTTGTCGATGGATGCGAACGGTTGCGGTGAAGCGTGTGTCCGGCGCCGCAAGCCGGAGGCAGGCGATCGTGCAGGGGACTGCAGTTGCGCGTGATCAACATAGCGCCGGGCCTTTGCGCTCAAGGCGACGGCCATCAATATTCGCTCGCGGCGATTCGATCGGGCCCGACGAAAAGCGCACGGACCTCGCCGCAACCGCATTCAGCGATTGCGCGCGCCGGCCGGTTGCCGGCGGCGGCGCACCGATGAACTCGCGCACGGCCGGCGCCCGGCCCGGCGACAGCGATGTCGATTCCGGCCGTCCTGCTTCGTCGTGTAGGAACCCGCCGAGGATTTGCGCGCATGAACAGCCCCACCACCGCCTCTTCCGTTTCCCTGGATCGCAATTGGCCCCTGGTCGCCGCCGGCGCCCTGATGGGCTGCGTGGCGATCGGCGCGGTGTTCTCGCTGGCGGTGCTGCTGCAGCCGATGAGCGCCGCCACCGGCTGGTCGCGCGCCGGCTTGTCCAGCGCGATGACCTTGGCCTTCCTCAGCATGGGGTTCGCCGGTTTCGGCTGGGGCATCCTGAGCGACCGCTTCGGTCCCAGAGTGGTCGTGCTGGCCGGTTCGCTGCTGCTGGGGCTGGCCTGCATCCTGGCCAGTCGCGCCGGCAGCCTGCTGCAGTTCCAGCTGACCTACGGGGTCTTGCTCGGCGCGGCCTCGGCCAGTTTCCTTGCACCGGTGATCGCCGCCACCGCGGCCTCGTTCGAGCGCCGCCGCAATCTGGCGATATCGCTGGTCTCGGCCGGCATGGGCGTGGCGCCGATGACGCTGTCGCCGCTGGTGGCGTGGCTGGTGACGCACTACGACTGGCGCAGCACCTTGATGATCGTCGGCGTGCTGGCCTGGGCGCTGACCTTGCCGGCGGTGTGGTTCGTGCGCACGGTGCCCATGGCCGCGGCCGCGCCGCAGAGCGTCGCCGCCGGCGAGTCGATGAGCGCCGGGCAGGCGCTGCGATCCAAGCCTTTCATCGTGCTGGCGGGCGCGTTCTTCGCCTGCTGCGCCGCGCATTCGGGGCCGATCTTCCACACCGTCAGCTACGCGGTGGGCTGCGGCCTGTCGGTGACGGCGGCGGTGACGATCTACAGCATGGAAGGCGCCGCCGGCCTGGGCGGGCGCTTGTTGTTCGGCGTGCTGGCCGACCGCTGGGGCGCCAAGCCGGTGCTGGTGGCGGGCTTGCTGGTGCAGGGGCTCGCGGCGGTGTCGTATCTGGCCGTGAACCAGCTCGACGGCTTCTACGCGGTGGCGATCGTGTTCGGCATGGCCTACGGCGGCACCATGCCGCTCTACGCATCGCTCGCCCGCGACGCATTCAGTCCGCGCATCCTCGGCACCGTCCTGGGCGCGGCGACGATGCTGTCGAGCCTGGGCATGGCGCTGGGGCCGCTGATCGGCGGCTGGCTGTACGACCGCTACGGCAGCTACACCTGGCTCTACGTGGGCTCGATGGCGATGGGGCTGGCGGCGGCGTCGATCGCGATGCTGTTTCCGGCCGCGCGCCGGAGCCGCGGCGATGGCGGTCTGCGTCCGGCGCTGCAGTCGTGAGCGCTGCGGCGGCTACGGCGCCTGCAGATCGGCCGACCAGTAGGTCACCGCGTCGAAGTCGTTGACGAAGATGCCCGGCGATTTCGGCCGCAGCACGACGCCCCTGGGATCGCGGATCTGCAGCGAAATCTGCTTGATCTGTTCGCTGCCGTCGGGCAGTAGCGTGACCTCGACCTGGCGGATGCAGGTGAGCAGGCAGGGCCAGCCGTCGCCGTTCACGGCTGAGATCGTCCAGCCCGAATTCCTGATGGCCATAAGACCTCCCGGATGCAGGTTGCTCAACTTCGGGTCAACTGCGGCTTTCAACGTCCCCGCCGCCCTTATACCAAACTGATTTACCGATTGCGCATTCCGTCGGCGGACCGCATCCGCCCCGCCGGATCGCGCGGCCGCGGATGATGCGCAATTGCAACGTGCCCGCCGAACCGCTGCGCGCGCGCCGATGATCGGCCCGGCCCTCCGCGGGTTCCGCGCGGCGCCATGGATGTTCAGTCGGGCCCGCATTCGCCTTGTTAGGTGATAGGCATCTCGTTTGCGGCGGCGATCGAAAACAGTGAAGGCGCGCCGGAAGTTGGGTGCGGGCTTTATGCAGGTGAGCAATGCTGGCCAGGGCGCGCTGGCCCGTAGCGCCATTCTCGAACAGACTCTGCCGGAGCTGGCTGCGCAACGAAGCGGTACGGCACGCAAAGACGATGCTGCAGCAGGCCTGCAATGTCGTCATGAACGACCTTTACAGTAGCCAGGTGAGCGAAACGCAATCGCCCAGGGCCGCGTAGGCGCTTGGATCGGTCGCTTCGGCGATCGGCGCGGCGTTGATGTCGGCAAGCCTGTGCGTGTCTGGGAAAACACGCGTGTCGGCGGTTTCCGCGTTCGCGGGCGTTGCGGCTTTTTGCCGCGGCGCTTCAGGACGCTGCGCCGGCGTGCGTTACTCAAGTGTGACGATGCCGACAGCGCGTCTGCGCTTGAGACCGCGACCTGTTAAGGTGGTTGCTGCTTGCTCCTCGTGCAATGCGTTGGAGTGTTACGTGTCCATAACGAAAGAACATCGCACGCTGCGCCCGGATTTATCGCTTGCCTTGCGCATCGCGGGCGAGGCGTTGGCGGTGCAGTGCGCACAGAACGAAGGTTGGCCCGCGGGCCGCGAACCCGACTCCGATCCGGCCGCGACGCCCGGCAAACTTCATGTCCCCAGACGCGGTCGCGCGCAGCACGCGCCAGCCGCGCGCGGTCGTGCATGAACCCAACGACCGCCCTGGCGCTGATCGCCTTCCTGATGGCGTTGCTGCTGGAAGTGTTGATCTGCCTTTCCTTCGAACGCCGCCTGCGCCGACTGCATCCGGCGCAGTGGCGGCATTCGCGCGAGAACGCGACCGGCGTGCGCCGCGGCACCCGGATGCTGATGATCTATTTGCGGGACCGTTCCTTTCGCTCCAGCCTGGATCGGGACGGCGTTCGATATTGCAATCGCAACCGATCGGCCATGCTGGTTTCCTATTGGACGACGCCGGCCGCGGGGCTGGTGCTTCTGGGCATCGCCTGCACCACTGGATGGTGAGCGCCTGGATCCGGCCACCTGTTTTCAGACCATTGAGGCAACTATGCAGATCGAGATTCTTGGCCGCCCCATCAACGTCAGCGCAACGACGCAGGTGACGACATGGGCGCGCTACAAACACGAACTTGAAGCCGCGCTCAGATCGATGGGCCGCGACGGGATGGCGTTGATCAGCAAGTACGACCTGATCGACTGCGTCGAGGTGCCCACCAGCGTGTGCGTGCGGATCAACGTCGATCTGGAACAGCTTCGCGGGGCGAAGTAGCCTCGCCCCGACGGGCGAATCCGCAGTGCGTGGCGGCATGCCGGGCCCGGCGACAGGGCAGGCAGGGCCGCCCGCGTTTATCCGCGATCTTTCCATCGCCGCCAGCGGCGGCATGCCGCGCCGACGCGACGCCTCCGGCCCTGCACGAACCCGGCAGCCAGACTCGGCAAACAGCCGCGGACTCCTTCGCGGACATGGCCAAAATTTATTCAGCCGCGACGCCGGCATTACTCGACGCGAACCCGCGCCGACACGATCAACTGTGACCACCGCCTCCGAGCCGACCACGCGCATGTGATCGATAAGGAAGCTTGACGTGTTGGGCAGTTCACCAGTGGCACGCTGCGTAGACTCGATATCCTATTGAGGGGGTATTCAATGGAATATCTGAAGGCGCTGGCGGAGCTCGGCGTTTGGTTGGCGGTCTACCCACTGGGCGCAGGGACGCTCGCCCTGACCGGCCACGATGCCCGGCATCTTCGCCGAAATATCTTGATCGTTATCTGCACCGGCAGCGCTATCGCCACCGTTTTGCTGATGGCCTTGGCCGTGCTGGGACTGTTCGCGCCGACCTGGATCGGCGCCGCCGGCTGGATCGTGCTGGCGGTGTGGAGCGTTCGCAATCGGGCCTGGGCCCATGCTTTGGATCGCCTCAAAAACACCCGCGTGCGCCGCGCATCGGCGCTCAGCGGCTTGGCGGTCGCCGCGATCCTGGCCGCAGCCATGGGTCTGTACGCGCTGTTTCCCAAGGAGAGCCTGCTGGGCGAGCGCGACGAGGGCATCTACGCCCAGCACGCGCTGCATCTGCTGCGCACCGGCGGCTCGGCGGTGGATCTGGTGGCGATGGGGATGGCGACGGAACCGGGCATGCTGATGATCCAGCAGGGCCGCGCGGCGGAACTGCCCGGTATCTATCCCACCGGCTCGCGCTGGACGTTCCAGTTTTCCTCCGCGACGCCGGTGTGGATGGCCACGCTCGCGGCGACGCTCGGCCCGCAGGGAATCTTCCGCTTCAACGCCGTGCTGGGCCTGCTCAACTGCATGGCGCTGTATGCCTTGGCGCGGCGGATGCTGACGCCGGCGCGGCGTGTCTGGGCGATTCCGGCGCTGGCGGTGTTCGCGTTCCAGCCGGCGCAGGTATGGATATCGCGAAACTGCCTGAGCGAGCCGCTGTGCAGTTGGTTCGTGCTCAACGGCTTGCTCGCGGCGATGGTCGCGATGGCGCGGCGCTCGCGCAATCTGGGCCTGCTCGCCGGCGGCCTGATCGGCATGAGCGGATTGGTGCGGATCGACGCGGTGGTGTTTCCGCTGGCGGTCGGCGCGGCCTGTCTGGCGGCGGTGTTCGTCGATCGCTCGCGGCGTGGCCTGGCCTGCAATCCCGCGTTGGCGGGCATGGGCTTGGGATGTCTGGCGGCGGCCTTGCTGGCGCTCGGCTATTTCCAGGTGTTCGTGCAGCCGTATATGGCCGGCTTGTTCGATCTGGTGAAAGCCGCTGTGATCGCGACCGCGGTGCTCGCCTGCGCGACGGTAATTCTGCGGCGGGTGCGCGCGCTGCGCTTGTCCAAGGCGGTGGCGCGAAATTCGGCGGGAACGGTGACGTTCGTGATCGTGGCCCTGTTCGCCTATGCCGTCTGGATACGCCCGCATTTGCAGCCTTATGCGCTGATCGAATCGAAGCTGGTGCCGCAGTTGAACGGTCAGCGCGACTACCGCGAGGCCAGCGTGCTCAGCGTGGCCGCCTATCTGTCGTGGCCGGTGGTCGTGGCCGCGGCGCTGGGCGCGGCGATGGGACTGCGCGCGGCCTTGAAGGGCGGACTGAGCCCGATCAAGGGCTGGGCGCTGGTGTTCCTGCTGATTCCGGCGCTGGTGTATCTGTCGCGGCCGATGGTCTCGCCGGATCACATCTGGGCCGCGCGCCGTTGGGTGCCGACCGTATTCCCCGCCGCCGTGGTGCTAGCCGCAATCGCCTGCGCGATGCTGTCGCGGCGTTGGCGCGGGCCTTACGTGTATGCCGCGGTCGGCCTGGTCACCGTTGCCGTCAGCGCGCATCTGCTGCTGAAACAGCGCGAAACCCTGTGGCTGCGCGAAGACGCCGGCATGGTCGCGCAGATCGGGGAAATCGCGCGCCGCTTGCCGAACGATCGCGTCAGTTACGTGGTGGCTTCCGGCCCGTTGACCAGCGCGCTGCTGACCGGCTTCGGCAGCCGGGTCGTGCCGGTCGCGGCGGCCGAGCAGTACGACTGGACCGGCGCGTGTCCGCGCGTCGCCGGGCGCGTCGAGCAAGGCTGCTGGGTCGTGCACCCCAAGGGCATGACTTTCGGCGAACGCGGCGCGACCTGGCTGGCGGACGTGCCCATCCAACGGTTGCGCCGCAATACCTCGGTGGTTCCGCTGGCGCGCGGCACTCACGAGGAACGCAGCGACTGGAGCATCACCAAGCTCGAACCGTGAGGCGGCGTTGTCCTCCCGCGTCCCGATCTTGCGTGCGCATGAAACAAGGCAGTTTGTTCTATCGGCAGGCCGGCGGCGACGCTTTCGTCGCGGCATCTGACAGGAGTTCGCCCTATGAACGCACGCAGATTGTTTCGCACACACGACATCGAAACGTGGCGGTCCGGGCATCCAGGCGTCGTCGAGACCGCGCCGGCGGCGGTGCCGGGCGAGTTCCGCAAGCCGATCAAGGTGGTCATCCAGATTCCCTGCCGCGACGAGGCCGAGCAACTGCCCGAAACCCTGGCGGCGCTGCCTGCGTTCCTGCACGGCGTGCACGAGGTCGAATGGCTGGTGATCGACGACGGCTCTTCCGACGACACGACCGAGGTCGCGCTGGAACACGGCGTGCACGCGGTGCTGCGCCTGCCGGAGAACCGCGGCCTGGCCAATGCGTTCTCGATCGGGCTGGAAGCGGCCTGCCGCCGCGGCGCCGACATCATCGTCAACGTCGATGGCGACAACCAATACGACGCCGCGGCGATTCCGGCGCTGGTCGCCGACATCCTGGCCGGGCGCGCCGACATCGTCGTGGGCTGCCGGCCGATCGAGCGCATCGCCCATTTCCCATGGTGGAAGAAACGGCTGCAGCGCCTGGGCAGCGCGGTGGTGCGTGCGGTGTCCAACGTGCGCATCGACGACGCCACCAGCGGCTTTCGCGCCTACAGCCGCGATGCGGCGATGCGGCTCAACGTCTACTCGCGCTACACCTACACGCTGGAGACCCTGATCCAGGCCGGACAGACCGGGCTTCGCATCAAGTCGGTGCCGGTGGAAGTCAATCCGCCGACGCGTCCGTCGCGGCTGATCCGCAGCGTGCCGGAGTACATCGCCCGCTCGGTGCTGACGATCCTGCGATCGTTCCTGATCTACCGTCCGCTGGAATTCTTCATGCTGCCGTCGGTGCTGTGCGCGCTGCTGGGCATTTCAATCGGCGCCAAATTCACCTTCGATTATTTCTATGGCCAGGGCGACGGCCACATCCAGTCGCTGATCCTGGCGGCGATGCTGGTCATGGTCGGCACGATCGGCGGCGCGGTGGGCTTGCTCGCCAATCAGCTCGCGGTCAACCGGCGCTTGCTGGAAGAACAGCAGCAGAGCCGGCGTCGCGCCGAATGGCGGCCGATGCCTTGAAGCCGGTTTGGTATCTCACCCGCAAGTTCCCGCCCTCGCGCGGCGGGATGCAGCAGCTCAGCCATCACATCGCCGCCGAACTGGCGGCGCTGCGGCCGTTGGTCCTGGTGCGTTGGTGGGCCGGGCAATGGGGATTGCCGCTGTTCGCGGCGTGGGCGCTGCTGCGATTGAGTTGGGGCTTGCTGCGCCGGCAAGTGCGGGTCGTGCTGATCGGCGATCCGGTGCTGTCGGTGCTGGCGGTGCCGGCGCGCTGGGCCGGCGTGCCGGTCGCGGCGGTGGTGCACGGGCTCGATGTCACTTATCCGAGTCCGGTGTATCAATGGTATCTGCGCCGATTTTTCTGGCGGCGCCTGGATGCTTACCTGTGCATCAGCCGTTTCGTGCGCGATCAGTTGCTCGGTCAGGGGATCGCGGCCGCGCAATGCGCGGTGATCGTTCCTGGCGTGTCTGCGCCGACCGATACGCCGGCGCGCGTGCAGGAACCCGGGTTGCGCCTGCTGATCCTCGGACGGCTGGTGCAGCGCAAGGGCGCACTGTGGTTCGTGCAGCAGGTCATGCCGCGATTGAGCGCATGGAACGCCGACCTGCGTCTGGATATCGTCGGCGACGGCCCGGAGCGCGCGGCGATCGAACAGGCGATCGCGCAGGCGCAACTAGGCGACAAGGTGCGGTTGTGGGGCGATGTGGACGAAGCGCAGAAAGCGCAGCGCCTGGACGAATGCGATCTGGTGCTGATGCCCAATCGCTGCGTCGACGGCGATCCGGAAGGGTTCGGTATGGTCGCGCTGGAAGCGGCGATGAGCCGGCGCTATGTCCTGGCCGCGGACCTGGAAGGCCTGCGCGACGCCGTCGGCCATGCCGATATCGGCGCGCTGTTGCCGCCGCAGGACGCCGATGCGTGGTTCGCCGCGATCACTACTTTGCTCGCCGATCCGCGCCGGCTGCGCGAACGCGGCGAAGCCGCGCGTGCGTATGTCGCGACGCATTGCTCATGGCGCGCGATGGGCCTGCGTTATGCCGAGCGGCTGGATGAGCTGGTCTAAGACCGCCTCGGGTATTTCCAAGGGCCTGGGCTGGATCCTGGGCCTGATCGCGCTGGCGCTGGTCGTCTGGCAAGCCTGGACACGGCAGGATCAATGGTTGCCTCTGTGGCGCCAGCTTGGAGCGCTGGATCTGCTCGCGGTGTTGCTGCTGTGTCTGTCGATGCAGGTGTTGTTCGGCCTGGGCTGGCACGTGTTCGCGCGCGGACGATTCGTTGCCGAGCACATCCTCGGCGATCAGCTGCGTTGGGGCCAGAGCCTGCTGGCCAAGTATCTGCCGGGCAAGATTTGGCAGGGCGTGGCGCGCGGCATGTTGTATGCGGACGAGCGCGGCGTCGGCGACACCTTCGCTTTGTTCGTGCGCGAACAATTGTTGTCGCTGGGCATTAGCGCCCTGATCGCGGCGGTCGCGGCACCGGCGGCGCTGCCGGCGGATTTGAGGCTGATGTTCCAGCTCGCGTTCGTGGCGTTCGCCGTGGTGTTGACGGCGATCGCGGTGTGGGCGTGCGTGCCGGACTTCATCGCCTCGCGACTGCCGCGCAGTCTGGCGGGCTGGAACGCCGCGCGGCCGGCGATGGCGACGATCGCCAAGGTCTGGTTGCTGCAGTTCGCCGGTTATCTGGCCATGTGCGCCGCGTTCGCGGTGCTGGTGAACGGCTTCGGTTTGCGCTTGGGCTGGCTGCAATTGGCGGCGGCGCTGTGTTTCGCCGGATTGGCCGGCGTCGCCGCGATATTGGTGCCGGCCGGGTTGGGCGTGCGCGAGGCCGGTCTATTCTGGTGCCTGAGTCCGTTGATCGGCGCCGGCAACGCGGCGATGTTGGCCTTGGCCTGGCGGGTCGCGATCACCTTCGCCGAGGCGGCGTTCGCCGCGATCAGCTTCGCCTGGGGCGCGTGGCGCCGATAAGGCGACGAACACGAAGCGGGCTCCGCCTGCCAGGCAGGCGGAGCCCGATGCTATGTCTCCAGCTGTGCGATCAGAACTCTTCGATCACCGAGTGGTTGACCAGCAGCGGCGGATTGGAGCCGTTGCCGGTTTCGCACGTCACGCCGTAAGGCAGCGACAACGACAGCAGATTGCGCGACTCGACCTTGAGCGTCCACAGGCCGCTCACGCCGTTGTTGCGCGTGCTCTTTTCGCCCAGGTACACCTTCTGGAACGAGCTGATGTTGTTGCCGCCGGCGACCACGTTGCCCTGCGGATCTTCCAGACGCATTTCCAGCTGCGGGGCGTTGGTGCCGTTGATCCGGCACTGCACCCAGTCCGGATGCTGCAGATACAGGCCGAACTGATCCTGGCCGCTGGCCAGGCCGAGCAGCGTGCCCAGCGAGCTGGAGGTGGAGACGCCGACCTTCTTCGAACGCAGGTCGTCCGGATCGGCTTCCTTCGCGATGCGGAAATCGCCGTCGAAGCTGACGTTTTCCTGCGTGGTGCAATAAGCGACGAAACCCGGATTGGAACCGGCGGTGGCTTCGCTGAACACCGCTTGCACGTTGCTGTAGTCGCCGGCCGGCGCGCCGGCGGCGCTGAACACATCGAGGAAGCGGATGGTCTCGTTGCTGCTCAGGTTCGTGGTTTGCGGATTGCCGAGCGCCGCACCGGCGGCGGTGCGCAGCGACCACGTCACCGTCACCGGTTCGCCGACGGAACCGACGAAGCAGTTGGACTGATAGCCAGGCGCGGCGGCCTGACGGCGCAGACCCGAGACGGTCGAGCTGGTGGCGCCGCCGGTCAGCGAACCGATCTTGAAGCCTTCCACGGAGAAGCCCAAGCCGCTGATGGCCTGGATACGGGTAAAGACGGAAATCGGAACATTGGCCGCGCTTTGTTCGACGAACGACACCTGGCCGTAGTTGCTGGTCGGGCTGACCGGTACGCCGCACAGCGAGGCGAGTGAATTTTCGGAGACCGCGCCCGGAGCGATGCTTAGCGTCGTGCAAGGGCGTTCGCCGGCGTACGGCGTTCCCGGCGCTCCGTAATAGGTCACCTTGACGCTGGCCACGTCGCTGCCTCCGTTGCGCACGAACAACGTCGAGGAATACGTGCCGCTGTTGACCGCGAGCGGAACCCGTATGGTGGTGCCGTAACCGTCGGTGCTCTGCGCGAGCGCGTTGGCGCTCATCAATGCCGCAGCCAACACGCAATACTTATAGGCTTTCATAGCAGAAATCCTCTTTCGTCCATAAAGGCCATGAGCGCATGCTCATGGATGATCGCTCCAACCCGGCCGTTATCGAGCCGGTGTCCGGGCTAACGCACTGCTCGTCGCCGCCGACGCCTGAGTCCGCTTATTGATTAAGCAGCTCGTCGGGGAAGGGTTTGGTGCCGGCGACGACGGCTGCGATATCGTCTTTGCTGATCGCGTAGATGCGGGACACCGCATCGGGATGCTGCTGCATCTGTGCGAGCAACTGTCTCTTGAGTTGTTCGCGCGTGCCGGGCGAGAGGTTCAGGCCCTGGTTGTAGACGATCTCGTGCTGCTTGCCGTCCGGACCTGTGTAGGTGCGCGGCGGTTGCGCCTGGCTGGAGATGTTGCGGGCGCGTTCGGCGGCGACAGTTTGCGCGCTGGGCGCGGTGGTGCCGGCGTTGGCGCTGTGGCCGGCCGATGCGGCATCGGGCGCGGTCGGGTCCGTGGACAGCGCGCTGGAGGAGGGCGTCGGGACGGGGTCTTCGCTTTGCCGATTCTGGCTCCAAGGCTTCCACGCCAGTGCGATGAGAATCACCGCGATGCCGCCAAGCAATACCTTGGGAAGGCGCGTCGTTGCGGCCATGTGGTCCCCCTGATTGAAGTCGAAGCGGTGTTCGTATCTCACGGGCATCGCTGCGGCGACGTTCGCGGCAGCGTCGATATTGAAAAGCTTTTTATCGCTTCGGCGATGCCAATAACGTGACAAGCGGCGGTAAAGCGAGGCGGAAACTCCGCGCTTTTGTTTAGTGCAACAGGCGGCTTCTATGAATTGAGTATTGGGTCGCGTGCGCGCTTTTGATTCGCGCCGGATTACCCGTTTACCCCGGGAAAACGGCGGAAAATGTTCCGGCGAAGAAAAATTGTCGCGAAATATCGGCGTGGCCGTTTGTTTTCGCTTTTCGCGTTTTGAGTTTGTCGATGGGCTCGATAAACGTGCGCGCCCGCATTCGCCCGATGCCGGTGCGCGCGGCGATTCGATTCCGGTTTCATCTCGACGGCCTCGACGCGATCGACGCGAACGCGTCATGCATCGATCATCGAAGTCGTCGCGCTCGATCGCCGTGCGTGTCTTCGTCGCCGCGAATCGCGCGCGAGAAAAATTCCGCCGCGCGGCCGCACACGCTGCCGGCCGCATGCGGTTGACATGGCCGCGCCGACCCATTACGTTCCGCTTCCCCAATCACCGCTGACCGGCGGGCCCAGAGGGATACCATGTCTGAGAGTGTAGCCACCCGCTAATCCTTCGCTTTCGTGAAGGTGGGTAACGCGTCGAATCTGTTCGCCATCCGCGCAAAGCGGGTGCGCGCCGTCGCGTTCGTTCCGGCTACAACCGACATGTCGAATGAACATTTCCAAGTTGGAGCAGCGCGTCCTGCACGCGCTGGCTCAGGGTGGGGAAATCCACCATCGCCGCGCCGATGACGGCGCACGCATCGTCGCCATCGATTGCTACAACCGCGACGGATTCCGTCTTGCCGATTGCTCGCTGGCGGTGTTCCAGAAACTCAAGCGGCGCCAGTTGATCGCTTCCAGCGACAGCGGCCCGTATCGCATCACTCATCTGGGACGGCAGGTGGTGCGTCCCCAATACGATAATAGGTGACCGGCATGCTGAGCCTGCTGATGTTCAGTGCTGTCCGCGATCCGGCGCCCGCGTGCGGGCAGGAGGACGATATGCAAGTTCTGATCGAAAACGAATCGCATCGCGCGCAGATCCGCGCGATCACCCAGGCCGCGTTCGGCGGCGACGACGAAGCCAATCTGGTCGATCGCCTGCGCGAAGACGGCCTGGTGCGGCTGTCGCTGGTGGCGGTCGAAGACGGGCAAGTGGTCGGCCACGCGCTGTTCACCGTCTTACCGGTGAGCGTGGACGGCCGCGAGGTCGAAGCGCTGTGTCTGGCGCCGGTGTCGGTGCGCCCGGATTACCAGGGCACGGGCGTGGGATCGATGTTGATCCGCGAAGCGCTCGCGCGTCTGGCGCACAGCGGTTTCGAAGCGGTGGTCGTGGTCGGGCATCCGGCCTACTACCCGCGCTTCGGCTTCAGCGCGGCGTTGGCGGCCAAACTCGCCGCGCCGTTTTCCGGCGAGGTCTTCATGGCGTTGGAACTGGTCGAAGGCGCGCTGCGCGGCGAATCGGGGCGGGTGAGCTATCCGCCCGCGTTCGGCATTGTCGAGAGCCACTGAAGGTTTGCGTCATCGCGGAAACACAAAGCCCGGCGCATGCGCCGGGCTTTGGGTCGCGATCAACGCTACTCAGGGATTCGGGTTGCAAGTCACCTTGACGTAGGTGAAGTAACGCGTGTGCGTTCCCCAATCGAAGGGTTCGCCGCAAGAGCCGTAGGCCATGCCGCCGACTTCTTCGCTGTGGCTGGCATCGGAGTAATAGGTGAACACATAACCCTGGCCCGGGCCTGCATGCGGCAGCGCGGCGGCGGCCAGCGATACCGCCATGCCGGCGGCGAGCAGGATCAACGACAGTTTGCGCTTGGACGATTGCTTGACTTCAGACATGACAACTCTCCTTGTGGCCTGCCCGCACGCATTGCGCGTGTCGGCGACAGCGGCGCCGGGCAGTGGTCTGAACTGCGATGGATGAGCTGGTGGAACCGGCTCAGGGAGGCGTGCAGGTGGTCTTGTAGTAACTCGACCAGGGCGTCATGCGGCCCCAGGAATACGGGTCGCCGCAGTTGCCGTAGATACGCTCGCCGACGATGACCGTGCGGCTGGCGTCGGAGTAGAACGTGAAGTTGTAGCTTTCGTCGTCGTGCGGTACCGGCAGCGCGTAGGCGGCGGCCGTTACGGCCAGACCGGCGGCGAGCAGTGACAGCGACAGCATGCGCATCCGCGCTTTGTTCGTCTTGAACATCGGCCTCTCCTTGATGGCGTGAACTGGTGCCTGGTTTCCGGTCGCGACCGGAATCCTGGTTCTACACGAAACCGCCCGCGCGCTGAGGTGCCGAGGTGTGGTACTGGGTCGCAGATTGAAGCGGCGCGAACGACGATCGCGGCGCGAGCGCTGTTCAGGCCTCGGGCACGTAACCGGCCGGCTTCTCGGCGCCGCCGCCGAACAGGAACTTCTCCATCTCCGCTTCCAGGAAAGCGCGGTGCTTGGGGTCCAGCGGCGAGAGCCGGTTCTCGTTGATCAACATGGTCTGGTGCGCCAGCCACGCGGCCCAGGCGGGTTTGCCGATGTTGGCGTAAACGCGCTTGCCCAGTTCGCCGGGCCAAGGAACGAAGTCGAGGCCTTCGGTCTCGCGCTGTTCGTACTGGCAGAAAACGCTGCGGCTCATGGGGACATCCTGTTGAGGTGAACGGTGGAGGTGGCCGCGGCGGCGCGAGTGGCCGCGGTCAGGATTCGATCAGTTTGCGGATCGGCGCGGGAATGCCGAGCGATGCGAGTTCATCGCGCGCGAACCAGCGCAGGTCGTCATTGTCGCCGACCGCGTCGCGCAAGGCGACTTCGCGCCAGCGCCGCGGCTGCAATTCCAGTTTGTAGTGGCTGAAGGCGTGCGCGACCGGCGCCAGCGCCGCGCCGTCGGCGAATTCGCCGCGCACGTGCGCGCCGAACCATCGCGCGGCCTGGGCTTCGTCGTCGCTTTGCGGCAAGGTCCACAGTGAGGCCCAGATGCCGGCCGGCGGGCGCCGTTGCAGCAGCACGCGGCCGTCGCGATCGAGCAGCCACAGCACCTGCGCGTAACGCTGCGGCGGAACCTTGCCGGGCTTGGGCACCGGCAGTTCGGCGACGCGGCCTTCGATACGCGCAACGCAATCGTGCTGCAGCGGACACAGGATGCAGGACGGATCGGCGCGCGTGCACAAGGTCGCGCCCAGGTCCATCTGCGCTTGGGTGTAGTCGGTCATGCGCGCGTGCGGCAGATGCGATTCGGCCAGCGTCCACAACTGCCGCTCCACCGCCGGCAGGCCGGGATAGCCGTCGATGCCGTGATAGCGGCTGAGCACGCGCTTGACGTTGCCGTCGAGAATCGCGTGGCGATCGCCCCAGGCCTGCGAAGCGATCGCCGCGGCGGTGCTGCGGCCGATGCCGGGCAGCGCGGTCAGTGCGTCGAGCTCGCGCGGCAGATCGCCGCCGTGGTGTTCGACGCAGAACTTCGCCGCGGCATGCAGGTTGCGCGCGCGGGCGTAGTAGCCCAGGCCCGACCACAGCCCGAGCACGGTGTCGAGCGAAGCGGCGGCGAGCGCGGGCACGTCCGGCAGGGCGGCGACGAAGCGCTCGAAGTACGGCGCCGCGGTCTTGACCTGGGTCTGCTGCAGCATGATTTCCGACAGCCACACCCGGTACGGCGAGCGCGGATGTTGCCAGGGCAGATCGTGGCGGCCGCTGACGTCGAACCATGCCAGCAGGCGGCTGGCGAAGGCGTCGTCGCCGCTGGCGGTGGCGGGCGCGTGCGCATCGCGAACCGGCGCGGCGGTTTTCTTCGCGCGGCCAGTCTTGCCGCTGCGGGTCGGGGCGGAGTCGTTGGCGCTTTGGCTACGGGAGGTCATCGGTTTTCAGCGCGCCGCGGTCGGCGCAGTGGGTTCTGGCGGATCGTCTTCGATTTCGATCTCGACGCCTTCCAGAGTGGCGCCGGAGATTTCGATCTTCGGTGTGCTCATGCGTCCGCTCAAGGGCGGCAGCAGCGAGCCTTCGCTCGCGTCCAGCCATTGCAGCACGGCGGGCAGGCGGAAGCCGGCATCGAAACGGGTTTGATCGCGTTGCAGTTGCAGTGCGGCGGGACCGGAGAAATCCGCCTTGCCTTCGTAATCGAGTCGGAACGGCAGCGGCGAATCGGATTGGCCCAGCGGCGGCGGCAGCGCCGGCCAGCCTGCGGGCCAGGTCGCGAGCGTTCCCTGCCAGTGCAGTTGCATCGTCTCGCCGAACGCGAAGCTGCCGTGGGCGTCGAGGTCGGGGATCAGGCTCGCGGGCGCTGCGGTCTTCGGTGCCGATGCCTTGGCCGCGGATGCATTCGTAGCCGCAGCGTCGCCGCGCAACACCGCGCCCATCGGCGCCAGACTCAGCTTGCCGTCGCGATAACGCAGCGGACCGGCCAGGCCGTAGACGAAGGGCAGGTCGGTATCGCCGGCGCGGTAACGCGCGTTCGCGCCCAGGCGCAGACGATCCAGGCCGAGGCCATCGGCGCCCGAATGCAGCAGGGCGCCGAGCCGCACGCGCATCGGCAAAGTCCAGTCCTTGGCCTCGACCGAGACTTTCCCGGCCATGCCGACGCCGCGCGCGAGCGAAGGCCGTTGCAAGGTCGCGGCCACGTCGAACGGGATCGCGAGGCCGTCGCTGAGCACGCGTCCGTCGAGGCGGCCGCGCACCGGTTTGTCCGGGCCGAGTTCGGCGAAATCCACGCCGAAGTTTTCCACCGACCAGCCTTCGCCGATCAATCGTCCGCGCACGACCCGCGCGCCGCGGCTTAATGATGGAATCTTGATCGGCTCGGTCGAAGGCGGGCGCGTGGCCAGCCAATGATTCAAGGCCGCGATATCGATCTGCGGCGCGTCGAGTTCGACCCGTTCGATGTCGAGCGAATCGCCGGCGGCGCGGATCGTCGCCCAGGGCAGGGACAGATAGGCGCGTTCGGCGCGCAGCAGGGGTTTTTCCGCGCCGGGCTCGCGCACCAGCAGATCGCGCACCACGATCATCGGGGTGCCGCGCAACCGGTATTCGCTGGCGCCGCCGGCGCTGATCTCAAGGCCGAGCGCATTGCCGGCCTGGGCCAACACGATCCAGCTGACCTGGCTAGGCCGCGTCAGCCAATGCAGGCCGATCAGCGCCGCCAGCAGCAAGGCAAGGAAGATGTAGATCCGCTTGCGCGAACGGCGTTGCGGCGGCGCCGTCGTTTCGGCGGGCATCGCGCCTCAGCCGCCGAGCGCTTCGGGCAGCAGCGCGTCGACGAAGGCTTCCGCGTCGAATACGCGCAGGTCTTCCGGGCGTTCGCCGATGCCGGCGAAGCGGATCGGAATGCCGAACTCGCGCGCCAGGGCGAACACCACGCCGCCCTTGGCGGTGCCGTCGAGCTTGGTCACCACCAACCCGGTTACGCCCACGGCCGCATGGAACTGCCGCAGCTGCGACAAAGCGTTTTGCCCGGTGGTGCCGTCGATCACCATCAGCACTTCGTGCGGCGCGGTCGGATCGACCTTGCCGAGCACACGGCGGATCTTGCCCAGTTCGGCCATCAAACCTTGTTGCGTGTGCAGACGGCCGGCGGTGTCGGCGATCAGCACTTGGGTGCCGCGGGCCTTGGCCGCCTGCAGCGCGTCGAATGCCACCGATGCGGCATCGGCGTTCTGGCCCTGAGCGACCACCGGCACGCCGTTGCGTTCGCCCCAGGCCTGCAACTGCGCCACCGCGGCGGCGCGGAAGGTGTCGCCGGCGGCGAGCATCAGCGGCCGGCCTTCGTCGCGAAAGCGCTTGGCCAGCTTGCCGATGGTGGTGGTCTTGCCGACGCCGTTGACGCCGACGGTCAGCAGCACGAAGGGTTTGGCGTTGACGTCGATCACCAGCGGCTTGGCCACCGGCTGCAGCATCGCGATCAGCTCGGCGCGCAAGGCGGCCAGCAGCGCCTGGGCGTCGGCGAACTCGCGCGACTTCATACGCTTGCGCAGGCCTTCGACCAGGGCGGTGGTGGCGCCGACGCCGACGTCGGCGGTGATCAGCGCGGTTTCGATTTCGTCGAGCAGGTCGTCGTCCAGGCGCGGGTTGCGCGAGAACAGGCCGCCGAAGCTGCGCGCGAACACGCTGCCGCGCAGGCGGTCGCGCCAGCCTTGCTTGCCGGCGGGCGCGGCCGGCTTGTCGATGTAGTCGGTCGGCGCGACCGGTTCGGTTTCGGCCGAGATGGTCTGCTGCGAAGGCGCGCTCGGCGCGGCGGCGGGCGGCGCGAAGGTTGCGGCCGGCGGCGGCACGGGCGCCGAAGGCTGCGGCAGCGGCGGTTCGATTTCGTGCAGCGCGGCCACGACCTCGGGCGGCACCGGCGGTTCGGCGGCGAAGGCCTGCGGGCTGGGTGCTGGCGTGACCGGCGCGTCGGGTTCGGACGCATCGACTTGCGGCGACAGGCCCGGCGACGGTGCTTGCTGCGCGTCGACGTGCGTATCGGCCTGCGCATCGGGAAACGCGGCGGCCAATTCTTCGGTGGTGAAGCCGCGCTCGGAGGATTTCTCGGCGGCGGTTTCGTTTTTCTTGCGGCGGAAAAAACTGAGCATGAGACGGGAGATGGGGCCATGCGCGAGAATCTCCACATGCTAGCACCGGCCCCCGGACAGTCCCGATGAACAATTCCCGACGCGGCCCGCCTGGCGCCCCTTCTGGCCCGTCCCGACGAGGCCCGGGCGGCGCCGACGCCCCGACCGGCAAGGTGCGCATCATCGGCGGGCGCTGGCGCGGCACCCGCCTGGACGTCGCCGATTCGCCGGGCCTGCGCCCGACTTCCGACCGGGTCCGCGAAACCCTGTTCAACTGGTTGTTGCCGGCGCTGCCGGGCGCGCGCGTGCTGGATCTGTTCGCCGGCAGCGGCGCGCTGGGCATGGAGGCGCTGTCGCGCGGCGCCGCTTCGGCGGTGCTGGTCGAACGCGACCCGGCGCTGGCGGCGAACTTGCGCGCGCTGGCGGCGCGGCTTCAGGGGGGCGAGGCGGCGCAGATCGTCCAGGCCGACGCGCTGGGCTGGCTGGCCGGACAGGCGGCGGCGGGCGAGGGCGGGGCCGGTTTCGATCTGGCCTTCGTCGATCCGCCGTTCGCGGCCGGGCTGTGGGACGCGGTCTGGCCGGCCTTGTTGCCGAGGCTGGCGCCTTCGGCCTGGCTGTACGTGGAAGCGCCGATCGCGACGGCCGTCGCATTGCCGCCGCCGTGGTCGCTGCATCGCGAAGGCGCCACGCGCGATGTGCGTTACGCGCTGTATCGGCGCCTGGACGCTTGATTTGCAGGGTTAGCGGCGCCGGCCCGGGACGGCCGGACGCGCCGCCGCGACCGCGCCGAGGGCCGTCCGGCGGGCCGTGACCCGGCCGCGCGGACGGCTGCTACACTGCGCCGCATCCGGCGGGGGCGGCCTCAACCCGCTCCCCGTCATTCCAGCAGCGAACGACACATCGAATGAGCTCGGCCCGCAACCGCATCGCCGTCTATCCCGGCACGTTCGACCCCATCACCAACGGTCACATCGACCTGGTCGATCGCGCCGCGCCGCTGTTCGAACGCATGATCATCGGCGTCGCCGAGAGCCCGGGCAAAGGCCCGGCGCTGCCGCTGGCGACCCGCGTGGACTTGGCGCGGCAGGCGGTGGCGCACCATGCTCATGTCGAGGTACGCGGCTTCAATTGCCTGCTGGCGCATTTCGTCGCCGAAGTCGGCGGCGGCGTGCTGCTGCGCGGCCTGCGCGCGGTGTCGGACTTCGAATACGAATTCCAGCTGGCCAGCATGAACCGCCATCTGATTCCCGAGGTCGAGACCCTGTTCCTGACCCCGGCTGAGCAATACGGCTTCATTTCGTCCTCGCTGGTGCGCGAAATCGCGCGCCTGGGCGGCGACGTTTCCGGCTTCGTGCCGCCGGCGGTGGCGCAAGCGCTGCAGGCCGAGTGGCAACGCAAGAAAAACTGATCACTCAACGACACACCCGAACCGAACCCAAGGGGCCTACCGATGAAAACTTCCTCCCGTCTGCTGTTGATCGCCTGCCTGGCGCTGCCGTTCGTGGCTGCCTGCCAGAAAGAGGAGAAGAAGGAGGTCGCCGTTGAAGCCGCGGCGTTGTCGGCGCCCAAGACCAGCGACGAAAACGCCTGGAACGCGTATTTGACCGACGTGGTCAAGCGCAACCTCGACGGCGTCAACGGCAGCACCTACGTCTACGTCCTGCCGGCGCCGGATTCGCCGACCTTCCAGCGCGACTACGACCTGATGCTGGAGAAGTCGCAGGCCGACATGTCGCGCGGCATCCTGGAAGGCAACCTGGTCGCGTTCGGTTCGCCCGACTCGGCCAAGACCGCCGACCTGGCCGTGGCTTCCTTCACCAAGGTCGATCCGGCCACCATGAAGGGCGTCAAGTTCATCTTCATCGGCGCCGCCGCCGACAACGAGCGCGTCAAGGCCGCGGTGACACCGGCCGGCGTGAACTACATCTTCGTCGAAGCCAAGTAAGCGCGCGGTTCGGCCGCTTGCGCGGTCGGGCTGGCAGTTGTATCCGGATCGGGCCGCCTTGTGCGGCCCGATTTCGTTGGTGGGGTCGGTGCCCCTTTGAAAGAAGTGCCCCCTTTGAAAAAGGGGGCGGCGCCTGCGGAGAGTGGGTTTCGCGCGAAGCCGCAGCGCGGGGGATTTGCTTTTTGCGAGTGCGGGGTGATCTGACGTAAAAAGCAAATCCCCCCAGCCCCCCTTTTTCAAAGGGGGGAACAGCACGGTGAAGGGGGAGGACAGCGCCAGTGAGTGCCCCCTTTGAAAAAGGGGGCGGCGCCTGCGGAGAGCGGGTTTCGCGAGAAGCTCCAGCGCGGGGGATTTGCTTTTGCGGGTGCGTGGTGATCTGACGTAAAAGCAAATCCCTCCAGCCCCCTTTTTCAAAGGGGGAACAGCACGGCAAAAAGGGCGGCGCTGAGCACCGAATCCGCCCGAACCCGCCAAATCCCTCACCCCCGGCACGCAGCATCCCGGCCCGCCGCTATGCCGGGCGCGGCGGGGGGCCTACACTGAAGGCCTTGCCGGTACAGCGAATCGCGCGGTTTCGCCGGCACCCGTGAACCCCCATGTCGCTGAAGATCAATGAGCTGTGCGTCAACTGCGACGTCTGCGAGCCGGCCTGTCCCAATCAGGCCATCTCCCAGGGCGAGAGCATCTATGTGATCGATCCGGCCCGCTGCACCGAGTGCGTGGGCCATTACGACGAACCGCAATGCGTGGTCGTGTGCCCGGTCGAGTGCATCGACAAAGACCCGCAGTTCGTCGAATCCGAACCGCAGCTGCTCGAAAAGCTGCGCCGTCTACAACAGGAGTGAACCCGATGCGAAAGGCACCGCGACCGCGAGCCGGTCTGATGTCTGCCTGCTTACTGGCTTCGTTGTTGCTGATCGCCGCGCCCGCGCTGTCCAAGGCGCCCGTCGCCAAGGCCGCGCCCGCCGAGACGGCGAAGTCCGCCGCCGCGCATCCGCCCGGGACCGTCATCGCCAGCGCCCACTCGCTGTCGGCGCAGGCCGGCCTTGAGATTGTCCGCCAGGGCGGCAACGCCTTCGATGCCGCGATCGCGGTGTCCTCGACCTTGTCGGTGGTCGAACCGGTCAGCTCCGGCATCGGCGGCGGCGGTTTCTTCCTGCTGCACGACGCCAAGACCAATCGCGACATCTTCCTGGACGCGCGCGAAACCGCGCCCGCCGCGGCGACGCCTGCGGCGTTCCTGGACGAGAAGGGCGAGCTCAACCGCGATCGCTCCGTCAACGGCCCGTGGTCGGCGGGCATTCCCGGATTGCCGGCGGCACTGGTCCATCTCGCGCAGAAGTACGGCAAGCTGCCGCTGAAGACGTCGCTGGCGCCGGCGATCCGCATCGCCCGCGAAGGCTTCCCGGTCTACGCGCGCCTGGAAAAAAGCTACGGCAGCCGGCGCGAAGTGATGGAGCGTTACCGCGGCACGCGCGAGGTCTATCTGGCCGACGGCGATCCGCCCAAGGTCGGCGAAATCTTCAAGCAGCCCGATCTGGCGCGCACGCTGGAACTGCTGGGCGAGAAGGGCTTCGATGGCTTCTATCGCGGCGAAGTCGCGCAGAAGCTGCTCGCTTCGGTCAAGGAAGAAGGCGGCCAATGGAAGCCTGAGGAATTGTCCGGCTACAAGGTGCGCGAACGCGAACCCCTGCGCCTGAAGTACCGCAGCTGGGACATCGTCACCGCGCCGCCGCCGTCGTCGGGCGGCGTGGCCTTCGCCGAGATCCTGCAGATTCTCGAAGGCTGGGACCTGAGCAAGCTCGATCCCGCGCACCGCACCCACATCATCGCCGAGGCCATGCGCCGCGCGTATCGCGACCGCACCATTTACCTGGGCGATCCGGACTTCGTGAAGATCCCGCTGGCGCGCCTGACCAGCGCCGATTACGCCGCCGGCCTGCGCGCCACCATCCATCCGGACAAGGCCACGCCCAGCGACCTGCTGTCGGGTCAGCCGGCGCCGCTGGAAGACGACGAGACCACGCATTTTTCGATCATCGATCACGACGGCAACCGCGTCTCGGCCACCCAGACCGTCAACCTGCTGTACGGCTCGGGCCTGGTCGCGCCGGGCACCGGCGTGCTGCTCAACAACGAGATGGACGATTTCGCCCTGCGCCCGGGCACGCCGAACGCCTTCGGCGTGATGGGCTTCGCCGCCAACGCGCCGGAAGCGGGCAAGCGCATGCTCAGCTCGATGACGCCGAGTTTCATGGAGTCCAAGGACAAAGTGATCGCGGTCGGCGCGCCCGGCGGCAGCCGCATCATCACCCAGGTGCTGCTGGCGGTGCTGGCCTACGACGCCGGCCTGGCGCCGCAGAAGGTCGCCGACCAACCGCGCATCCATCACCAGTGGTTGCCCGACGTGATCTCGGCCGAAGCCGGCGCGCTCGACGCCGACACCGTCGCCAAGCTGCAGGCCATGGGCCACAAGGTCAACGCCGCCGAATCGCCCTGGGGCAATCTGCAGACGGTGATGTGGAACAAGCATGACAACACCTTGTCCGGCGGCACCGATCCGCGCAATCCGGTCGGCCAGGCCGCGGTGCTGCTGAGCCGGCCCTGACGCGGACGGCCGCCGTGCGATGGCGCGGCGGCCATGCGGTGAAGTAGATTGCGCCGCATGGGCAGCGGCCCAGGCAAGGACAGGGGAAACAGGTCAGTGAGCGACGAGAACAAGCCTTGGTACACCCGCGTCACCGCGATTTCGGTCGCCGCGGTCGCTTTTCTGGTCGCTCTGACCACGCTGGTCAACAACGTGCGCGAGATCGGCGGCCTCAAGGACAAGACGCCGCCCGCGCCGACGACGCAGTCGCCGGCCGCCACGCCCGCGGTCAAGCCCGACCTGCCCAAGGCGCCTTCGCGCTATTCGGTGCTGCTGACGCTGGAAAAGATCGAAGTGATCAACGACGGCACCAGCGGCAGCACTTCGTGGTCGTTTCAGGTCAGCGCCGGCGGCCAGGATCTGTTCGAACTGCCTTCGCGCGACTACATCGACACCGAGGAAGGCCGCAACGTCACTCCGCGCGGCAGCGACCCGTCGATGGGCCGCGTGATGCTGGTCCCGGGGCAGGAGATGCTGATCAAGATCAACGGCCGCTCGGCCGGGCTGATCAGCAAGCTGTCGGCCAGCGGCACCGCCACCTTGGTCGCCGACAAACCGCTGGCGCCGGTGCGCGTGGTCTCCGCCGACGGCCGCGACGGCGAGTTCATTTTTCACTTCGCGACGGTGGCGACGCCGCAGTAGTGCCGGGAATGGGGAATCGGGAATAGGGAATGGAAAGGGCAAAAGCCGGGCGGGAAGCTACAGTGAATGCCCGGACGATTCCCGATTCTCCATTCCCGATTCCCGAGGCTGGTTCCGGCTAAAATCAGCCATCCCCCGCCAATGCCCGCAACCCGGGCGGTGCAGCCATGAAGCTCTGGTCGATCCTCGGCAACTCGCAGAAACTCGACGGCGGCGCGATGTTCGGCAACGCGCCGCGGGCGATGTGGGCCAAATGGTCGCCGCCCGACGATCAAAACCGCATCGAGCTGGCCTGCCGCGCCTTGCTCGCCAGCCCGCTGGCCGGCAAGACGGTGTTGTTCGAGGCCGGCATCGGCGCGTTCTTCGAACCCAAGCTGCGCGAGCGTTACGGCGTGGTCGAAGAGCGCCATGTGCTGATCGATTCGCTGGCCAAGGCCGGCTTCGCGCCGGAAGACATCGACGTGGTGGTGCTCTCGCATCTGCACTTCGATCACGCCGGCGGACTGCTCGCGCCGTGGGCCGAAGGGCAGGCGCCGCGCCTGCTGTTCCCCAATGCCTCGTATCTGGTCGGGCGCGAGCACTACCAGCGCGCGCTGCAGCCGCATCCGCGCGATCGCGCCAGCTTCATCGCCGAACTGCCGGCGCTGCTGGAAGCCACCGGCCGGCTGGAACTGGTCGAGGGCGAGTATTCGAAGTTGCTCGGCGGCGCCGTGCGTTTCCATTACAGCGACGGCCACACGCCGGGACTGATGCTGGCCGAGATCGTCGGCCCCGAGCAGGTCCAGGGCCAGCCGCACGGCGGCGTGGTGTTCTGCGCCGACCTGATTCCGGGCCGGCCGTGGGTGCACGTGCCGATCACCATGGGCTACGACCGCAACGCCGAGCTGCTGATCGATGAGAAGAAAGCCTTTCTCAGCGACAAGCTCGAACGCAACGTGCATCTGTTCTTCACCCACGACCCGGGTTGCGCGCTGGCGCAGGTGGTGCGCGACGACAAGGGCAAGTTCGGCACCGTGCACGAAGTCGCCGAACTGCAGGCGCGGGCGCTGGCTGCATGAATTTGCGCCGCCCAGCGCGGCGCTGGCGCGCGATCGCGCTGGTCGCGATGCTGGCCTGCGCGGGCGCGGCCTGGGCGCAGGACGCCGAAGACGGCGAGCCGGTGGGCGAACCGATCAGCGGCAAGGCGCTGAGCGATCGCGATTTCGGCGTGCTGACGCGGCAGTTCGGCCTGGACCGTCGGGTCGAGATGTATCAGTGGCGGCGCGAGTTCGGCATCGCTTCGCAGGGCGACGGTTACGAGCGCGTGTGGAACGCGGCGCCGATCGATTCCAGCGGGTACTCGCCCGGTCACGCCAATCCGTCGCGGATGCCGCTGGAGAACCGGCGCTGGTGGTCGGAGTCGGCGACGCTCGACGGCAAACCGCTGGGCAGCGAGGTTTTGCGCGCGATCGGCGAGTGGCGGGTGTTCCGGCCTAATTTCAGCCGTTTGCCGTCGAACCTGGCGGCGACGTTTCAGCCCGAGGGCGATGGCCTGGGCAGTTCGGAGAATCCGCTCGATCCGCAGATCGGCGATTTGCGCGTGAGTTGGCGCGAACTGCGGTTGCCGGCGTTGGAAGGCAAACTGGAATTGCGCGAAGGCGTGTGGCGTCTGCGCCCGGAAGCGGCCGCGGCGGCCTTGAACGCAGCGCCGGCGCGTGAGCCGCTCGCGCCGGCGGCGGCGAAACCTGCAACCCGCGGCTGGTCGCCGGGGTGGTTCGCGGTGGCGGTGGTGTTGGCGCTGATCGTGTTGTATCGGCTGCGTAAGCGGCGGCAGGCGCGGAGATAGTTTCGCGCGAGCGGAACGAAAGGCATCGGGGCTGAAAGCCCCTCCCACAAAAGATTGCGTGGCTTCGGCGTCTGTTGTGGGAGGGGCTTTCAGCCCCGACGCTTTTCGATCAGCAAACCATGAGCCAACACGTCAAGCGTAATGCTTGGTTCCGAAAATCTTGTCGCCCGCATCGCCCAACCCCGGCAGGATGTAGCCGACCTCGTTGAGCCGCTCATCCACCGACGCGGTAAACACCTCCACATCCGGGTGCTTGGCTTCCAGCGCCTTCAATCCTTCCGGCGCCGCGACCAGAAACAGCCCCTTGATGCGCTTGCAGCCGGCGTTCTTGAGCAGATCCACCGTCGCGATCAGGCTGCCGCCGGTGGCGAGCATCGGATCGAGAATCAGCGCGGTGCGCTCTTCCATGCGTCCGGTGAGTTTTTCGTAGTAGCCGACCGGCTGCAGCGTCTGTTCGTCGCGCTGCAGGCCGACCACGCCGACCTTGGCCGCCGGAATCAGCTCCAGCACACCCGGCAGCATGCCCAGGCCGGCGCGCAGGATCGGCACCAGAGTGACCTTGGCGCCCTTGATCCGGCGCGTGACGACCGGCCCGGCCCAGCCTTCGACCACGGCTTCCTCGGTTTCGAGGTCGGCGGTGGCTTCGTAGGTGAGCAGGGTCGCGACTTCCGAGGCCAACTCGCGGAACGACTTGGTGCTGTTGTCGGCGCGGCGCATCAGGCCGAGTTTGTGTTGGACGAGGGGGTGGCGGACTTCGACGATTTTCATTGGGCGGCCTGGGTGCGGGGGCGGGCGATCGTTGTTGCAAAGGATTGACGGTTGCGGGGCGGGGCGCAAGCGTGGATTCGTCAGCCGAAGGCTCTTGCTGTTGCCCCCTTTGAAAAAGGGGGCGGACGACGCGAAGCGTCGCGGGGGATTTGCTTTTGCCTTTGCTGTTGCTTCTGCGGGGGAAAGCAAAAGCAAATCCCCCCTGGCCCTCCGGCCCACAGGCACAGCCTGTGGGCGTTCAGTGCCGCGCGAACCTGAGGTTCGCAAGCGCGGCCCTTCACCCTTTTTCAAAGGGGGGAACCCAATAGGTTGGGATGTCTTGGCCTTGCAGCTTAATCGGCGGTGGCGTAGAGGTTGTCGCCGTCGGCTAGCGCCTGCTCGACGAAGCGCGAGAACTCATGCACCTGGGTGGGATCGGTGAACTTGGCCCCGATCCGCATCAACTCCGCTTGCAAGCCCGGCAACTCGCCCAACAACAAGGTGCTGTCGGCGTAGTAGTCGCGCAACTTGTGCAGCAGCGGATACTCGTCGCGCGGCTGCGCCCGGGCCAGCAACTGCGAATGCAGCATCTCGTCGATGGCGAACAGCTTGCGCGAGGTGTGGATCTCGCGCTCGTGCCGGGCCTGGATCAGGTCGAGGGCCATGAGCGAACTTGCTCCTTGTTCTGCCGCCGCGGCCGAGCATTCACGCGCGGCTGCGTTCGATGCGGATCGTGGGCGGCAACGTGCGATCGAACGACCAGTGATAACGATAGACGTCGCCAAGCGAGACCGCCTGGATGCAGTGAGGCTCGAAAGCGCCGGAGATGAAGATTTCGGCCGTTACGCAATAGAAGATCCACGTCGGCGTTTGCGTGGCCAAGTCGATCAACGCCAGGAAACCTTCGCCCTCCCAGGCGCCGTCGCCGCCGACCAAGGCTTCGTGTCCGTCGGGGTGCCGGGTTTCGAATGAGGGGTAGAGCGTCGCAAATCCGATGTCGTCGGCCGGTGCGGGAGGCGAGGCCTGCGCCGCGACACGAAAATCCCCGTCGGGGCATCCATGCAGGGCGAAAATGCGCCCGTCCGGCAGATGAAATCCGTCTACCGGAGGCAGACGGAATTCCGCAGCGCCGAGTATGCGCGGCAACGGCATGGCTTGGATCGGGCTGTGAAGGTGCGCGGGGCTCAGGCCGTACGCACGTACTGAATCTCGATCCCGTCGCTGCCGCCGATCGCTGCGCGCAGCACGGTGATCAGCGAGCCGGCGTTGAGGTGATCGATCTCGATCATGTCGACCACGGCGTGGTCGATCCAGTAGTCCTGGTCCTTGCTGTCTTCTTCTTCCAGCGCGGCCACCAGGATCTGCAGCTCTTCTTCGCTGATCTCGCCGATGTCGGCGCCGGTTTCCTTGTTCGACAAACGGATCATTCCATTGGCTCCTTTGGAGCAGTAGTGAGTGAAGAAGAGTGAGGAGTGAGTAAGAGCGAGAAGCGGCTTTCGCTCACTCCTCACTCTTCTCCACTCACTCCCAGGCCGTCAGGCCGCCGCGGCCTGCTGCGCGCGCGGGCCTTCGCGCAGGGCGCGGCCGACCATCGACACCAGCAGTTCCAGCTCGTCGCTGCCGATGGTGAAGTTCGGGGTGAAACGCAGCGAGTTGACGCCGCCGTGGATCACGCCGATGCCGCGTTCGCGCAGCCACTCTTCCGTGGAACCGGCGCCGAAGCACTTGAACTGCGGGGCCAGTTCGCACGAGAACAGCAGGCCGGTGCCCTGGACCTTGGTGATCAGGCCGCCGAGCTCGCTCTTGAGCTTCTCCAGCTTGGCGATCGCCTCGGCGCCGCGCGCGCGGATGTTGGCGCGCAGTTCCGGGGTGACGTGTTCGAGCACGGCGACGGCGACGTCGAGCGCGCGCGGGTTGCTGGTCATGGTGTTGCCGTACAGACCCTTGCGGTACAGCGAGGCGGCGCGATCGCCGACGGCGAGCACCGACAACGGGTACTGGCCGGCGTTGAGGGCCTTGGAATAGGTCTCCATGTCCGGCGCGTCCAGGCCTTCGAAGCCGGGGTAATCGATGATCGACAGCACGCCGTGGGCGCGCAGGCCGGCCTGGATCGAATCGACCAGCAGCAGCGAGCCGTGGTTGCGGGTGAGTTCGCGCGCGGCGGCGTAGAACGCCGGCGGCACGCCGCGGCCCGGGTCGCCTTCGCCCATCACCGGTTCCAGGAACATCGCTTCGATGAACCAGTGGTTGGTTTCGGCGTCGCTGAAGATTTTCTTCAGCGCGTCGATGTCGTACGGCTCGACGGTGAGCACCGAATCCTCGCCGCGGTAGCTGGCCAGGTGCTGGCTGTAGGCCTTGCGCGAGGAATCCGAGTACAGCGCCGGACGCTCGGTGCGGCCGTGGAAGCTGCCCTTGACCACCACGCGCTTGATCGCGCGGCCGGCGTGCTTGGCGCCCGGGTCGGTCATCAGCTTAGCGTTGACGTCGGCGATGCGCGCGGCCAGCGAGACCGATTCGGAACCCGAATTCAGGCAGAAGAAGCGCTCGAACGGACAGCCGCCGCGGTTCACGCCGATGGCCGCGCGCAGGGCGCGCTCGAAGCGCAGCTGCGACAGCGACGGGGTCATGATGTTGGCCATCACCTGCGGCTTGGCCATCGCCGCGATCACCGCCGAGGGCGTGTGGCCGAAGCCGAGCATGCCGTAGCCGCCGGAGTCGTGCAGCACCGCGCCCTTGAGGGTGATCACCCACGGGCCGCGCGCGGCCAGGGCGATGTACGGGTTGACGCCGTCGTCGGGATAGAAATTGACGTAGCCCTGCTGGACCGCGTCGATCTGCGCGTCTTCGTCCAGCTCGAGCAAGTCGGCGTGCAGATCGCGCACCAGCGCGTACTCGGCGGCGGCGGCGGCGATGGCTTCGCCCAGATCGGGATGGGTGACGGCGAAGCGGGCGACGGTGTCGTCGTCCAGGCCGACGGTGCGGCGCTTGCCGGCATGCGCGCGCAGCGGCGCGAGTTGGCTGAGCAAATTGGTCATCTCGATCTCCAAAAGGTCGTCGGCGTCGTGCCGTGTGTTGCGTGGGAGACCGGTCCGCCTTCATGGCTGGACGCGCGCGGTTGCAGCAGCCCCCCGGCCGCCAAGCGCCATCTCTCACATCGAACGAAGAGGACCAGGACGCAGTCCCCGCGTAACTCGTTGAAACCCCGAAACATCGCGCAAAAATTTTGCGTAAGGCCATGGCCTTTTGACGATTTTTCGTTTCATTTCAATGATTTATGCGAGTCTATCACGTGCTGCGTTCGCCGATAACCCCCTGCCTGCGCAGGTTCAGACTGCCCGCCCGGGCCGCGTTTCGTACCGCTGGTGACGCTTGTCACCGGCGATGAATGTCTTCGTGCACTGCCGCGGAACGATCGCGAAACCGACAGTGGCCGCACCTTCCGGCAACCGCGTGAGGTTCGGCCATGAACGCGATCCATCCCTTCCATCGCGTCGTCGCCGTGGCCGCGCGGCAACCGGATCCGGGCGAGATCCCGGCGGCCAAGGCGGCGCGTCCGGCTCATGGCCGCGCCGTCGGCGCGCTGCCGCGGCGTTCGCAATACCAACCCATTTTCCCAGGCCTGCGCCGGCAAGACCGCGCCGGCCCGCAGCGCAGCCTCTGAACGACGGCTGCCGCAGGCGTACCTATTCATGGAGATCCGTATGCACCCGATGACACCGGCCCGGTTCCGCCAGGCCCGAACCCTGACCCGCACCGCGCTGAGCGCCGGCCTGCTGCTGGGCCTGCTCGCCAGCGCCGCGGCCTTCGCCGCCGAGCCGCCGGCCGCCGCCGCGCAGACGCCGGCCGCCTCCGAAGCCGCAGCCCCGGCCGATCCGTCCGCGGGCGCGCCGTCGCTGCAGTTCGCGATCCGCCAGGTGCGGGTGTTCGACGGCGAACGCGTGCTGCCGTCGGCGACGGTGCTGGTGCGCGACGGCCTGATCGCCGAAGTCGGCGCGAAGGTGAAAGTGCCCGACGGCGTGCCGGTGCTGGACGGTGCCGGCCAGACCCTGCTGCCGGGCCTGATCGACTCGCACGTGCACAGTTGGGGCGATGCCCGCGGCGACGCGCTGCGCTTCGGCGTGACCACCGAACTGGACATGTTCACCGACCACCACCTGCTGGCCGCGGCCAAGCGCGAGCGCGAAAGCCGCGCCAAGACCACGCAGGCCGATCTGTGGTCGGCCGGCACCCTGGTCACGGCCAAGGGCGGCCATGGCACCGAATACGGCTTCGCGATCCCGACCCTGGACGATCCCGCCCAGGCCCAGGCCTTCGTCGATGCGCGCATCGAGGAAGGTTCGGACTACATCAAGCTGGTGCTGGAACAGGCCCGCGACGCCAACGGCAAGCCGCGCATGGCGACCTTGAGCGAACCGGCGCTGCGCGCGGCGATCAAGGCCGCGCATGCGCGCAAGCGTCTGGCGGTCGTGCACGTATCGCTGGAAGAAGAGGCCGCGCTGGCGATCGATGCCGGCGCCGACGGCCTGGTCCACATCAACGGCGACCGCATCGACGATCCCAAGCTGATCGCCGCGATCAAGCGCAACAAAGCCTTCGTGGTGCCGACGCTGAGCGTGATGGCTTCGGTCGCCAGCGCGGGCGAAGGCGCCCGCCTCGCCGCCGATCCGCGCATCGCGCCGTGGCTGCAGCAGCCGCAGAAAGACCTATTGGGCAACAGTTTCCGCGCCGGGCCCAGCGCCGCGGAGGTTCTCAATAAGTCGCTGGAGAACGTGCGCAATCTGCACGCGGCCGGCGTGCCGCTGCTGGCCGGCACCGACGCCGGCAATCCCGGCACCACCCACGGCGCCAGCGAACACGGCGAACTCGATCTGCTGGTGCGCGCCGGCCTGACCCCGGTCGAAGCCCTGCGCGCGGCGACCTCGGTGCCGGCGCGCAGCTTCAAGCTCGACGATCGCGGCCGTATCGCGCCGGGCCTGCGCGCGGACCTGTTGCTGGTCGATGGCGATCCGACCACCGACATCACCGCCACCCGCGCCGTCCGCACGATCTGGAAGAACGGCTATCCGGTGAGCCGCGCGATCGGCGCCAACGTGCCGACGGTCGCGACGGGCCCGATCGCGCTGTTCATCGACGGCAAGCCGAGCGAGCGCTGGCTGGCCACCAGCGACGCCTACATGGGCGGCACCTCCACCTCGGTTCTGCAGGCCGGGCAGGGCGGCGGCCAGGCGCCTTCGCTCCAGGCCAAGGGCGAATTGACGACCGGTTTCGCCCAGCCCTGGGCCGGATTGATGTTCAATCCCTCACAGGTGCCGATGGGCGTGGCCGACGCGAGCGCGGTGCGCGAGCTGAGCTTCCGCCTGCGTGGCGACGGACACGCCCTGACCTTGTTCGTGTTCTCCGGCGCGGACAAAAACGGCCGTCCGGGCATGCAAACGATCCCGGCCGGCAAGCAATGGCAGGAGGTGCGCGTGCCGCTGGCGACCATGCCCAACGTCGATTTGAAGCGTTTGCGCGGCATCGCGGTGAGCGCGATGGGCGCGCCGGGGCCGTTCTCATTCGAGATCGAGGCCGTCGAACTCCGCTAAAGTCCGCATCGATCGTGGCACGGGGGTGCCTGAATCATTCAGAACCACACGTGGGCCATGCCTCGATTCCACACCTACAGGTGAAGACGTGGCTGCAATACCCGCCGTACATGCATTGATCAAGGCCCGCTTCGGCGGGTCGCGATCGAACTTCAGGACTCCGACCATGCGCCTGCCCGGACCGCCGCTGGACACCCACGACAACCTGCTCGGTTGGCATCTGGCGTCGCTGCTGTATCTGAGCTTCGTCTTCATCCCGCTGTTTTCCTGGCCGGCGCCGTGGTGGATCTTCGTGCTGGCGACCTGCTCGGTGCTGGTGTTCCTGCCGATGTACTGGGCGTTCTACCGCGGCGGCGCCAAGTTGCGGCTGTGGCTGGTGCTGGCGGTGGCGGCGGTGGGATTCGCGACCGTGCCGTTCGGCATCGGCGGCGGCACTTATCTGATCTTCGCCGCCGGCATGATCGCCAGCTTCCTGCCGCTGCGCCGCGGCATCGCCCTGGCGATCGGCCTGTTCGCGATCTTCGGCGTGGAATCGATCATGACCTTGCCGGCGGTGGGCATGCCGGTGTTCAGCGTGATGATCCATCTGCTGGTCGGCTCGATCGTGTTCACCGGCGTGTTGGCCGCGCGCTCGCGCGAGCGCCGCAATGCCGAATTGCGTCTGACCCAGGAAGAAGTGCGGCGTCTGGCCAGTCTGGCCGAACGCGAACGCATCGGCCGCGATCTGCACGATCTGCTCGGCCACACGCTGTCGGTGGTGGTGCTCAAATCGCAGTTGGCCGCGCGCTTGCTGGAGCACGACAAGAACGCCGCGCAGGATCAGATCTGCGAAGTGGAACGGGTCGCGCGCGAAGCGCTCACGCAGGTGCGCGAAGCGGTCGCCGGCATCCGCGCCAACGGCCTGCAGGCCGAGCTGGCGGCGGCGCGGCTGGCGCTGCTGGGCGGCGAAATCAGCCTGGATCACAAGCTCGCGCCGGTGGACATCCCGCTCAATGTCGAAGCCGTGCTGGCGCTGGCCTTGCGCGAATCGGTGACCAACGTGCTGCGGCATGCGCGGGCGCGCCGGGTCGATGTCGAACTGACCCAGGACGCGCGCGGCGGCATCGTGCTGCTGATCGCCGACGACGGCCGCGGCGGCGTATCCGGCGAAGGCCACGGCCTGACCGGCATGCGCGAACGCCTGCGTTCGGTCGGCGGCATGCTCGAAATCGAAAGTCCGAACGGCGCAGGCACCCGCCTGAGTCTGCTGGTGTCGCGCGAGGCGCTGGCCGCCGCGCGGCGTTTGCCGGCGCCCGCCGCCACTCTCCCAGGGGCCGCGCGCGAGCCGGCCCTGCTCGAACGAGGTACCGCATGATCCGTCTGTTGCTCGCTGAAGATCAGGCCCTGGTGCGCGGCGCGCTGGCCGCGTTGCTGAACCTGGAACCCGACATCGAAGTCGTCGCCGAAGCCGGCGACGGCGCGCAGGCCTGGGAGGCGGTCAAACGCATCCAGCCCGATGTGGTGGTGACCGATATCGAGATGCCGGGCATGACCGGTATCGATCTGGCGATGCGGGTGCGCGATTCGGGCATGCCGACGCGGGTGGTGATCGTCACCACCTTCGGCCGCGCCGGGTATCTGCGCCGGGCGATGGACGCCGGGGTGCGCGGTTATTTGCTGAAGGATGCGCCGGCCGGGCAATTGGCCGAGGCGCTGCGTCAGGTGCATCGCGGCGGCCGGGCGATCGACCCGCAACTGGCGGTGGCGGCGTGGAGCGACGAGGACCCGCTGACCGAGCGCGAGCGGCAGGTGCTGCGTCTGGCCGGCGAAGGGTTGTCCACGGCCGAGATCGGCGAGCGCCTGCATTTGAGCCAGGGGACGGTACGCAATTATTTGTCCGAGGCGATCGGCAAGCTCGACAGCAGCAATCGGATCGAGGCGTATCGGCGGGCTCGGCAGAATGGGTGGCTCTAGGAAGAGCGAAAGCTAAGAGCAAATCCCCCCTGGCCCCCCTTTTTCAAAGGGGGGAACCCGGTCTGGTCGGGGCGTGGTGGCGTAAAGGTCGCCAGCCTCCCCGAGCCCCGCTTTTGCTGTTCCCCCCTTTAAAAAAGGGGGGCAGGGGGGATTTGCTCTTAACTCCCCCAAGCCAACTTTTGGCGATCCACCCCAACACCCGGATAATGGCCGCCTTCCCCGAGACCGAATCCGGCCTTCACCGCCGCCGGGTCTCGCCCGCGTCCTCCACCCTCGGCCGGTTCTAGGCCGCGCCGGTGGCTGCGGCGCATCGCGCTCACTGCTCCGGTTTCCTTGAAAAAGTCCGATTTCCACTACGAACTCCCCCCCGAGCTGATCGCCCAGGCGCCGCTGGCGCAGCGTTCGGCCAGCCGTCTGCTGGTCGTGCCGCCGCAGCCGGCCGCGCGCGAGGACCGGGTCTTCAGCGACCTGCCGCAGATGCTGCAGCCCGGCGACCTGTTGGTGTTCAACGACACCCGGGTGATCCCGGCGCGCCTGTTCGGCCAGAAAAGCACCGGCGGACGGGTCGAAATCCTGATCGAACGCCTGCTCGGCGGCAGCGAAGCGCGGGCCCAACTGGGCGTGAGCAAGTCGCCTAAGGAAGGCGCGCGCATCGCCCTGGACGCTGGCGGCGAAGCCGAAGTGCTGGGCCGCGAGGGCGAGTTCTACCGCCTGCGCTTCCACGTGCCCGAGTCGCTGGAGCAATGGCTGCTGCACGCCGGACGCCTGCCGCTGCCGCCGTACATCCAGCGCGAACCCGGGCACGACGACGCCGAGCGCTACCAGACCGTGTTCGCGCGCGAAGTCGGCGCGGTCGCGGCGCCCACCGCCGGCCTGCATTTCGATGAAGAACTGCTGGAGCGGCTGCGCGAACGCGGCGTGCAATTCGGCCACGTGACCCTGCACGTGGGCGCCGGCACCTTCCAGCCGGTGCGCGCGGACCATCTCGACCAGCACGTGATGCACAGCGAGTGGCTCAACGTCGGCGCCGGCCTGGTCGAACAGATCCGCCGCACCCGCGCCGCCGGCGGCCGCGTGATCGCGGTCGGCACGACCGTGGTGCGCGCGCTGGAAAGCGCGATCCGCCTCAACCACGACGCCGACGGCGAACTGCGCCCGTTCGCCGGCGAAACCCGCTTGTTCATCCTGCCGGGTTACCAGATCCGTTCGGTCGATGCGCTGATCACCAACTTCCATCTGCCCGAAAGCACCTTGCTGATGCTGGTGTCGGCCTTCGCCGGCAAGGATCAGGTGTTTTCCGCCTACGAGCATGCGATCGCCGAGCGTTACCGGTTCTTCTCGTATGGCGATGCGATGCTGCTGTGGCCGCAGGCGTCGTGATGCGGTCGTCCGGCCGCGCGCGCGGCGCGCCGCGTTGTCCTCTTTCGAACCACCGCGGCACTGCGTCCGCTTACTCCGGAGCAAGCGCATGAGCCGCATGTCCTTTCAACTGCTGGGCAACGACGGCGCCGCGCGCCGCGGCCGGCTGACGTTTCCGCGCGGCACGGTGGAAACCCCGGCGTTCATGCCGGTGGGCACCTACGGCTCGGTCAAGGGCATCATGCCCGAGCACGTCGCCGAACTCGGCGCGCAGATCATTCTCGGCAACACCTTCCATCTGTATCTGCGTCCGGGCCTGGACGTGATCGGCGATCACGGCGGCCTGCACGGCTTCGCCCGCTGGAACGGGCCGATCCTGACCGACTCCGGCGGTTTCCAGGTGTTCTCGCTGGCGCACCGGCGCAAGATCACCGAGCAGGGCGTGACCTTCGCCTCGCCCGTGGACGGCAGCAAGGTGTTCCTCGGGCCGGAGGAGAGCATGAACATCCAGCGTGTGCTCGATTCGGACATCGTGATGATCTTCGACGAATGCACGCCGTATCCGGCGACCATCGATGTCGCGCGCAAGTCGATGGAGCTGAGCCTGCGCTGGGCCGAACGCTCCAAGCGCGCGCACGAAGGCAACGATGCGGCCTTGTTCGGCATCGTCCAGGGCGGCGTGCATCACGAGCTGCGCACGCGCTCGGCCGAAGCCTTGAGAGCGCTGGACTTCGATGGCTACGCAGTCGGCGGCCTGGCGGTCGGCGAACCGGAGCAAGAGCGCAACGCCATGCTCGAACACACCTGCCCGCAGCTGCCGGAAGACCGTCCGCGTTATCTGATGGGCGTGGGGCGGCCGGAGGATCTGGTCGAATCGGTCGCGCGCGGCGTGGACATGTTCGATTGCGTGATGCCGACCCGCAACGCCCGCAACGGCCACTACTTCACCGCCCAGGGCACGGTGCGCGTGCGCAACGCCAAGTACGAGCGCGATCTGCGCCCGATCGAGGAAGGCTGCGACTGCTACGCCTGTCGCAACGGCTTCAGCCGCGCCTACCTGCGCCACCTGGACCGCTGCAATGAAATGCTGGGGCCGATGCTGGGCACCTTGCACAACCTGCGCTACTACCAGCGTTTGATGGCGCAGATGCGCGAGGCGATCGAGCAGGGAACCTTTACCGCCTTCCGCGAGTCTTTCTACGCCGCACGCCAGTAGAAAGCCGTTCGCCCGCGCAAGCGGGCGAACTCTCAGTCCTCCTCTCCCGTTCACGGCAGAGGGCAGGGGTGAGGGCCCGCCCCGCCGTTTCCGCCCTCCCAGCCGCCCGGCCGGGCCCCGGAGTCGCGGGCAGGCCCCAAGGCCGGCGAACCGCGTCCGGCCCCGCCCGGACAGCGGGGAACCCATTCGAAAGCGTGCGCCGCGGCCCATTTCGGCCCCGGCCGTGGCCCCAACCCAGCCGTGGCATAATCCCCGGCTATTTTTCGTTTCAGGACATTCAGATGAATCTGCTCGACCTTCTGATCAGCCCCGCTTACGCCCAAGGCGCCGCCGGCGGCGCTCCGGCTCCGGGCGGTTTCCTCGGTGGCGGTCTTGGCGGGCTGGTCCTGCCGCTGGTGCTGATCGCCGTCATGTACTTCCTGATCTTCCGTCCGCAGATGAAGCGCGCCAAGGAACACCGCGGCATGCTCGAGAAGCTGTCCAAGGGCGACGAAGTGCTGACCAACGGCGGCATCGCCGGCACCGTCACCGATATCGGCGAAAACTTCATTACCGTGGAAATCGCCGCCAACGTGCGCATCCGCGTGCAGAAGGGCGCGATCGCCAACGTTCTGCCCAAGGGCACCTTGAAGTCGGCCTGAGCCGACGCCACGCCATCTTCAAACGCGGCGGCCGGGGAGGTCGCCGCAGGGGTTCTCGATGCTGACCTTTCCGCGCTGGAAATACTTCGCCATTCTGGTCGTGCTGATCATCAGCGTGATCTACGCGCTGCCTAACGCCTATCCGCAGGATCCGTCGGTGCAGATCACCGCGGCGCGCACCGGCGGCACCGCGATCGACGCGGCGCTGGCCAAGAAGGTGGACGGCATCCTGGCCGGAGCCAAGATCCCCTCCAAGTCGATCAAGGTCGAAGACGGCAACCTGATGGTGCGGCTCAACGACACCGATCAGCAGACCAAAGCCTCCGACTTGCTGCGGCCCCAGTTGGGCAGCGACTACGTGGTCGCCCTGAGCCTGGCGCCGACCGTGCCGAACTGGCTGGCCTCGCTCGGCGCCAAGCCGATGCCGCGCGGCCTGGACTTGCAGGGCGGCGTGCACTTCGTGATGCAGGTCGATCAGGCCGCCGCGCTGGACAAGCGCCTGGAAGCCTACGTGGAAGACGTGCGCGCGACCTTGCGCGACAACTCGGTGCCCTACACCTCGGTCGTGCGCCGCGGCAACGAAGCCATAGTCACCACGCTGGCCGTCAACGCCGACGCCGACAAGGCGCAGAAGCAACTGCGCATCGCCTTCCCGACCCTGACCCAGAACCTCGACGCCCGCACCCTGACCCTGGAAGTGCCGCAGTCGGAACTGCAGCGCATCTCGCTGGAAGCGATCGAGCAGAACCTCACCACCCTGCGCAACCGCATCAACGCCTTCGGCGTGGCTGAGCCGGTGATCCAGCGCCAGGGCACCGACCGCATCGTGATCCAGCTGCCGGGCCTGCAGGACACCGCCGAAGCCAAGCGCCAGATCGGCGCCACCGCCACCTTGGAATTCCGCGCCGGCGTGGGCGACCGCGCCGCCGCCGCGGCCGCGGTGCGCGACCACAACGTTCCGCCGGAGGCGCGCGTTTACTACGACCAGAACAAGCAGCCGGTGCTGCTGTCCAAGCGCCTGCTCGTTTCCGGCGATCAGCTGATCAACGCCGTGCCGGGCACCGACTCGCGCACCGGCCAGCCGCAGGTGAGCATCACGCTCAACGCCATCGGCGGCCAGCGCATGCTCAACCACACCCTGGAAAACGTCGGCAAGCCGCTGGGCATCGTCTATGTGGAACAGGTGCCGATCACCCAGATCGTGGACGGCAAGGAAGTGCGCACCACCCGCACCGAAGAGCGCGTGATCAGCAACTCCACCATCCAGGGCGTGTTCGGCAAGGAATTCCAGACCACCGGCCTGACCCGCGAAGAGTCCACCAGCCTCGCCAAGCAGCTCAAGTCCGGCGCGCTGGCCGCGCCGATGACCTTCGTCGAAGAGCGCGTGGTCGGCCCGAGCCTGGGCGCGGACAACGTCAAGCGCGGCACCACCGCGGTGATGTTCTCCTTCATCTTCGCGCTGACCTTCTTCCTGATCTATTACCGCATGTTCGGCCTGATCACCTGTCTGGCCCTGCTGCTCAACCTGTTGATGGTGGTCGCGGTGATGTCGCTGCCCTTCGTCGGCGCGACCATGAGCTTGCCCGGCTTCGCCGGCCTGGCCCTGTCGGTCGGCATGTCGGTGGACGCCAACGTGCTCATCAACGAACGAATAAGAGAAGAGTTGCGCGCCGGGATGCCGCCGCAGTCGGCGATCGCCACCGGTTACGACAAGGCCTCGGGCACCATCTTCGACTCCAACATGACCGCGCTGCTGGCCGGCTTGGCCCTGCTGATGTTCGGCACCGGCCCGCTCAAGGGGTTCGCGATCACCATGATCGTGGGCATCCTGACCTCGGTGTTCACCGCCGTGACCGTGTCGCGCGGCATCGCCACGCTGATCTACGGCAACCGCCGCAAGCTCAAGTCCATCGCGATCTGACGGGAGAACCCAGACATGAAAATTTTCCCGCTGACCCTGCTGCCGAACGACGCCAACATCAACTTCATGAAGATGCGGTGGGTGTCGATCGTCATCGCCGCGATCATCATGTTCGTCGCGATCGGCGCGATGGTGACCCGCAACTTCAACTTCGCCCTGGACTTCACCGGCGGCAACCTGGTCGAGGTGCATCTGGAAAAGCCGGCCAATCTCGATGAGGTGCGCAACCGCCTCGCCGCCGACGGCTACGACAGCGCCCAGGTCCAGACCTACGGCGCCGGCAACGAGCTGCTGATCCGCCTGCAGCCGCGCGAAGGCGATAGCACCGCGGCCGCCACCAGCCACGCCGCCGCGTCGGTGATGAAGGCGGTCAGCGTGGGCGGCAACACCGGCAAGGTGCTGCGCAACGAGTTCGTCGGCCCGCAGGTCGGCAAGGAGCTCGCCCTCAACGGCCTGTACGCGCTGATCTTCGTGATCGTCGGCTTCCTGATCTACATCGCCTTCCGTTTCGAATGGAAGTTCGCGGTGGCGGCGATCATCACCACCTTGCACGACGTGGTCGTGGTCGCCGGCTGGTTCGCCATCAGCGGCCACGAGTTCGACCTGACCGTGCTGGCCGGCATCCTGTCGGTGATGGGCTACTCGATCAACGACACCATCGTGGTGTTCGACCGCGTCCGCGAGAACTTCCGCTCGATGCGCGCCGACCCGGAAACCGTGCTCAACAAGTCGATCAACCAGACCCTGTCGCGCACGGTGATCACCTCCTTCGTCGCCTTCCTGACCGTGATCGCCCTGTACATCTACGGCGGCGGTTCGCTGCGCGGCATGGCCGAATCGCAGATGCTCGGCATCATCATCGGCACCTTGTCCTCGATCTTCGTCGCCTGCCCGCTGCTGACCCTGGGCCTGCTGAAGGTCACCAAGCAGGACCTGCTGCCCAAGGCCAAGGACGACGCGGCGCTGGCGCGCCGGCCGTAACGGTTTTTGGTGGTTGTACGGAAAAGGCCGCGCATGTCGCGGCCTTTTTCGTGGGTGTTCCCGATGGCGCCGGGTAACGGGTGCCGCCTGTGCGGAGCGGTTATTCTCCCCGCTGCACCCTCTTTGGGCCGGATGGACATGGCAAGCGATCTCAACGACATCGAGCTTCACGATGCGAATCTGCTTTCGATCGCCACCGATCACCGCGAGCGTACGGTGACCGTGACGTTGGCGTATTACCCGGTGTCCGCCACACGGCAGCGCGTCGATGCGCGGTTGAAGTTCTTCGATGTCGTGCGGATGCAGGAAACCGCCGACCTGGAAGAACTGCAAGGCAACGCCTGGGCGGGCAATGTCGTGAGTTGGCTGCCTTCGCAAGGCCCGGGCACGACGTATATCCATCTGGCTCGCGGATTCATCGCGATTACGGCCGCGCGGTTGGATTTCGAACCGGTCTAAACATGAGGCATGTTCAGGGCGCGCCGACTTGCGTGGGCGCTGAGGCTAAACGCAGACATCCATTCGGCGAGATTTCATGAGCGCGAACAACCAGCAACAGATCAACGACTGGAACGGCCCCATCGGCGAGCGTTGGCTGACCTATAACGAGTGGCTCGACGAGCGCACCGCCGCCTACGGCCGCGCCGCGTTCGAGGCGGCCGCGGTACAGCCCGGCGAAGCGGTGCTGGACATCGGTTGCGGCGCCGGCGCGACCTCGCTCGAACTCGCGCGGGCGGTGGGCGCGAGCGGGTCGGTGATCGGCGTGGACGTGTCCGAACCGCTGGTCGGTCGCGCGCGCGACCGCGCGCAGCCGCTCGATCTGTCGGTCGAGTTTCGTCTGGCCGACGCCAGCGCGCCGCTGTTTCCGCCGCAAAGCTTCGACCTGTTGTTCTCGCGCTTCGGCGTGATGTTCTTCGACGACCCGGTCGCGGCCTTCACCGAGTTGCGCAAGACGCTCAAACCTGGCGGCCGCCTCGCATTCGCGTGCTGGCAGGAACCGGCGAAGAACGATTGGTACGTGCTGCCGTTGAACGCCATCCGCGGCATCGTCGAACAGGCGCCGATCGACACTCAGGCGCCCGGCCCATTCAATTTCAGCGATCCGCAGCGAGTGCGGCGGATACTGAGCGAGGCGGGCTTCGAGCAGATCGAACTGGAGCCTTTCCAGGCACCGTTCTATTGCGGCCGCGGTGATACCCGCGAAGCCGTCGCCGAGGATGCGCTGGAGCAGGTGTTCCGCGTCGGCCCGATCTCGCGCCTGCTGGCGGCGCAGAGCGAGGAGATTCGCGAGCGAGCGACCGCAGCGATTCGCGCGGCCTTGGCGGCTATCGCCACGGAGCAGGGGATCGAGGTGGGCGGCGCGACTTGGGTGGTTACGGCGAGGTCGCCTTGATCTGCAGTCGCCAAAAATAGAGCCGCGATTATCGCGGCGTTGTTGTATGAATTCACCCGCTCACGAATCAAACGTCGCTTTTCAGCTCGGCTGCCTGGTTTCAAGAAGCCGAAATTGCTGAGGTTGGGTCAGCCGCTGCAGAATTCTCTTGAAAATCAGATCGGGCAACTGAAGAGGTGCGAGGTTGGACATGGCTGCCGAGGTCAACTTGAACATATGGGTCACTCGTTTAGAAGTCGTCAACGATGAACCGGTTGCTGAAGGCGTTTCTTTCGATGGGGCTTTTGGCTTCGGCGGCGATGATCTTCGAAGCTACGATGGGCCGGTGGTGTTGCTATCGGCTGCTGGACGCGAAGAAACGACTGCAGAAGTAACGATGTTTCATCTGTCCGGTCGTGGACTTCTATGGAGCCTGAGGGTTGAAGAACCACCAGTCGTGCCTTTTCTTGTGTCAAGTGATTTGACGTTGCGCGGTCCCATTCGTGTTGCATTGGATATGCAGGCTGGCGTCGAAGCCCATAGAATTTTTAGTGCGAAGTCAGGAGATCCTTATCCTGTGCGAGCGGATGGGATTCTTGGATTGTTGACCAGCGATGCTTCAGGCCTGAGTTTGATCATGTTTTCTAGAGAGGCTATCTCCCCTGGCGACGAATTGGATCTATCGTTTGCTGATTGGGATGAGCCATTGGGTATTGGCACTGTCTTATGAGCGGCGCGGCCACCCGCCAACGACGCGTCCAGAGTTTTTATGCGGCTCCAGGTTCGATAACTCGGCTGTTCGGCCGGCCAATAAAAAACGCCGCGATAATCGCGGCGTTTTTGTGTGTAACGGTTTAAGCAGATCAAACGCTCAAGAATCAAACACCGCCGCATACCCCGTATTAACAATCCGATTCTGCAACGCATCGGCAATCTTCAAATTCCCCGCGACGATCTGCCGCGGCGGCAGCCCGCGGTTGTCCATCGGCCCGGTCGAGCGGCCCTTGAAGTCGGTGACCTTGCCGCCGGCCTCGCGCACCATCAGCACGCCGGCCGCCACGTCCCAGGGCTTTAGCCCGGCTTCGAAGTAGGCGTCGGCGCGGCCGCAGGCGACGTAGGCCAGGTCGAGCGCGGCCGAGCCGGTGCGGCGGACGTCTTCGGCATCCACCAGCAGGTTGTCCAGGCACTTGAGGTGGGCGCTGGCGCGGGCGCGTTCGCGCGGTGGGAAGCCGGTGATGAGCATGGCGCCGTTCAAATCCTTGCGCTCGGCGACGCGCACGCGCTTTTCGTTGAGCTGGGTGCCGCTGCCTCGACTGGTGGTGAACAGGTCGTTGCGCAGGGGATCGAAGATCACGCCGTGGGTCGGCTCGCCGTTTTCGCACAGGGCGATGGACACGCAGAAATGCGGGAACCCGTGCAGGTAGTTGCTGGTGCCGTCGAGCGGGTCGATCACCCAGGTGAAGCGGGCCTGGCCGAGCGGGCCGCTTTCTTCGCCGAGGATGGCGTAGTCGGGCGTGGCGCGGCGGAATTCCTTGATGATTTCGGCTTCGGCCAGGCGATCGACTTCGCTGGCGTAGTCCATGCGGTCCTTCTCGACGATGTTGAGCGCGTCCACGCGGTGCATGTGGCGCAACAGGACGTTGCCGGCGGCTCGGGCGGCTTTGACCATGAGGGTGACGGCGGGTTTCTGCATGGCTTACGGCCTCGAACGGATGAGGTGGAGAAGGACTGACGGGGGTAAAGAGCGGGCCGGCACCTGTGGCCGGGGCGGGGAGTTTACCATTTGCGCATGAACCACGATCCCCGCGACGAACTCGCCGGCGCCCAGGCGCCCGAAAATGCCAACTCACTTGAGGCAGCCGCGCCCGCCGCCGCCCCCACGCCCACCCCGGCCGGACCGGTCGATCCGGCCGCCGCCCACACCCGCATCGTCCTGGTCGGCACCCAGCATCCGGGCAACATCGGCTCGGCGGCGCGGGCGATGAAGACCATGGGCCTGTCGCGCCTGGTCCTGGTCGCCCCGGAAAAACCGCTGGACCGCGACGCCTACGCCATGGCCGCCGGCGCCGACGACGTGCTGGAAGCGGCCATCGTCCTGCCCGATCTGGCCGCGGCGGTGGCCGACTGCCACTGGGTCCTGGGCTGCACCGCGCGCAGCCGGCGGATCGCGCTGGAGGAACTGGTGCCGCGCGACGCGGCGGCGCGGGTGGACGCCCGCGCCCGCGGCGGCAGCGAGGTCGCGCTGGTGTTCGGGCGCGAGCGCACCGGCCTGGACAACGAAGAGTTGCAGTTGTGCCACGCCGCCGTGCATATCCCGGCCAATCCCGACTACAGCTCGCTGAACCTCGGCGCGGCGGTGCAGGTGCTCAGCTACGAGCTGCGCATGGCCGCGCTGGCCGCGACCGCCGCCGGCGGCGCCTTCGAGCGCCTCGACCCGCCGGCCTCGCACGCGCAGCTGGAGGGCTTCTTCAGCCAGCTCGGCGAGGCCCTGGACGCGATCGACTTCCACAAGGGCCGCGCGCCCGAATCGGCCATGCGCAAGCTGCGCCGGCTGTTCCTGCGCGCCGACCTGGACGAGCGCGAGGTGCGCCTGCTGCGCGGCGTGCTGGCCGACGTGGAGCGCATGGCGATGCTGGCCGGGCAGCGCCGCTGAGCGCGTGTGCGTTGGAATACGCCGGCTGCCGCTAGCGCGGCCGGCGAGGGGGATGGGTGGAAAGTATCTGCAAGGCCGCGGTTTCGATTACGCTGCCCTGGCAATCCAGCCAGGTGACGACGGTTGATCGCTAGCGCTCGGTGTTTCGGTTGGTTGTTCGGGCTCGCCCTGCTCGGGGCCGGGGGCCCGGCGGATGCGTCGCCGGCGACGGCCGATGCGCGCGGCCGTGCCGAACAAGGCAGCGACGCCCACGTGCTGGTGCTGGGCCGGATCAGCGACGACCCCAAGGCCCATTACGAGCAGCTCAAGCCGCTGCTGGACTATGTCGTCCCGCGCATGGCCGACGTCGGCATCCGCGAAGGCCGCATCCTGATGGCCAAGGACGTGCAGCAGATGGGCAGCTATCTGCGCCGGGGCCGGGTCGATTGGGTCAGCGAGACCGCCGGCACCGCGATGCTGCTGCATCAGCGCGCCGACGCCCGGCCGATGCTGCTGACCGAGCGCGACGGCGTCAGCCACTACCACAGCGTGTTCTTCGCCCGCCGCGACAGCGGACTGCGTTCGCTGGACGATCTGAGCGGGCATAACGTCGCCTTCCAGCGCCCGTCCTCGACCAGCGCCTACTTCGTGCCGGCGGCGACCTTGCTCGAACGCGGGCTGAGCCTGGAAATCCTGCTGTCGCCGACCGACCGCATCAACCAGGGCGCGGTCGGCTACCTGTTCGCGCGTTCGGAACTCAACATCTCTACCTGGGTGCACAAGCGCCTGGTCGATGCCGGGGTGATGAGCAATCTGGACTGGAACAACCCGCGCCGGGTACCCGACGCGTTCCGCCGCGATCTGGTCGAGATCGGCCGCAGCGAGGAATATCCGCGCGCGATGGAAGTGGTGCGCCGCGATCTGGACCCGAAAGTCGCCGCGCGCCTGCGCGAGGTGCTGATCGACGCCGCCGGCGATCCCGATGCCGGCGAGGCGTTGCTGCGCTTCTTCAAGACCACGCGTTTCATGCCGATCGACCCGGCCTCGCAACGCGCGCTCGATCACCTCGCCCTGGGCGTGGCGCGCGTGCGCGCGGAGGTCGAATGAGACTGCGCGCGGGCTTGCAGGCCAAGTTCCTGTCGATCATGGGCCTGGCCTTCCTGGTCGTGGTGGTGTTGATCCTGTTGCTGCTGCACCGGCAGGAGCGGATCCAGAGCGAAGTGGTCGGGGTCAGCCGCGACGCGATGCGCGACAGCTTCGTCGAGAGCCTGCGCCGCCACGGCGAAGGCGAAGTCACCCAGCTCGCCGGTTCGCTGACCAACCCGGTGTACTACTTCGACCTGGACGCGATCGGCGAACTCAGCCGCGCGGCCATGACCAACCCGGGCGTGCGTTACGTCATCGTCTACGACAACGAAGGCAATATCGTCCACGACGGCAGCGAGGAAATTCCCAGCTACGGCAAGCGCATGGACGATGCGATGGCGGCGCAGGTCGTCGCCGCGCGCACCATGCACACGCAGTGGGGCGTGAACACCTTCGACGTGTCGGCGCCGATCAAGATCGGCCAGCAGCGGCTGGGCGGCGTGCGCGTGGGCTACGACCTCAAGGCCATGCGCACCTATCAGGACAGCGCGCTCGACAAACTGCGCCAGCGCCTGGACGCGTTGGGGCGCCTGCAGTTGCTGTGGGTGGGATTGCTGAGCGTGGGCCTGCTCGCGCTGGGCGCGCTGATGGTGTGGCTGATCCAGAGCTGGCTGGTCAAGCCGATCCGCGAACTGGCCGATGCCGCGCGCGCGATCGAGGACGGCCAGTTCGGCCAGTTCGACCACGTGCCCGCGGCCGGCGATCACAACGACGAAGTCGGCGACCTGATGCGCGCCTTCGGCCGCATGAGCCAAAGCCTGGCCCGGCACGATCGCGACATCCGCCGCATGGCTTACACCGATGCGCTGACCGGGCTGGCCAACCGATTGGCGTTCCGCGAATCGCTGGATCAGCGGCTGCTGCATCTGCGCGGCGACGGCGGCCAGCTGGCCTTGCTGTTCGCGGACATCGACGATTTCAAGCGCGTCAACGACACCCTGGGCCACGACGCCGGCGACGAAGTGCTGCTGCAGTTCGCCCGCCGCATCGACGAGACCGTGCGCCGCATCGGCGGCGAACTGGCCCTGCTCGCGCGCTTCGGCGGCGACGAGTTCGTGATCCTGGTCGAGGGCCGCCGCGAGCGCAACGGCGAGGCGCGCACCGTCGCCAGCCATCTGGCCGAGGTGCTGGTGGCCGAACTCGGCCAGCCGATCATGGTGCATGAGCGCCAGGTATTCCTGGGCACCTCGATCGGCGTGACCCTGTATCCGGAAGACGCTTCCGGCGCCACCGCGCTGATGAAGAACGGCGACATCGCCATGTACCAGGCCAAGGTCGCCGGCAAGAATTGCTACCGCTTCTACAGCCGGGCGATGGATCAGGCGGTCGAGCGCCGCGTGCATCTGGAACACGAACTGCGCGGCGCCTGGGATCGCGGCGAACTCAGCCTGGTCTACCAACCGGTGTTCCGACTGGGCGACGGCAAGATGGTCGGTGCCGAGGCGTTGCTGCGCTGGAAGCATCCCGAGCAGGGCTTGATCGCGCCGTCGGTGTTCATCGATGTCGCCGAGCAGAGCGGCCTGATCGAAACCCTGGGCCCGCAGGTGCTGCGCGCGGCTTGCGAGGATGCGGTGAGCTGGCACGAAGCGCAGCCGGGCAAGGACCCTTTATTCGTCTCGGTCAACGTATCGCCGCGCCAACTGCGCAGCGGCGACCTGCCCAACGTGGTCGCCGCCTGCCTGCACGAAACCCGGTTGCCGGCGCAGCATCTGCATCTGGAACTGACCGAGACCGCGGTGATCGGCGATGAGACCCACGCCAGCAACCTGCTGTCGCGGCTGCGCACCAGCGGCGTCAAGGTGTGGCTGGACGATTTCGGCACCGGCTTCTCCGGCCTGAGCCATCTGCGCCGCGTGCCGGTGGACGGCGTCAAGATCGACCGCAGCTTCATCGCCGACGTGCTGCGCGATCCGGACGATCTGGCGCTGACCACCGCGATCATCGCCATGGCGCATTCGCTGGGCATCATCGTGGTCGCCGAAGGCGTGGAGAAGGAAGGGCAATACGCGGTGCTGCGCGAACGCGGCTGCGATCTGGCGCAGGGGTATTGGCTGGGGCATCCGGTGAATGCGCAGGAGTTTTTGGCGTTGTTGGGGTGATGGTTGGATGTTGGGGCGTAGTTACGTTGTCATTGCGCCGCATCTTCCCAGGCCGTCATTCCCGCGAATGCGGGCTCCGCTTTACTTCGGCGGAGCCGAACATCCAGAGTCTTTAGCGCCATCCTTCCAGGCCGTCATTCCCGCGAAGGCGGGAATCCAGAGACTTCAGCGCCATCCCTCCAGACCGTCATTCCCGCGAACGCGGGAATCCAGAGACTTAAGCGTCGCCCTTCCAGGCCGTCATTCCCGCGAAAGCGGGAATCCAGCGACTTCAAACGCTCTCGCACGAAAGGCCCTGGATTCCCGCGTTCGCGGGAATGACGACTTGGGAAATTCGGCGCAACGGGTGAGAGGGCCTCATTGCTTCGAAAGGCCGAAGCAATTGGGGGAGATGACGTCACGGCTTCGAAAACTCGAAGCAGCGACACAGGCAATCCCCTCAGCCCAACTTAGCCCGAGCCAACGCAATCCACTCCGCCGCCGCCTTCGCAAGACTGCCCGACAACACCCCGAACACCACCACCGCGATGCTTCCCGCGACCCAGGCGATCGCCATCAGCTTCCCGTCGCGTTCCAGCAACGCGAACGCGAACAACAGCAGCAAGGCGCCGAACAAGAAATTGGTGAACGGAATCGGCAGCGACAACAAGATGCCGAGCAGCACCAGCAACAAGCCGGTGAAGGCATTGGCGGCACGATGATCCAGCAGCGCCGACGCGCGCGGGCTGACGAAACGCTCCAGCCGCGTCAGCCACGGCGCGAGCAGATTGCGGAACTTCACCATCGCGCTGCGATGCGGTCCGCGCCGGGCAATGAAGCCCGGCAGCCACGGTTTGCGCAGGCCGATCAGCAGTTGCAGCCCCACCAGCACCACCAGCGGGCCGCTGATGGCGCCACCCACGCCCGGGATCGGGATGAAAGCGGGCAGGGTCGAGACGAACAGCAGCATGCCGAACGAGCGATTGCCCAGGCCGTTGAACACGTCGCCGAACTTGACGACCTCATCCGGGTCGCCGGCGACGATGGCGTCGAGCAGGGCGCGGGTGCCGGCTTCGTGCGGACGCTCGCGGCGGCGGCGATCGTCGTCGCCGCCGTCGCGACCCTCGTGCTGCGGATCGCGCCCGCCGTGCCCGCCGCGATCAGCCGCCGACGTCATCGTCGTTGGACTCGGCAGGCTTGGCTTGCTGCTGCTGTTGCCGCTGCAGCAGCAACTTGTCGATGCGCGGGCCGTCCAGATCGATCACCTCGATCCGCCAGCCGGTCCAGGAGAAATGCTCGCCCACGTGCGGAATGCGGCCGAAGTGGGCGATCACCATGCCGGCGACGGTGTGGAAGTCGTGCTCGTCCTCGTTCGGCAGGCGTCCGCCGCCGATGACTTCGCGCAGTTCTTCCAGGCCCAGCGCGCCATCGACCAGATACGAGCCGTCCTCGCGCTGCACCACCGGGCCGGGTTGATCGTCCGATTCGGTGGTCTGCACGCGGCCGATCACCGCGCCCATCAGGTCGTTGACCGTGATCAGGCCGGTGACGTCGCCGTATTCGTCCACCACCAGCGCCAGCGACTGCTGTTCCTCGCGGAAGATTTCCAGCAGCTTCAGCGCGTGGGTGGATTCGGACACGAACAAGGCTTCGGTGAGCTGCGCGAACAGGTCCGGCAGCCGGTCCTCGCCCAGGCTGGCCAGCAGCGACTTGGCTTCGAGCACGCCGAGCACGTCCTGATCGCTGCCGCGATACACCGGGAAGCGCGAGAACGGCGATTCGCGCATGGTCGCCAGGTTGTCCTCGATGCTCGCGCCGGCGTCGAGCCAGGTGATGCGGGTGCGCGGCGTCATCAGGCTGTCGGTGGTGCGGTCGCCGAGGCTGAGCACGCGATTCATCATCTTGCGTTCGTCGGCGTCGATCACGCCCTGCTCGTGGCTTTCGCTGACCAACAGCCGAATCTCTTCTTCGCTGATTTCGCTGCGCGCGTCGTCCTTGATACCGAGCAAGCGCAGCACGAGGCGATTGATGGCGCCGAGCGTGGCGACCACCGGCTTGGCGAAGCGCGCCAGCCCGGCCAGCACGATCGCCACGGAGCTGGCGATCTTCTCCGGATTGGTCAGCGCCAGCCGCTTGGGAATCAGCTCGCCGAAGATGACCTGCGCGGCGGTGATCAGGCCGACCGCGGTGCCGATGCCGATCGGACGCGCGTATTCGATCGCGCCGGGGAACACGCCGCCGAGCCAGCCGGCGATGGCCAGGCCGATCGACTCGCCGCCGAAGGTGCCGGTGAGCACGCCGATCAGGGTGATGCCGACCTGCACAGTCGAAAGCAAGTTATCCGGGTGCTCAGCCAGTTGCAGGGCCATGCGCGCGCCGCGGCTGGTCTCGGCCATCTGCTTCAGGCGCAGCTTGCGCGAGGTCATCAGCGCCATCTCCGACATCGCGAAGAAAGCGTTGAGCACGATCAGGGCCAGGACGATCAGTAATTCCAGCATCAGCAGCGCCTCCAGTGGCCTGTGGGTTCACGGAAGCAGCGGGGGCGGTGATGGGAAGGGGCCAGCGATGCGTGGCCAGGCGGCGGTTTTGGGTCGTCGTCCATTGTGTGGTGCGGGGAAGGGAAGGGTGGCCGAGCCTGAACAAGCCAAACGGGGCCGGCGCCGATCTTAGCAGGCCGGCGCGGCGGCCCTTCGTGAAAGCCGCCGGCGTGGGCGGAACTGCAAACTCGGGCGGTCCAATCGGTTCCCGGGGTCGCAGGAACGGGCCGCCGAGGTGGGCGGGCGGACATCAAACCGTCATAATCGCGCCCGCAAACCCCGCCCCGGCCCGCCGCGGCGCCCACCACCGGTCCGGCGCCGCCGTGCCGAACCCCGAATCCGCCGTGGCCGGCCTACACCGTCCCTGGCCCAGAGGCTCCCCAGCATGTTCTCCCTGCAGACGATTTTCGGCCAAGGCAACCAGTTCTACACCCTGCTCGAAGAGGCCGCGGTGGCGGCTCACGACAGCACCAAGGCCCTGCACGAAATGCTCAAGGCGGCCGACCGCCAGCCGGCCCTGGACGCCTTCAAGCTGGCCCGCCAGCGCGAGCGCGAGGCCTCCGACAAGATCAGCCAGGAACTGGTGGACAGCTTCATCACCCCGATCGAGCGCGAGGACATCGAGTCGCTGTCCACCGCGCTGTACAAGATCCCCAAGCAGGTCGAGAAGTTCGCCGACCGTTATTCGCTGGCCACCCGTCACCTGGAACACATCGACTTCGCGCCGCGCGCGGCGATGCTGGAACAGGCCGCGGGCGTGGTGGTGAAGATGGTCCACCAGCTGCGCCATCTCAAGCTGGAGCCGATGAAGGCGCTCAACGATCAACTGCGCGCGCTGGAGAACGAGGCCGACCGCCTCATGCTGGAGCTGTACCGCGACATCTACTCCGGCCAACTCGACAACCTGCAGATGTTCCTGCTCAAGGAGTTCTTCGAGATCCTGGAAAAGGCGATCGACCGCTGCCGCGAGGCCGGCGTGGTCGCCTACCAGATCGTCCTGAAAAACTCCTGAGGCGCGCGCGATGCTTACGCTCGTCATCGTGGTAGTGCTGGCCGCGCTGATCTTCGAATACGTCAACGGCTTCCACGACACCGCCAACTCCATCGCCACGGTGGTCGCGACCAAAGTGCTCTCGCCGATGCAGGCGGTGATCCTGGCCGCATCGACCAACCTGGTCGGCGCCCTGTGGGGCACGGCGGTGGCCAAGACCATCGCCTCGGGCCTGATCGACGCCGGCGTGGTCGAGGTCGGCTCGCAGCTGATCCTGTGCGCCTTGCTCGGCGGCATCATCTGGAACCTGATCACCTGGTGGCTGGGCCTGCCGTCCTCGTCCTCGCATGCGCTGATCGGCGGCCTGTGCGGCGCGGCGCTGGCCGCGGCTTCCAACAACTGGCACGCGGTGGTGTGGTCGCATCCGGCCGAGCCGATCTGGAAGAGCGCCGGCGTGCTGTGGAAGGTGATCGTGCCGATGTTCACCTCGCCCGTGCTGGGCTTCACCGCCGGCTTCCTGGTGATGGGCGTGCTGTTCGCGATCATCTCGTTCATGGCGCGCAGCGGCGGTTTCCTGCGCCGCGCCGCGCGGCCGCGCTGGGTCAACGGCTTCTTCGGCAAGGCGCAGCTGGTCAGCGCCGCCGGCATGGGCTTCGCCCACGGCATGAACGATGCGCAGAAGACCATGGGCATCATCGCCCTGGCGCTGATGAGCGCGCAGACCGCCGGCACCCTGGACAACCTGCCGTCGTGGCTGGCCTTCCTGCATCCCTCACCGGGCGCGATCGCCAACAACGACATCGACCTGTGGATCAAGCTGACCTGCGCCGTGGTCATGGCCGCCGGCACCGCCGCGGGCGGCTGGCGCATCATCAAGACCCTGGGTCATAAGTTGGTGAAGCTGCATCCCATCCACGGCTTCGCCGCCGAGACCAGTGCCGCCTCGGTGATCATGCTGGCCTCGTCGCTGGGCATTCCGGTGTCGACCACGCACAACATCTCTGCGGCGATCATGGGCGTGGGCACGGCCAAGCGTTTCAACTCGATCAAGTGGACCGTGGTCGAGAAGATGATCTGGGCGTGGATTCTGACCATCCCGGCGGCCGGCGGCATCGCTTACATCTTGTTCGAGACGATGCGGTTCCTGGGCTGGATCTGAGCCCGGCGAAGGGATACGAAAAGGCCCGCTGATCGCGGGCCTTTTCTTTGCGCGGCCGCGAAGTCTTTTGTAGGAGGGCCTTCAGGCCCGATGCTTTCGGCTCAGATCGAGGCGATCTGAAAGAAAAGCATCGGGCCTGAAGGCCCTCCCACAAAAGCCGCCTCCCACAAACAAAAAGCCCCCCGATAATCGGAGGGCCTTTCGGACAGCAAAACGCGATCAGAGCAAATCGCCGTCTGCCGACAACACGCGCTCCATCCGGTCGCCCACACCGCCGATCTCCATCACCAGCCGCTGCACTTCGGCCGCGTCCAGCGTTTCCAGCGGGCGGTTCTCGCACAGTTGCAGATAGGGCACGCCGTCGAGGTCCCCGATGGCCAGATAGCCCACGTGGCTTTCCCAGTTGAACGCCAGCGCGCGGCGCGCGTCCAGGCCGGTGGTCGGCGCGATCGCGGTGCTGACCCGCAGGAACGGGCGGCCGTCGTCGTCCTCGAGTTCGGACAGGAAGATGGCCTGATGGCGGGTGCCCTGTTCGAGCGAGAGCTCGATGCAGATCACGCCCTCGTCGTGGACGGTGAGATGGAACCCGGACCGGGTCAGTTGATGGCGGATCTGTTCGAATTGCATGGGGGCGACTCCAGCGCATTGCAGCGCATATGCTACCGCGATGGACAGCGAAACTGCCGCCAAACTCATCCGCGCCGCGATCCGCGCCATTCCCAAGGGCGAGGTCGCCGGTTACGGCGAGGTCGCGCGCCGCGCCGGCCTGCCCGGACGCGCCCGTCTGGTCGCGCGCCTGCTCAGCGAAAACGACGACGCCAAGCTGCCCTGGCACCGGGTGCTGCGCTCGGACGGGCGCATCGCCTTCCCGGAGGGCTCCAAGGGCTATCGCGAACAGTCCCAGCGCCTGCGCGCGGAGGGCGTGCGGGTCGAAAAGGGGCGCGTGCGCGGCCAGCGCGCCGCGCCGACCGTGGACGCGCAGATCTGGGGACCGCCACAGGACTGAACGGGGATCGTGCGCGAGCGCGTTCTGCACGCCGTACTCACGTCATCGCGGCTTCGCCGCGGCTACCATAGCGGCCGATTCGAGGAGCCGCGATGTTTTCCAGTATTCCGTCGGTCACCAGGAAACTGCTGATCGCCAATGTCGTTGTATTTCTGCTGCAATCCCTGTTGAGCCTGAGCGAGTCCACGCGCGGCTGGGCGTTGTGGTTCGAAATGTGGCCGTGGGTGCCTTCGCAGTTCAGCGTCGATGGCCCGGGCTTCATGCCCTGGCAGTTGCTGACCTCCGGCTTCATGCACGGCGGCGTCGGCCACCTGGTGTTCAACATGCTCGCGCTGGTGATGTTCGGCGCGTCGCTGGAATACGAATGGGGCGCCAGGCGCTACGCGATCTATTACTTCATCTGCCTGATCGGCTCGGCGCTGCTGCAGCTGCTGTTCGCCTCGATCGCAATCTACGAAGGCCAGCTCTACCTCACCCTGGGCGCGTCCGGCGCGATCTACGGTCTGCTGCTGGGCTACGGCATGCTGTTCCCGAACCGCCGCGTGACCTTGCTGCCGTTCCCGATCGTGCTCAAGGCGCGCACGCTGGTGATCATCTACGCGCTGGCCTCGGTGTTCTACGGCGTGTTCACCACCGGCACCGGCGTGGCCCACTTCGCCCATCTGGGCGGCATGATCGTCGGCTGGTTCGTGATCCGTTACTGGCGCGCGCATCCGCCCGGCAGCGGCGGCCCCGGCGGCGGCCCGCGCCGCGACCCGCGCGTGGAAGCGCTGCGCGAGCGGCGCAAGGCGTCGAAGTTGCGGGTGGTGAAGTAAGGGCCTTGCACTCGGTCGCGCCGGCCTCCATCACGGTAGTTCCGTGAACCGAGAAGGAGCGAGGTCCATGCAGATACCCTCCGCGACGTGGTTGCCGATCCTCAGCTACGCCGATTTCTACGATATCCCGCGATGGCTGTTGGCAGGCGGCCAGGACCACGGCTTCTGGCTGCTGGAATCGCGGTTCGACGACGACGCCGACGCCGACGACTATTCGCCGTACTTCCGCGCGAAGTTCGTCGGCAACGAGCCCGACGCGGCGCGCGCCGCTTTCGATGCGGGTTCGATCGCGGGCGAGGCGGCCGCGGATGAACTCATCGCCGTGCGCGACATCCAGTTCGATCCGACCGTTCGCGCCAGCCTGATGCGCCGGCCCGGCCAGGCCGAACCGGCGATGCGCTGAGTTCGAGCCGGCCGGCTAAAACCCCGGCCGCAGCTTCACCTGCTCCAGTTCCTTCTTCAGCGACCGCCAGAACAACCCCGGCGCGATCCAGGTATAGGCGCAGAACGCCAGCCACGCGTAGGAAATCGGGCCGGTCCACTGCGGATAGCCTTGTTGCGGCAGGGCGATCAGGGCGACGCGGTAGATCAGGAAAATGCCTAGTAGCAGTACGACCGCGCGGGTGCGCGAGCCGGCGCTGACGAAGCTCTGGAAGCGCCACCACAGGCCCAGCAGCCAGCTGCGGCGCGCCTTGACCGCGGCCATCAGGGTCAGCGCGTCGCTGTCGGTCGGGTCGATCTGCAAGGCCCACACGGCGTGATCGCGGGCGCTGTCGGTGCGGCCGGCGGCGAGTTCGCAATGGCCTAGCACGCACAGGGCTTCGACGTGTTCCGGATTGGCGTGCAGCACTTCGCGCGCCAAGGCTTCGGCGCGCGCGCGGTCGCCGCGACGCAGTTCCAGCGAGGCGAGCAGGGCCGGGTAGTCGGGATCGTCCGGATCGAGTTCGCAGGCCAGCCGCGCCTGTTCCAGCGCCTGCGCATCGCGGCCCCAGGCCAGATACAGACGCGCGAAAGAGTCGGCGATCTGGGCCGAATCCGGATCGAGCGCGCGCGCCGCCTGCAGATGCGATTCGGCCGTTTTCAGGTTGCGCTTGGCGATCGCGGCGATCGCCGCGGCCAAGTGCGCGAACGAAGATTCGGGCTCCAGCTCCAGCGCGCGCTGGGCTTCCAGATTGGCCGCGTGCAAGCGCTTGCGCTTGACCAGGCACAGGGCGAGGAAGGCGTGCGCGTCGGCCTGTTCGGCGTCTTCGCCGAGCAGGCGCAGCAGCGCGTCGATGGCTTCGTCGATCTGGCCGTGCGCGTAGTAGCGCTCGGCCATGCGATACAGGTAGTCGCCGCCGCGCGCGCTCATTGCAGCACCAACTTCAGCATCGGCGGCCATTGCGACATGTCGAGCGCGCCGCGTCCGACCACCGCCAGCAGGATCATCAACGGCAGGCCGTTGCGCGCCTGCCCGCCGTAGTACTCCCAGATTTCGAAACAGCGCTGCTGCATCAGGTACAGCGCATAGGCCACGCCGAGCTTGAGCAGCAGGATCGACAGCATCGCGTAAGGCACCTGCGCCGGCGACAGCAGGTCGTGGTATTCGCCGGCGTAGATCGCCAGCGCCAGCAGCGGCCCGCCGATCACGCTGACGGCGATGCAGCCCCATTCGCGCCAGCGCGTCGGGCTGCCGAGCGCGGCGGTGTTGAAGGCGAACCACAGCAGGCCGAAGCCGCCGCCGGCCAGCATCAAGGTCAGCAACGGCCACAGCGGATCGACCGCGTAGCGCGACCATCCCGACGGCAAAGGCTCATCGGGCAGGCGATAGGCGCTGGCCGCCATCAGCCGCCTCCGTGGCGCTTGAGGAATTCCAGCACTTCGTCGTACTGGCCGCCCTGGTTGGCGTAGCGCGCGTGGTTGCGCGCGGTGGTCAGCCATTCCAGCGTGGTCGAACGGGTGTCCTTGAGTGCGCTGCGCAGGTGGTTCATGGTCAGCGGCGATTCGCGGCCTTGTTCGATCGAATCCTCGATCGCTTCGTCGATCGCGGTCTCGACCAGATTGCGCAGGTCCGCGCCGGAGTAACCGGAAGTGAGCCGCGCCAGTTCGGCGGTCTCGATGCCGTCGGCCAGTGGGCGCTCGCGCAGCAGCAGGTCCAGGATCGAACGCCGCGCCGAATCGTCCGGCGGCGGCACGAACAGCACGCGGTCGAAACGGCCGGGACGGCGGAACGCGGCGTCGACCGCCCACGGCACGTTGGTCGCGCCGAGGATCAGCACGCCCTGGTTGTTCTGGGCGAAGCCGTCGAGTTCGGTGAGGAACTGGCTGACCAATTTCGCTGAAGTGGCTTCGCGCGAATACTGGCGCTTGCCGCCGATCGCCTCGACCTCATCGAAGAACACCACCGCCGGCGCGGTGCGGCGCGCGGTTTCGAAGATCGCGTGCAGCTTGCGCTCGGACTCGCCGATGTACATGTCCAGCACGTCGGTGATGGCCACGTTGTAGAAGCGCGCGCCGCATTCGCCGGCGGTGGCGCGCGCCAGCAGGGTCTTGCCGCAGCCGGGCGGGCCGTACAGCAGGATGCCGCCGCCGGAGCGGCGCTTGAAGCGCTCGAACAAGGACGGCTTGAGGAACGGGGTGATGATGCGGCGGCGGATCTGGTGCTTCACCTCATCCAGCCCGCCGACATCGTCGAAACCGATCCGCGCCTGCGGCGGCTGCAACAGGCGCGAGACGTCGTCGGCGTCGGTGTCGTCGTTGGCGAGGCTGGCCTGCAGCTGGCCGGACTGGATGCGCTTGGCGTTGGCGAAGGAAATCACCTTGCCGGCCAGTTCGGTCGCCAGCGCCGAATCTTCCAGCGCCGGATTGAGCGCGACCGCCTGCTGGTACAGGCCGCGCGCCTGATCGCGCTCGCCTTGCGCCAGCAGCGTGCGGGCGCGGGCGAACAAGCCGGCCGCGGAATTTTCCGGCGCCACCCGCAGCACCAGTTCGTCGCGCCGGTGCTGCAGCAGCAGGCGCAGCGCGGCGTCGCGCTGGGTGGCGTCGCTGAGCAGCACCTCGCCGGACAGGTCCAGCGCGCGGCTCAGCGCATCGGGGTCGGCCTCGGCCAGGCAGGCGTTGACCACCAACATCCCCAGCGCGGGGTTGTGCGGGCTGGCCGCCAGCGCGGCCAACAGATCGTCCAGGGAGGTGTCGGGCATGAAGGCATCCTGGCCGGACGGTGAGGTCGCGGCAGCGTACTGAAATGACCGTGACAAACCGGTCGGGATTCACAATCGTACCGCGACATCAGTTGCGGTTCGGCAAGGCTCGCGCCTACAGTTCGTCACAGCGGCCGTATTCCAGGGGGGACGAGGCCTCGGGAACGCGTGCCGTCCCTTCAGCCGCTTGCGCCGCTCGCGCGCCGCCAAGGATCCAGGCCGCCCGACATGAGTCTTCCGAATCTTCCCGCCGACGCGCAACAGGCCGCGGCCCGCGTCCGCGACGCGGTGCACGCGGCCACCACCGGCCTGGTCGAGCGCGAGCAGCTGGCCGAGCTGATCGTGCTGGCGGCGGTCGCGCAGGAGCACCTGCTGATCCTGGGCCCGCCCGGCACCGCCAAGAGCGCGGTGGTGCGCCGGGTCGCCGCCGCGCTGGGCGGGCGCTATTTCGAATACCTGCTGGGCCGCTTCACCGAGCCGTCGGAGTTGTTCGGCCCGGTCGATCTGCGCCGGCTGCGCGAGGGCGTGGTCGAAACCGACGTCACCGGCATGCTGCCCGAGGCCGAGGTCGCGTTCCTGGACGAAGTGTTCCTGGGTTCCACCGCGATCCTGAACACTTTGCTCGGCGTGCTGAACGAGCGCCGCTTCCGCCGTGGCCACACCCAGATCGCCTGTCCGCTGCGGGTCTGCGTCGGCGCCTCCAACGCCTTGCCCGACGACGAATCGCTGGCCGCCTTCGGCGACCGCTTCTTGCTGCATCTGTTCGTCGAGCCGGTGCCGGATCATCAACTCGAAGCCTTGCTCGCCGGCGGTTGGCAGGCCGAGCGCGCGACCCTGACCCACCGCACCGAACTGGGCGATATCGACGCGCTGAGCCAGCGCGTACCGCAGGTCGGCATGGAGCGCGCGCGCAGCCTGCTGGCCGATGCCATCCGAAAACTGCGCGGCGCAGGACTAAGTCTGTCGGACCGGCGCATCGTCAAGGTGCAGCGGCTGATCGCCGCGGCCACGGTGCTGGCCGGGCGCGAGGTCGCGGACGAAGCCGACTTGTGGCCGCTGTTCTACGTCATGCCGACCCGCGAGGCGCAGGCCGCCGCGCAGGACGTGCTGCGCGACTCGCTGAGCGCGGCGGCCAATCCGACCCTGCGCGCGGCGGTCGAGCACGCGGTGCTGCAGCCGGTGTCGCGGGTGGCGCGGCTGATCGAGGCGGCGCGCAGTTGCCTGGACAGCGACGCCGCCGCGCCCGGCGCCGGCGTGATCGCCGAAGCGCTGTTGCGAGAGATCGACGCCAACTTCAACCCGCAATCGATTCCGGCCGAACTCGCCGCGCAACGCACGCGCCTGATCCAGCGGGTGTCGGCTTCGGCATGAAGTGGGATTGGCGCCCGCAAGACCCGCCGCCGCCGCCGCAGGGCGCGGTCGGCATCGGTCCGCAGGCTTCGCGCGCGCTGCTGCGCGCGCTGGAGCGACTGGACGATGAGGTGCGCGAGACTTTGATGCTGACCGCCAACGCCGATGTCGCGGTGGTCACCGGCGCGGCCGCGAATCTGCCGTGGTTCGAGGGCGTGGCGTATGTCGCGCCGTGCGAACAGGCGCCGTCGTTGTGGCTGGTCACCACGCAATGCCCGGACCTGCCGCTGGATCTGCTGCAGCGCCAGATCGCCCGCCGCCATCCGCAGGCGCCGCTGCTGTTGCTGCGCGAACCGGCGCAGATCGTGCCCCTGCATCGCGCGCTGCCGGCCAGTGCGGCGCTGATCGCGCAGATCCGCGCGATGTGGCAGGACTGAGCGATGCAGCTGCCGGAAACCCTGACGCCCTGGCGCGCTTGGCTGGATTGGTTCGACCCGGAGTTGGCGGTCATCGTCGGCGGCCTGCTGCTGCGCCTGCATCCGCTGCTGGGCGCGTTCCGCTTGCGCGCGCACGACGGCCGGGCCGAGCCGGAGGGTGTGGATGATCTGCGCCGGCGCGGCAATTACGATCGCCTGCTGCTCAGCGAATGGGCGCTGGCCGACGCGGCGCCGGAGGAATTCGACCGCCGCGCCGCCGGCGGCGAGCATCTGTTTCTCAATCCGAAACTGGTCGCGCGCGAAGTCGATGCGCTGACCGTGGCGGTGTTCGACTGCGGCCCTTCGCAACTGGGCGCGATGCGTCTGGTGCACGCGGCGATGTGGATTCTGCTGGCGCAGCGCGCGCAGGCGGCCAAGGCGCGTTTCGCCTGGGGCGTGGCGCACAAGCCCGGCGAGTTGCACACGGCCGATTCGTCGGAGCAACTGCGGCGCTTGTTCGCATCGCGCACCTTCGAACCGGACTGCGCCGCGGGCGACGCGCAGGCCGGCGCGGCCGCGTTGTCGCCGCGCGAACGATTGGAGCGCGAGTGGGTCATCGCACTGGATCAGGCCGATCCCAGCCCGGGCGAGCGTTGGTCGATCGGCCTGCACACGCCCGGTTACGGCCTGGGCCATCGAGTGGATGTGCTGCGCGCCGGCGCGGAGGAACTGTCGGTGACGATCGCCTCGCGACAGGCGCGGCGCGAGACGCGGTTGCGGTTGCCGGCACCGGGCCCGTCCTTGTTGCTGCTTCGCGGCGAGTTCGACCTGACCTTGCGCACGAAAGTGCAGGCCCAGGCGCAGGTGCGGGAACACGATCGCGGCAGCGGCAAGCTGTCGCTGAGTCACGCGCCGATGATTTCCTACGGCACGCCGCATGTCGCGGCGGTATTGGCGGATTGGAGCGCGGCGAATATCTACGTGATGCCGGGTGTCAATCAGTACCGCTCCAGGCCGCCGAGGATGAGCCGGTGGTGGCGACGGGACGAGAGCTGGCAGGCCATGGCCTTGAACGGCCGAGCGTTGGTCGGCGTGACGGTGAAGCACGATCAGGTGGATTTCTGGCAGTTGCTGAGGCGATGGAGCAATCAATTCTCTGGCGCCGTCGGGCCGGGCGTGTCGCCAAAGAACGTAAAAATTTTGCGCGCGGTTTTCTTGAAAAGAAATCGCGACCGAGTCCCGCGCCTGTTCGTACTGCTCAATAACGGGCAACTGCTGTCGTGGACGAGGGGTCTTGGATTAAGCAGCGGGCCAGACGGGCCGAAGCTGTGGAACGCTAGCTTCCTCGGCCCGGACCACTACCACGTCGCCACCGATACCCTGGCCGTCGCCCAGAGCGGGCAGGAACACATCGCCTATCTGCGCCATGCCGACGGTTATCTCGACCTGCAGCAGATCGATTGCGACGCGAACAAGCACACGCTGCAGCGCACGCCGATGCGGGAGGCCGTGGGCGCGGCATTCATCCATGCGCGATCGTGGGGAAAAGGTTGGGTCGGCGGCTTCTGCGTCGAGCAGGCAGTCGGCGGACGTGGCGGCGAGCGCTCCAGCGTCTGGAAGGTGTTCACAAGCAATCCCGGCGCAACGTCGAATGCGCAGGTCCTGAACGGGTACGAAGTGGTGCTTCCGGCCGACTGGAAAGTCGTCGGCCTGGGTATGTTGCACCGGGGCGAGCAGTATTTGATCGCGCTGCGCCCGGACCGCAAAGGCCTGATGCGCGTCGGCGCCCGGCATCGCCGGACGATGTACGAGTCGCCGGTGCCGATCGTTCAGGTCAGCGTGGCCGCTGGCAGTGACCTGATTGCGTTGATCGATCAAAGCGGGCGCTTGATCGTGGTGCATGAGCGCGACCCGCGGGTGCTGGTGTACGAAGGGGGAAAACGTGCCGGCTGAAACTTCCACCGGCGGCGACATGCCGCCAGACGCGCGCAGCGACGTGCGTCATCCGCTCTGGCGCGGCTGGCAGACGGTCGCGGGCCTGTGGTTCGCAGCCGATCCGATGCCGCCGCAACGGCGGCTCGAACGCATCCTGCGCGCCTGGACGCCGGGCTGCCGCGCCTGGCGCTTCGATGAGGGCGACGTGCTGTACTTCGACGCGCCGCGGCCGATGCAGTGCGAGCAGGCCGGCGGTACGCCGCTGTGCAGGATCGGCGCGCACGGCCTGTACGGCGGGCCGCTGACGGCGCAGGAACTGGCCGCGCTGGCGCCGGCCGATGTGCATCTGGTGATCGGCGGGCGCCTGCATTCGCTGAATTTCGCTCAGGCGCAGGCGCTGGATCCGTCGCTGATTGTCGACATCGACGACTACGCGCTGCACGACACTTTCGACTGCAGCCGCATCCTGCCCGCGCCGCGCCAGGACCGGCTGGCGAGCAAGGCGCTGCGCGAGGTGCTCGGCAAGCGCATTCCGCCGCCGAGCGCGGAGCGCGAATCGTTCCTGCATTCGGCCAGCGAGCGCGAAGCCGGACGCGGCGGCGCATCGAAGGCAAGCCTGCGCGAAAGAGTCATCGGCACCCGCGACGGCATCGCCGGTTGGCTGCTGAACCGGTTCCCGTCGCTGGCCGGCGGCGGCGCGGGGCAGGGCGGACGCGGCGGCCAGCGGGGTTCGCAAGGCGGCGTGTCGGCGCGCGGCGGCGCCGTGCAGCAGCAGCGCTGGCGCGAGTGGCTGGTCAAGGCGGCGATGGCCAGTCACGCCTCCAAGCTGATGGGCATGCGCCACAGTCTGTATCTGCGCCGGCTGATGCAGCGCTTCGACGAAGGCGACCTGACCGAAGCGCTGCGCCACGCCTTGCCGATCGACGGCGACGGCCACGATTCGCTCGGCCAGGCGTTCTCATTGCCGGGGCGCCGCGACCGCTTGAGCCTGAGCAGCGGCAAGAGCGCTCACGCCAGTTTCGATTTCGGCGACTACGCGCGCGAGCTGTTGCGCAAGCGCTACCGCGCCGCGTTCGGGGCGCTGGACCGGCAAGGCAAGATCGACGAAGCGGTGTTCGTGCTCGCCGAGCTGCTCAACGCGCGTCAGGAAGCGCTGGATTACCTGATCCGCCACGAACGTTTCGCCCAGGCCGCGGAACTGGCGCTGGGCTGGGACATGCCGGCCGACACCATCATCCGTTTGCTGATGCTGGCCGGCGACAGCGAGCGCGCGGTGCTGGTCGCGCGCCGCGACAACGCTTTCGCCGCGGCGATCGCGATGCTGGAATCCACGCACCCCGAACACGCGCTGAGCCTGCGCCGGCAGTGGGGGCAGGCGCTGGTCGAGCAAGGCCAATGGCTGGCGGCGGTGGATGCGGTCTGGCCGGACGTGGAGTCGCGCGAACAGGCCGCGCGCTGGCTGCTCGCGGCCGAATCGGCTGGCTCGCTGCTGTCGGCGCGCGCGCTGGTGCAGCGCGCCACCTTGTTGCCCGATACGCTGCAGCACTACGCCGAACGCATCGCCGCCTACGCCGATCCGTCTTCGCCGGCGGCGCCGCGCGCCGCGCTCGGGCGCGCGCTGGCCGATTGCCAGTCGCGCAATCCGGCGCTGAGCCTGCTCGCCACCCACGTGCTGCCGGCGCTGGCCGCCGATCGCGGGTTCGGCGCGAACGAGCTGGACGTGCGCGAGCTCAACCGCATCCGCGACCTGTCCGACGACCCGTGGCTGCGCGCCGATCTGCCGGCGTGGAAGATGCCCGCGGTGGCTCCGGTGCGGCGGCTGTGGATGGCGACCGAACCGGTGTCCGAACGCATGCCCGACGAGATCGGCCTGCGCGCGCCCAGCGACGTGGTCGCGCTCGGCGAAGGCCGTTATCTGGTCGCGCTGGGCGAAGCCGGCGCGGCGGTGTTCGATCGCAATGGGCGCTGCCTGCGCCGTTACGCGGTGCCGGCGTTCCGTCTGGTGATCGGCGACAGCGGTCAGATCGCGCTGGCCTTGGCCAAGCGCGATTCGGTGTGGCGCATTGCACGGCTCGATCTGGTCAGTCACGAAATCATCGATTTGGGCGCGATGCCGCTGCAGTTCTTCGCCGATTGCTTCGACGGCATCGCCTGGTCGGTGGTGACTGGCGAGCGCATCGCGGTGATCGACGCGACGCGGCCGTCGCTGGACGTGCTGTGGAGCGTCGGTGATCTCGGCGGCCCGGTCGCGCAGGCGCGGTTCCTGCAACACGACGAATTGTTCCTGGTGCCGGGACGCGCGCAGATCGTGGTCTGGCATTACCGCACCGTGCCGCGGCGTTCGCTGGTGTCGCGCGAACCGGTGGCGCTCGACGACGGCCAGTCGGCGCTGCTCGATCCGCAGATGATCACCGCCAAGCTGCGGCTGGGCGCGAACGAAAACGGAGGCGTGCATTTCGGCTGCACGGTGGGCCCGCACGATTGCAGCATCGATCTGGCCGCGCCGGAGCCGAGCACGGGCGATCCCGAATGCGGCGTGATTCCGCTCGCGAACGGGTTCCTGGTGATGGTCTACGGCGTGTACCACATGCGCTTGTACCTGGTGCGCCGCGGCGCCGAGATGCGCGCGCGCTGCGTGGCCGAAATCGATTGGCCGCAGACCCAGGTGCAGGTGCGCGAGCAACCCGACCGGCTGGTGTTGTTCGATCGCGAAGGGCGGGTGATGGAGATCGATACGCAGACTTCGAAGCTGCGTTCGCTGACCTTGCTGTAGCCGTACTGGCCACAACGAAAAAGCCCGGCATTCGCCGGGCTTTTGCTTGTGCGAGGCCGCCGGTCGATCAGGGGAAGATCTTGATCTGCTGATCGGCCTTGCGGGTCATCGCCGCGCCGGCCTTGCAGCCGAAGGTCTCGCCGAAGGCGGACAGATTCGACAGCGGCAGGTTGGTGCGCCACACGCCCGGCGCGTGGATGCCCGAGGCCGAGCGCTGAGCCGCCACTTCCGGGCTCAGCTGCTGCGCCCACAGGCCGGCCCAGCCCTTGAAGAAGGCCTGATTGGCGTCCTTGCTCGCCGCCGGCTGAGCGGCGCGGTAGGCGGCCCAGGACAGCTCGACGCCGGCCTGATCGGCGATGGCGACTTCGCGCACCTGATTGCCGTTGACCTTGGTCGCGCTCAGGCCCGGATACGACTCGGCGCTGTACTGCGCGGCGACGCGGCTGCCCAGTGCGTCCCAGGCCGAGACTTCGGTCGGGGTCCACCAGTCGCGCACTTCCTGCTTGGCGTTGACGTAGCGGCCGCGGCTGTCGAAGCCGTGCGTGAGTTCGGCGCCGACCAGCGAGCCGTAGGCGCCGTACTGCGCGGCCTCGGGCTTGCTCAGGTCCAGCACCGGCGCCTGCAGCATCGCCGCGGTCACGATCAAACGGTTCTGGGCGATGTCGTAGGCCAGCGACGGCTCCTGCGGCAGCACGTCCCAGCGGCGGTCGGCGTTGCCGCGACCGATGCGCTTCATTTCCTCGCGATGGCGCCAGGTGGAGGCGATCAGCATGTTGCTGCCAAAGCTGCCGCGGCCCATCGGCTGCACGCTGTAGTCCAGATCGCGCTTGGGCGTGCCGACTTCGATCTTGAGCTTGCCCAGCTTGGCGCGCGCTTCGGCCTTGGCGCTGTCGCTGAAACGGGTGTCGGCGTCGATGGCCTTGCCGAGCGCTTCGCGCACTTGGCCTGCGATCTGCTCGGCGCGCGCATCGGTGGCGGCGGGCAGGTAGCGCGCGGCGTACTCGTGGCCGACCATCGGACCGGCGGCGAGGGTGATCGCGTCGAGTACCGCCTGCTGGCGCGCGGGCTGCTCGCGCTGGCCGCGCAGCACCTTGCCGCGGAAATCGAACTCGGCGTCGCGGAACGGCTTGGCCAGGTACGGCGCCATCGAATCGCCGATGCGCCAGCGCAGATACACCTTCCACTGGTCGGGCTTGAGCGTGCCGATCAGCTTGTCGAGTTCGGCGAACAATTGCGGATTGGCCAGCGAGACGCTGTCGTCGCTGACGCCCTGGGCCTTGAGGAAGTCGCCCAGCTGCAGGCCCTTGTAGGTCTTGGCGAGCGCGGCGACCTGCACCGGCGCGTAGTTGGCGCGCGGATCGCGCAGGTCCGGCAGCGGCTTGGAGGCGCGGGCGATGCGGGTTTCCAGATCGATCACCAACTGCGCTTCGGCCGCCAGCTTTTCCTTGGGCGTGCCGGTCAGGGTGAGGATCTTCTGCACGTAGTTGTTGTAGTGGCCCAGCAACTGGCGCGTGTCGGCATCGCTGCGGGTGTAGTAGGCCGGATCGGGCAGGCCCAGGCCGCCCTGGCTGAAGTAGCCGATGTGGCGTTCCAGGTCCTGCAGGTCGATGTCGGCGCCGAAGTTGAACAGCACCGGGATGCCGACCTGATGCAGCGCGGCGATCGAGGCGGGGATTTCCTTCGCCTTCTTGATCGCGTTGATGCGGCCCAGGAGCGGGGCGATCGGCTGCGAGCCGTCGCGCTCGACCGCCGCTTCGTCCAGGCCGCTGGCCCAGAAGTCGCCGAGCAGCTTCTGCACGTTGCCCTGCGGCGCGGTCATGGCGGTGTTGAGCAGTTCCAACTGCTGGCGTCGCGCGTTGGCGGCCAGGGTTTCCAGCGAGGACACCGAGCTGGCGCCCGACAGCGGATTGGCGCGCAGCCAGTCGGCGTTGGCGCTGGCGTAGAAATCGGTGCAGGCATTGGCGGCGGCCGGCGCCTTGGACTTGGCGGGAGCCTTCTTCTTGGCGGCATCGGCGGCGGGCGAGGCCAGGCCGGCGATCAGGCTCAGGGCGAGGGCACAGGCAAGCGGGCGTAGGTTCGACATCGCGTATTCCATCCTGGGGATGCGCGAGTTTAACAACTGGGGTGGGGTGGGCGGTGAACGGGTTTGGGGTTCGGGTTGCGCGGGGCGGCGCGGCCGGCGGGGGCGGGCGGCGGTGGCTGGGGGTGGAATCCGGGTGCCTGTACAGCTTTGTGGTGCGAGGCGGGTGAGTGCGTGGTGCGTCGTCGTGCCGCGACTTTCAACGCTGGTTGCCTGTTGCGGTGGCGCGATGCCGGAACGAGCGCGCGTCCGAAGCCGGCGCCGCGTGCGCTGGGATAGTATCGACGGCTCCCGCAACGCCGCACCGGAACGCGCATGTACCTGCCCAGAGCTTTCGCCGAAGCCGATCTCGCCTCGCTGGACGCGCTGGTGGCGCGCGACAACTTCGCCACCGTGATCACCGTGCGCGAGGACGTTCCGACCATCTCGCATCTGCCGGTGCTGTATCGCCGCGATGGCGACCGCATCGAGATCCGAGGCCACTGGGCGCGTCCCAACCCGCAGGCGAAGCATCCGGGCCCGGCGACCTTGATCTTCCACGGCCCGCACGCCTACGTGTCGCCGTCGTGGTACACCGACAAGGAAGAGCAGGCGCGCGTGCCGACCTGGAACTACGCCGTGGCGCATCTGCGCGGGCAGTTGCAGACCTTCGAGGACACCGAGTTCCTGGCCGCCGTGGTGTCGGACCTGAGCGTGAAGCACGAAGCCTCGGTCGGCCGCGATTGGCGTTTCGAGCCCGAGCGCGCCGATCACCTCAGCCAGTTGCGTGGCATCGTCGGGTTTCGTTTCATCGCCGATGGCACGGTGATGAAGTGGAAGCTCAGTCAGAACCATCCCGAAGCCAACCGCGTCGCGGTGGCCGCCGAACTGGCCGCGCAACCGCGCGAAGCCAGCCGTGAAATCGCTGCATTGATGCAGGCGCGCGAGCGGTCGTCCGATTGATGTTGTGTAAGAGTTGCTGGTGCAGGAGGGGCTGCTTTTGTGGGAGGGGCTTTAGCCCCGATGCTCTTGTCACAGATCGCCGCGACTTGACCGAAAGGCATCGGGCCTGAAGGCCCTCCCACAAAAACAGGCCCTCCGACAAAAAATCCCGCGGCTGACGCGGCTGCTGTTGTGGGAGGGGCTTTAGCCCCGATGCTCTTGTCTCAGATCGCAGCGATTTGATCGAAAAGCATCGGGCCTGAAGGCCCTCCCACAAAAGCATCCGCTCGCACCTCGCGCAAACAAAAAAAGGCCCGGGAATCCCCGGGCCTTCTTCGTTCTGCACATCGTCACGGCGCGGCAATCAGCCGCGCCGGCGCGATCACCAGATCACCACCTGCTTGTCGCCTTCGCGCACCATCGGCTGGCCGGGCTTGCACGAGAACGCCGCGGCGAAGCTCGGCAGGTTCGACGGCGCGCCGATCGCGCGGAAGTCGGCCAGGGCGTGCTCGTCGGTCTGCAGACGCACCTTCTTCTCTTCCGGGGTGAAGTTGCGGCGCCACACGGTGCCCCAGTTGAGGAAGAAGCGCTGGTCGCGGGTCAGGCCGTCGGTCTTCGGGTCCGGCGTGTCGCCCGCGGCCTTCTTCATCGCGTCATACGCCGTCGCCAGGCCGCCCAGGTCGGCGATGTTCTCGCCCAGGGTGTGGGTGCCGTTGACGTGCTGGCCGTTGCCGGCGTCGTAGCCGTCGAACTGCTTGATCAGCTTGGCGGTCAGGCCCGAGAACGCCTTGGCGTCGGCCGGGGCCCACCACACTTCCATGTTGCCGGTCGGTCCGAAGCGCGAGCCCTGGTCGTCGTAACCGTGGGTCATCTCATGGCCGATCACCGCGCCGATGCCGCCGTAGTTGGTGGCGTCGTCGGCCTTGGGATCGAAGAACGGCGGCTGCAGGATCGCGGCCGGGAACACGATCTCGTTCTGCAGCGGGTTGTAGTAGGCGTTGACCGTCTGCGGCGACATGCCCCATTCGGTCTTGTCCACCGGCTTGCCGACCTTGCCCAGGTTCCACTTGTAGTTGAATTCGTTGGCGGCCTTGACGTTGGCGTAGTAGCTGTCGCGGCCGGTGCTCAGGCCGCTGAAGTCGCGCCACTTGTCCGGGTAGCCGATCTTGGGCGTGAAGCTGGCCCACTTCTCCAGCGCCTTCTTCTTGGTGTCCGCGCTCATCCAGGAGAGATTTTCGATGCGAGTCTTGAGCGACTGGCGCAGGTTCTCGACCAGCGCCTGCATGCGCTGCTTGGACTCGGGGGTGAAGGCGACCTTGACGTACAACTGGCCCATCGCTTCGCCGGCCTGGCCTTCGATCACGTTGAGCACGCGCTTGCCGCGTTCCTTGAGTTCCTTCTGGCCGCGCAGGGTCTTGTTGTAGAAGTTGAAGTTCTCCTGCACGAACGCGTCGGACAGGTACGGCGAGGCGCCGTCGATGGTGTGGAAGCGCAGGTAGGCCTGCCACGCGGCGACCGGCGTTTCGCCGATCATCTTGCTGACTTCCTCATGGAAGCCGGGCACCGCCAGCGAGAACATCTTCGGCACGGCCACGCCCTGCGACTCGAAGTACTTGGTCCAGGAGAAGTTCGGGGTCAGCTCGTCGGCCTTGGCCGGCGCGATCGGGTTGTAGTACAGCGAGACGTCGCGCGAGAGCTGCTCGCGGGTCTTGGAGGCCTTGGCCAGGCGGGTTTCGAACGCGATCACGTCCTTGGCCTGCTTGGCCGCGTCCTCGGGCTTGACGCCGCCCAGTTCCAGCACCTTGGCGATGTGCTGCTCGTAGGCGTCCAGCTTGTCCTTGAACTTGGCGTCGGTGTAGTACGGCGCGTCCGGCAGGCCCAGGCCGCCCTGCGAGGCGTAGGCGATGTTGTTGGCCGAATCCTTGAAGTCGGCTTCGGCGCCGAAGCCGAACAGCGGGTTGTCGCCGGTCTTGGACACTTCGCGCAGGTAGGCAGCGATGGCTTCCGGGCTGTTGATCGCGTCGATCTTGCCCAGGTCGGCCTTCAGCGGCTCGATGCCCTGAGCGTTGATCTTGGCTTCGTCCATGCCGGTGGCCCACAGGTCGCCGACGATCTTCTCAACGCCCGTGCCCTTGGTGTCGGCCGAGGCCTGTTCGGCCAGCTGGCGCTGCACGCCGTCGGAGCGCTCGTCGAGCATTTCGAACGCGCCCCACGAGGTGCGGTCGCCCGGGATGGCGTTGGCGGCGAGCCACTTGCCGTTGACGTAGCCGCCGAAGTCGGTGCAGGCGTCCTTGGTGGTGTCCAGGTCGCTCATGAGGAAACGGTTGACCGGCGGCAGCTTGCTTTCGTCGAGCTTGAACTGGACGGCTTCGGCCGGCTTGGCGGCGGTGGCGTCGCCGCCCGCGGCCGGGGTGGAGGTTTCCTGCTTGCCGCAGGCGGCCACCGCGGCGGCGATGGCGAGGGACAACAGCAGGACTTGCGGTTTGTTGAAGGTCACAAAGAGCTCCGGCCGGAAGGGCGTTGGCGAGATACGAACGGGGATTGTCGCGGATTTCGGGCCGGATTGACGCGGCTCGGGCCGGGACACCGGGCGGACGATAGTCCCGATCCGGGCGTGAGAAGGGTGTCGAAGGTCATGTGGGGTGGCGCGGGAATGTTCAGTTTTGCCCGGTTTGCGCATCGGATGAGCGCGATGCAGCGGTTCGGGCGGCCGTTGCCTTCTCCCGCTTGGCGGGAGAAGGTGGCCCGCAGGGCCGGATGAGGGCGAGGGCGTGTCGGCTCGCGCGCCCTCACCCTAGCCCCGCCCTGGCTCAAACGTTGGGCGTTTGAGCGTTCCCGGACGCGCGAGCCAGCGGCTCGCAAGCCGCATCCGCTCACCCCGCGAAGCGGGAGAGGGAATCAGGCCGACTGGCTCTCAACTCACCAGATAACCACCTGCTTATCCGCAGCACGCACCATCGGCTGCCCCGCCTTGCACGAGAACGCCGCCGCGAACGCGGGCAGATTCGACGGCGCGCCGATCGCGCGGAAATTGGCCGGCGCGTGTTCGTTGGAATTGACGATCACCTTGAGCAGATCCGGCGTGTAGCGATCGCGCCAGCTGGTGGCGAAGCCGTAGAAGAAACGCTGGTCGCGGGTCAGCCCGTCGGTCTTGGGATCGGGCTTGTCGCCGACCGCCAGACGCATGGCGTCGTAAGCGGTGGCCAGGCCGCCCAGGTCGGCGATGTTCTCGCCCAGGGTCAGCTTGCCGTTGACGTGCAGGCCGGGCGCGGCTTCGTAGCCGTTGAACTGTTCGATCAACTTGGTGCTGCGCGCGGCGAAACCCTTCGCGTCCTCCGGCGTCCACCAGTTGACCATGTTGCCGGACGGATCGAAGCGGCTGCCCTGATCGTCGTAGCCGTGAATCATCTCGTGGCCGATCACCGCGCCGATGCCGCCGTAATTCATCGCCTCGTCGGCGTTGGGATCGAAGAACGGCGGCTGCAGGATCGCGGCCGGGAACACCACTTCGTTCTGCAACGGGTTGTAGTAAGCGTTGACCGTCTGCGGCGACATGCCCCATTCGGTCTTGTCCACCGGCTTGCCGATCTTGCCCAGGTTCCACTTGTAGTTGAACTGCTCCGCGGCCAGGGCGTTGGCGTAGTAGCTGTCGCGGCCGGTCTTCAGGCCGCTCCAGTCGCGCCACTTGTCGGGGTAACCGATCTTGGGCGTGAAGCTGGCCCACTTCTCCAGCGCTTTCTTCTTGGTGTCGGCGCTCATCCAGCTCAGGTTTTCGATGCGCGCCTTCAGCGCGGTGCGCAGGCCCTGCACCAGCGCGTCCATCTGCGCCTTGGATTGCTGCGGGAAGGCGACCTTCACGTACAACTGGCCCATCGCCTCGCCGGCCGAGCCGTTGACGGCGTTCAACACGCGTTTCCAGCGGGCCTTTTGTTCTTTCTGCCCGACCATGGCCTTGCTGTGGAATTCGAAGTGCTCGGCGACGAAGGGATCGCTCAGATACAGCGATGCGCCATCGACGGTGTGATAGCGCAGATACGCCTGCCAATCCGCGGCCGGCGTGTCGGCGAGCATCTTGCTGACTTCCTTGTGGAAGTCCGGCATCGCCAGCGAGAACTGCGCCGGCACTTCCACGCCCTGCGATTTGAAGAACTCGGTCCAGGAGAAGTTGGGCGTCAGCTCGTTGGCCTTGGCCGGGCTGATGGGCTGGTAGTACAAGGCGACATCGCGCTGCAATTGCTCGCGCGACAGCGAGGCCTTGGCCAGCCGGGTTTCGAACGCGATCACCGCCTTGGCCTGCGCCGCCGCATCGGCCGCGGCCGTGCCCGACAACTCCAGCACCTTGGCGATGTGCTGCTGATACGCGGCCTGCTTGTCGCGCTTGTCCTGATCGAAGTAATAACCCTTGTCCGGCAGGCCCAGGCCGCTTTGCGTGGCGAAGGCCATGTTCATCGAGGAATTCTTGAAGTCCGCCTCGGCGCCGAAATCGAAGATCACCCCGCGGCCCTCGGCGGCGGAAGTGCGCAGATAGGCGGCGATCTTTTCCGGCGTATCGAGCGCGGCGATCGCGCTCAGATCGTTCTTCAGCGGCTCGATGCCCTGGGCGTTGATCTTGGCCTCGTCCATGCCGGTGGCCCACAGGTCGCCGACGATCTTCTCGATGCCGCCGGCGTTCGCGTCCTGGGCGGCCTGTTCGGCCAACTGGTGCTGCACCGCCAGCGAGCGTTCGGCCAACACGTCCGACACGCCCCAGGACGAACGATCGCCCGGAATCGCGTTGGCGGCGAACCATTTGTCGTTGACGTACTGGCCGAGGTCGTCGCAGACGTTCTTGGACGCGTCCAGATCGCCGATGGCGAAGCGCACCGGCTGCAGCAGTTTGCTTTCGTCGATCTTCAGCGTGGGCGCGGCCGCGGGCGGCGCGGCGGTTTGCGCGCTCGCCGCCGGCGCCGGCGTTTCGGGCTTGGCGCAGGCGCTCAGGGCTGCGGCGATGGCGAGCGACAGCAGCAGTGGGGAGGATTTGAATCGGGTCGTGACGAATCGGGTCATGGCGCACTCCGGCCGGGCGAACTTGGGATAGATGACGAAACAGCGGCTCTCGTTGCGGGCCGTCGTCGTCGGTCCCCAGCGCGATCCCCCGACGATAGACCGGTTCGCAGGCCCGGAAGGGTGTCGTCAGTCATGTGGGGTGCCCGGCGGCCTTGCGATTTGTGCGCTGAGCCGTTGCGCAACGAGGGCGCGGCCCGGACCCGGAGCCCGGCCGCGCGCATGCTAAGTTCGACGCCTGGATCGCGGCCGCCACCGCGGCCGGTCCACTCAGGAGCACACCCATGCGCGTTCATTTCCACGGCGCCGCCGGCGAGGTCACCGGTTCCCTGCACGAAGTCGAGGCCGCCGGCCATCGCGTGCTGCTCGATTGCGGCATGATCCAGGGCAGTCCCGAGGCCGAACGGCGCAATCTCGATCCGTTCGCCTTCGACGCCGCCGCGCTCGACGCGCTGGTGATCAGCCACGCCCATATCGATCACATCGGCCGCGTGCCGCTGCTGCTCAAGCGCGGTTTCCGCGGCGCCATCCACGCCCAGGAAGCCACCGCCGACCTGATGCGGATCATGCTGCTGGATTCGGCCTCCATCGCCGAAAGCGAAGCCGAACGCGGCAACCGCAAACGCCAGCACGGCGAGCCCGAACTGATTCCGCTGTACACCCGCGAAGATGTCGAAGCGACCATGCAGCGCGTGCAGCCGCTGGCCTACGACACGCGCCGCGAAATTCTGCCCGGCGTGGAGGTCGCGTTTCGCGAGGCCGGGCACATCCTGGGTTCGTCGGTGGTCGAGCTGTACGCCGAAGATCGCAAGCTGGTGTTCTCCGGCGACCTGGGCCCGAAGGGCACGCCGATCCTGCGCGATCCTGCGCCGATCGATCGCGCCGACCTGGTGCTGATGGAATCCACTTACGGCGACCGTCTGCACAAGGACCGCGCCGAGACCATCCTCGAACTCGGGCGCATTCTCGAAAGCGCCTGGAACGACGGCGGCAACGTGCTGATCCCGGCGTTCGCGGTCGGCCGCAGCCAGGAACTGCTGTACTGGTTCGCCAAGTATTGGGACGAATGGAACGTCGGGCGCTGGAAGATTTTTCTCGACAGCCCGATGGCGGCCAAGGTGGTAGCCGTCTACGACCGCCACACCGATCTGTTCGACGAAGACGCGGTGCGGGTGTGGAAGCAGAAACCCAATCCCTTCCATCTGCCGAATCTGCAGCTGACCGAATCGGCGCAGGACTCGATGGCGATCAACCAGCTCGAACGCGGCGCGATCGTGATCGCCGGTTCCGGCATGGCCAACGCCGGGCGCATCCTGCATCACTTCAAGCACAACCTGGGCAAGCCGCAGACGCATGTGGTGTTCGTCGGTTATCAGGCCGAAGGCACGATCGGCCGGCGATTGGTGGAAGGCGCGAAGTGGGTGCGCATCCACGGCCGCGACGTGCGCGCGCTGGCGCAGCGCCACACCATCGGCGGACTGTCGGCGCATACCGATCAACACGGCTTGATCGAGTGGTACGGCCAGATCGCCGGCCATCCGCCGCTGGCGCTGGTGCACGGCGAAGACAAGGCGCGCGAAGCGCTGGCCGGCGAGATCGGCGAGCGCTTCGGCGTCAAGGTGGAACTGGCGCGGCCAGGGATGACTTTGCAGGTCTAGGTGCGGACATGGACGCTGACGAAAGCAGGGACGATTCCACGCACATGCCGTCCAGCCGGCAGCGGACTTTCGTGCGCGGGTGGAAGATCGCCGCGATTTCGATGTTGTCGCTGGCGGTGCTGTCGGTGGCGTGGAATATCTTCATGATGCCGCGCTGTACCCGCACCGATCACAGCATGGCCCGGGCGCAAATCAAAACCCTGGGCGAAAAGATCGACGGATTCCGCAGCGACACCGGCCGGCTGCCGCTGTCGTTGAAAGAGCTGACCTGGCCCAACGGCCTCGGGCCGTATGCGCGAGAGTGGGAGCTGACCGATCCGTGGCAGCGGCCGGTGTATTACCGCGCCGACGACGACGGCAAGGGTTTCGTGCTGTTCTCGCTGGGCCGCGACGGCCGTCTGGGCGGCGAGGACGACGCTGGGGACGTGCAGTTCGAATCGTCAGCCAACGGAGCCTGATCGTCGCGCGCGATTCGGTCTCGACCTGAGAACCGTCGGCGCGCAGAATCCATCCGCCGCCTCTGCATCCGCTCATTCGCACCCATGACCACGAAAGAAAACGTAGGCCCCGCCTTCGACCCCGCCGCCATGCTGCACGCACGCACCATGACCTGGCAGGCGATCGACCGCATCGCCGCGCAGATCCGTCCGGGCATGCGCGAGTCGGACGCCAAGACTATCGGCGAGGCGGTGCTGAAAGACCTGGGCATGGCGCGCATCTGGCATCCGCTGCTGATCCGCTTCGGCGCCAACACTCTCAAGACCTTCCGTCAGCGCTCCGACGGCGATGTCGTGCTGGGCGAGGACGACATCTACTTCATCGACATGGGCGTGGTCTGGGACGGGCACGAAGGCGATTCGGGCGCGACCTTCGTCACCGGCGCCGATACCGATATGCGCGCTTGCGCCGATGCGGCCAAGACCTTGTTCGATCGCGTCCACGGCTATTGGAAAGACCAGCGCGTGAGCGGCCCGGAGCTGTACCGCTACGCGGCCGAGCAGGCCGAGGCGATGGGCTGGGTTCTCAATCTCGACATCCAGGGCCACCGCGTCAGCGACTTTCCGCACGCGATCTACAAAGCCGGCGATCTGGGCGAATTCGAATCCTGCCCGGCGGCGGGCCTGTGGATCCTGGAGATCCAGATCGCGCATCCGCAGCGTGCGTTCGGCGCGTTCTACGAAGACTTGTTGATCTGACCGCCGCCGCATCGGCGGCGCGGGCTATGCGAAGAATTTACGCCGCCGTGTCGCGGCGAAATGGCGCGTTTATGCCCGCCGGCCGCAAGCTGCGGCCCGGACCATCAACAGGCGGTAAGCGTGAGCATCGTGATCGTACAAGGCGCCCATTCCGACTCGGCGCCGTTGGGCGCGGACTTCTACGCCGGGCTGCGCCGGCTGGCGGCCGCGGTCGGGCGGCGCCTGGACGTGCGGCCGTGCGCGAGCCTGCGCGAGTTCGTCGCGCAACTGGGCTCGGCGCGCGCCGGCAACGCCGAGTTCGTGCTGATCGATCCGGGCGAACTCGCCTCGCAGGCGCTGGCCCAGCCCGAACCGCTGCGGCAGGCGCTGGACGCGTTGCCCAGCGCCTACATCGAAGTCCACGACGGCAGCGCCACCACCCTGGACGAACGCCTGCGCGCGCACGCCGCGCCGATGGCGACGATCGTCATCAATCGCGATCTGGCGGCGAGTTACCGCATCGCCCTGGGCATCGCCCTGCGGCGACTGGGGCGCGGCTGAGCGGGCGCTGCCTCAATGCTTGAGTTCGGCTTCGGAATACCGCATCGACGCGGTTTCCCAGCCGGCGACGATCATCAGCACCGCGGTCGTGGCCGCGCCCAGCACCAGCGGCGACAGATGCATCGGCGCGGCGGCCAGCGCCAGCGCGGCGAGCAGCAACAAGCCGCCCAGATGCGAGGCCGGCGGAAAGCGGCGGGTGTTGGTCACCCACTTGAACAACGCGCAGCCCAGCAGGTACAGCGCGGGGCCGCCGATGATCGCGGCCACGCCGGCGGTTTCGGCGTGATCGGGATGCACCAGCACCAGTTCGTCGGCGACCGCGCACACGATGATGCCGCCGACGATCAGCAGATGCAGATAGGTATAGGCCAGGCGCGCCTGGCTGGCGGTGTCGTGGCCGTGGGTGATGCGGTGTTCGCCGCGCGCCGCGCCGCTGTCGAAATAGATCCACCACATCGCCACGCTGCCGAGAAAGGCGATGCAGAATGCGGCGATGGTGACGGGATTCCATTCGAGCTTGGCGAAGGTCGCGCCGGTGATCAGCACCGACTCGCCCAGCGCGATGATGATGAACAAGCCGCAGCGTTCGGACAGATGGCCGCCTTCCACGTCCCAGTCCGACAGCGATGAGCGGCCCAGGCCGGGCACACGGAAGAACGCGATCGGCCCCAGGTATTCGAGCGCCACCGCGCCCAGCCACCACCACGCCCGCGACTCGGGCTCGGCCAGTCCGCCGGCGATCCACAGCACCGCCGACATCGCGAACCACAGGGTGATGCGGATGAAATTAAGGAAATTGCCCGGGCTGCGGCCGCCGCGCAGCGCCCACAGCATGAACGCGCTGCGGCCGACCTGCATGGCCGCGAAGACCACGGCGAAGGCCAGTCCGCGCTCGGCGAAGGCGTCGGGCAGCGCCGACGACATCATCAGCCCGCCCAACATCAGGCCGAACACGGTCAGCCGCACCGGGATTTTTTCCGGGTCCAGCCAGTTGGTCACCCACGAGGTGCAGATCCACAGCCACCACACCGCGAGGAACAACAGCCCGGTGCGCAGCGCGCCGGTCGGGGTGAGGTGTTCGAGCAGGGTGTGCGAGAGCTGGGTGACCGCGAACACGAACACCAGATCGAAGAACAGTTCGGCGTAGCCGACCTTGGCGTGGCCTTCGCGGATGCGCAGCAAGGTGGTCAGGGGCGGGGTCATGGGCGGATTCGGGTCGGGGCGCGTTCGCTACGGTAAGCGATGCGCGCGGTGGTTGCGATGGATCGGCCGCCGGCGTCTCAGCCGCGCGCCAGTCGCCACCACAGCAAGCCGGCGACCGCCGCCGGGATCGCGTAGATCAGCAGGAAGATCGGCAATTCCTCGCCGACCGAATAACCGGCGCGGGCCACGCCGATGTACATGTTGATGCCGGCGCCCAGCAGCCACAGCGGCAGGAACAGCTTCAATCCGGCGATCAGCGAGGCCACGCCGGCGCCGCCGAATATGCGGCCACCGAGCAGGCATAGCGCCATCAGGACGAAGCCGCCGAGTATCACCAGAATCGTATGCATCGTGTTTTCCCCTGGGGCGGTGGTTTGCTGCGGCGCGGCGGAGGTGACTGGTTCGGACGAATTCGCCGGCGGCTGCCGTCTCGACCGACACGGCCATGGTTCGTGTCGGCGCGTGCAGGCCATGTGCAGAGCGCATGTAGATCTGGAGCCCCTCTCCCGCTCGCGGGAGAGGGGTTGGGGTGAGGGCGCGGGCAGTGGTAGAACTCCATGCAAGAGCTCTCGCGCCTACGGCGCTCACCCCTCACCCCAACCCTCTCCCGCAAGCGGGAGAGGGAGTGGAACACCGCAAATGGAAGAGAGCGGAATACCCAGCGTGCTTTCGCGCGCAGCCACGCCCAGGCCCGCGCCCCGCGCTCATTAGCGTTGCCCACCAGCACACCGCCAGGTAGGCGAACGCGCAGCCGCCGCATAAGAAACCCGCGGCTTTCCCCGCGCACATCACAGCTCGAATCACCCAACCCGGCATACCGCATACATATCCGATACCCCATGCCATCGGTCATGCCCACCAACCGCCCATTGGGCGCGGCGGGATTCGCCGTTAGCATCGGCCATAAGCGCAATGCCGCCCGACCTGCGAGCCGCGCATAGAACCGACGGAGCCCTTTGCATGCTGACCATCCGCGACCTCACCAAGACCTACGCCAACGGCGTGCGCGCACTCGACGGTATTTCCCTGGACATCCCGCGCGGGATGTTCGGCCTGCTCGGCCCCAACGGTGCCGGCAAGTCGTCGCTGATGCGGACCCTGGCGACCTTGCAGGAGGCCGACGCGGGCAGCGTGACCTTGGAAGGCGCCGACGGCCAGCCGATCGACGTGCTGCGCGACAAAGACAGCGTGCGCCGGCAACTGGGTTATCTGCCGCAGGATTTCGGCGTCTATCCCAAGGTCAGCGCCGAGGAGCTGCTCAATCACTTCGCCGTGCTCAAGGGCCTGAGCCAGCGCAAGCAGCGGCGCGAAGTGGTCGAGGCGCTGCTGCATCAGGTCAACCTGTGGAACGCGCGCAAGCAGAAGCTGGGCACCTACTCCGGCGGCATGCGCCAGCGCTTCGGCATCGCGCAGGCGCTGCTCGGCGATCCGCGTCTGGTGATCGTCGATGAACCCACCGCCGGCCTGGACCCGGAAGAACGCAACCGCTTCCTCAACCTGCTGGCCGAGATCGGCGAGAACGTGGCGGTGATCCTGTCCACGCACATCGTCGAGGACGTCACCGACCTGTGCCCGACCATGGCCATCGTCGATAAGGGCAAGGTGCTGCTGACCGGTGAGCCCAACGCGGCGATCGACGCGCTCAACCAGCAGGTGTGGCGCAAGCAGGTGGCCAAGTCGGAACTGGCCAGTTACGAAACCCGCTTCACCGTGCTGTCCACGCGCCTGGTCGGCGGCCAGCCGGTGATCCACGTGTTCAGCGCCGATGCGCCCGAGGAGGGCTTCGAACGCGTCGCGCCGGATCTGGAAGACGTGTACTTCCAGCGCCTGCGCGAACACGCGCGCGTCGCGGCCTGAGCGGGGCGGTCATCATGATCAAGGAATTTTTCCGCTTCGAATTGCGGCAACAACTGCGTTCGCCGCTGCTGTGGCTGCTGGCGGCGATGTTCGGCCTGCTGGCCTTCGCCGTGGCCAGCTCCGACGCGGTGCAGATGGGCGGCGGCATCGGCAACGTCAACCGCAACGCGCCGACCACCATCGCCGATATCCTGGCCACCTTCAGCGTGCTCAGCATGCTGGTGATCGCCGCGTTCGTCTCCGGCGCGCTGTTGCGCGACTTCGAGATGGGCACGGCCGATCTGTTCTTCTCCAGCCCGATGCGCAAGCGCGATTTCCTGATCGGCCGCTTCTGCGGCGCGCTCGCCTCGTGTCTGCTGGTGTACGCGATGATCGTGATCGGGCTGCTGATCGCGCCGTCGATGCCGTGGGTCGATGCCGAGCGGCTCGGGCCGTTCTCGCTGTGGCCGTACATCTGGAGCTTCGCGGTCCTGGTGCTGCCCAACCTGATCTTCATCGGCGCGTTGCTGGCGCTGCTGGCGGTGACCGGGCGCAGTCTGCTGATCGTGTACCTGGGCGTGATCGGCTTCCTGATACTGCGCTTTCTCGCCCGCACCCTGGTCGCCGACCTGGACAACGAGTGGCTGGCGGTGATGATCGACCCGTTCGGCACCACCGCGTTCAAGCGCTCGATACGTTACTGGTCGTCGGTCGAGCTCAACAGCCAGTTGCCGGCGTTCAGCGGCTTCCTGCTGGTCAACCGCCTGATCTGGGGCAGCGTCGGCCTGGGCATGATCGCGGCCGCGTTCGCCCTGTTCAAACCGCAGCGCAGCGGCACCGGCAAGGCCTGGTTCGGCCGCCGCCGCAAGCCGGCCGCGGCGCCGGCGCGGCGCAGCATCGGCGTGGAAGCGCCGCGGGTGCGGCCGTCGTTCGGCGCCGCGACAGTGCGCGCGCAGTTCCTGCAGTCGCTGCGCCTGGATACGGTCGGCGTGCTCAAGAGCGTGCCGTTCCTGATCATGCTGGCCTTCGCGATCACCAATTTCATGGTCGGCGTCAGCTCGATGCAGAGCATGTTCGGCACCAAGACCTATCCGACCACCTCGTTGATGGTGATCGCATTGCAGGCCAGTTTCAGTTTCATGCTGGTGCTGGTGACGATGTTCTACGCCGGCGAGCTGGTGTTCAAGGAACGCAACGCCAAGCTGGCCGAAGTGGTCGATGCGATGCCGGTGCCGAACTGGCTGCCGCTGCTGAGCAAGTTCCTGACCTTGATCGCGGTGGTGGCGGTGTTCCAGTGCATCGGCGGCGTCGCGGCGATGGTGCTGCAGTTGATCAAGGGCTATACCGCGCTGGAACCGATGCTGTATCTGCGCGGTCTGGTGCTGGGCGCGATTCCCTTCGTGCTGATGGGCGGATTGGCGCTGGTTCTGCAGGTGTTGAGCAACAACCGCTTCATCGGCTACGGCCTCACCGTGCTGGTGGTGATCGTGCAGGCTTCGCTCGGCCTGCTGCACTTCGATCACAACCTCTACAACTACGCCCAGGCACCGGCGGCGCCGTATTCGGACATGAACGGCTACGGCCATTTCCTGATCGCGCGGCTGTGGTTCCAGGGTTACTGGGGATCGCTGCTGGGCGCGCTGATGCTGCTGGCGGCGGCGTTCTGGGTGCGCGGGGTGTCCACCGGCTGGCGCGACCGCGTGCGGCTGGCGCGCGAACGCCTGCGCGGCCGGCCGCGTATCGCCCTGGCCGCGGTGCTGCTGGCCTGGGTCGCGACCGGCGCCTGGATTTACTGGAACACCAACAGGCTCAACCACTACCTGCCGTCGGACGTGACGATGGACGAGCAGGTGCGGTACGAACGCGAGTTCGGAAAGTACAAGAACCTGCCGCAGCCGCGCATCGTCGCGGTCGACAACCGGGTCGATCTGCATCCGGAAACCCTGCGCATGCGCGCCGTCGGCCGCTATGAGCTGGTCAACCCGCATCCGGCGCCGATCGCAGAATTCCATATCAGGGTCGATTCCGAGGCGAAGATCGAGCGCCTGGAATTCGGCGGCGGCAAGCTGATCCGCAACGATGAGCGCCTGGGCTATCGCATCTACCGGCTCGACCGGCCGATGCAGCCCGGCGAGCGCCGCACTTTGGATTTCGTCCAGTCCTCGGCGGTGGAAGGCTTCGCCAACGAGCCCTCGCAGTATGCGCTGGTCGGCAACGGCAGCTTCTTCAATTCCTCGGTGTTCCCGCACTTCGGCTACGACCAGAGCGGCCAGCTGACCGATCGCAACGAGCGGCGCAAACGCGGCATGGGCGAAGTGGAGCGCATGGCCAAGCTGGAGGATCAGGCTGCGCGCGCCAATCACTACATCGCCAACGACGCGGACTGGATCGACTTCAAGACCACGGTGTGCACCGCGCCGGACCAGATCGCGCTGGCGCCGGGGTATCTGCGCAGGCAATACCAGCGCGAGGGCCGGCAGTGCTTCGACTACGCGATGGACCGGCCGATGCTGCCGTTCTATTCGTACTTGTCGGCGCGTTGGAAGGTGCGCAGCGATGAGGCGCCGGGCGGCATCAAGATCGAGATCTACTACGATCCCAAGCACGAGTACAACGTCGATCGCATGGTCGCCGCCGTGAAGAAATCGCTGGCTTACTACCAGGCCAACTTCACCCCGTATCAGCACAAGCAGGTGCGGATCATCGAGTTCCCGGGCTACGCGACCTTCGCGCAAAGCTTCGCCAACACCATTCCGTTTTCCGAATCGATCGGCTTCGTCGCCGACCTGCGCGATCCGGAGGCGATCGACTACGTGTTCTACGTGACCGCGCACGAAGTCGCGCACCAGTGGTGGGCGCATCAGGTGATCGGCGCGCAGGTGCAGGGCTCGACCATGCTGTCGGAGTCGCTGTCGCAGTACTCGGCGCTGATGGTGATGGAGCACGAATACGGTCGCGCCAAGATGCGCCGCTTCCTCAAGTACGAACTGGACCGCTACCTGTCCGATCGCGGCGGCGAGCGGGTCGAGGAAATGCCGCTGTACCGGGTGGAGAACCAGCAGTACATCCACTACCGCAAGGGCTCGCTGGTGTTCTACCGGCTGCGCGAGGAACTCGGCGAAGCCGCGCTCAACCGCGCGCTGAAGCGTTTCCTGCAAGACAAGGGCTATCAGTCGCCGCCGTACACGACTTCGGCCGAGTTGCTGGAGTACATACGCGCCGAGGCCCGGCCCGATCAGCAGGGCTTGATCACCGACTTGTTCGAGAAGATCGGTTTCTACGACAACCGGGTGGTGTCGGCGTCGTCGAAGAAGCTCGCCAACGGCAAGTACGAGGTCACGATGCAGTTGCACGCGGGCAAGCTTTACGCCGACGGCAAGGGCAAGGAAACGCAGGGCGCGGTGGACGACTGGATCGAAGTCGGCGTGTTCGCGCGCGGGCCGTCGGGCAAGGAAGCCGATGAGCAGGTGTTGTCGTTGCAGCGCAGGCGGGTGACGCAGGCAGAGACTAAGGTGACGGTGGTGGTGGATCGCGAGCCGTATGAGGTGGGGTTCGATCCTTACAACAAGTTGATCGATCGGGTGCCTTCGGATAATCGCAAGCGGTTGTGAGGGGCGAGGGCTGAGGTGGCTTTTGCCGTTGAGGGTGCAGTTGCCGTTGTGGTTGCTGTTGCTGTTGCTGTTGCCGTTGCCAAGATTGTGTTTTGCCCTGTCTTTGCTTTTGTTGTTGCTGGGCGCCGCTTGTAACTCGCGAGACCAGAGACACCCGGAGGGCGGCGCACATGGACGTGCGCCGGGTGCCACCTTGGGCAGGATGCCCAATGTGGCACCTGCCTGCGTAAGTACCGTACTCGTGGCTTTTGACTCGAAACAGCCCAAAGCCTTTTCTTTGGTTACTTTCTTTGTGGCTTTGGACAAAGAAAGTGACCCGCCGCTCTATGGCGGAAGCGTTTAGCGTTTGATCTTGCTTGAGGCTTCTAAGAGCCCAACGTCCCTGATCGAAGCAGCCCGACCTGCGCACTCCCACCTACCGTCATTCCCGCGAAAGCGGGAATCCAGGGCCTTTCGTGCGAGAACGCTTGAAGTCGCTGGATTCCCGCCTTCGCGGGAATGACGAGCAAAAAGCAGAAGCCTCAAGCAAGGGCAAGAGCAAGATCAAACGCCTAAAGCTTCCGCCATGGAGCGGCGGGTCACTTTCTTTGTCCAAAGCGACAAAGAAAGTAACCAAAGAAAACGCTTTGGCTGTTTCGAGTCAAAAGCCACGAGTGCGATGCCTGCGCAGGCAGGTGCCACATTGGGCATCCTGCCCAAGGTGGCACCCGGCGCACGTCCATGTGCGCCGCCCTCCGGGTGTCCCTGGTCTCGCGAGTTACAAGCCGCGCCCGGCAACAACAAAAGCGGAGCGAAGCAAAATCTCGGCAACGGCAACGGCAACGGCAACGGCAACGGCAACGGCAACGGCAAGGGCAAGGGCAAGGGCAAGGGCAAGGGCAAGGGCAAGGGCAAGGGCCACAGCAACGGTAAGGGCCACAGCAACGGTAAGGGCCACAGCCACAGCCCGGGGTGGGGCGGGGCTCGGGCCTCGGGGTCCGGGTCATAGCCGAAAGCCGGGGCGGGGCAGGAGGGCGGGCCAGCCTCCAAGCGAAGGAGGGGCTAGGTAGTACCGAACAGCCGCACGGAGGATGCGCACAATTGCAACTTCAGGTTTCTATTTGGTTAATTAGCAACCGCAAGATGCATCGAATCTGCCGCCGACATGAAGCCGCGGCCCAATTGCCGGAGCGGTCACCCCCGCCCAGGCCCAGCCCATGCGCCGTCCTTCTCCCGTGAGCCCCTGTGGCATGACTCTCGCCCCCGAACCCACCCACGGCCGCTTCGCCCGAAACTCAGCGATCGACCCACCCCCAGCCCCCCGAACCCCGCCCACATGACCGCCCGCTAACACCTCCCGCCCAGCTCAACTGGCGGTTTTGCCCGCTTTCGCGTAGAGTTCGCGCCGTTCAGCGCACGGCTGCCTCCCGCAAGGGTACGTTTCCCAGGTTGCCTGTCGCCCCGCACCGAGTTCTCGGATTCGCCGGCGCGACTTTTTATCCCGCACGTCTTTCGTAGCGCCGACACGGCCCGGAGCATCCGGCGTCGTCAAATTTAGATACTCGCAGCGCGGTTCAAGGGAACGCTGGGGTCATCACGCGATCGCTTCGTTCGCGCGTCCGTTCATTCGGCCGCGCGCGTCGGCGCACCGCGAACCACTGGAGTTCCAACATGACGTTTGAATCGCTTGGGCTTGCGCCCGCGCTGCTGCGCGCGCTGTCCGAACAGAACTACATCAACCCGACCCCGATCCAGGCCGAAGCGATCCCGCTGGCCCTGGCCGGGCACGACCTGCTCGGCGGCGCCCAGACCGGCACCGGCAAGACCGCGGCCTTCGGGCTGCCGCTGCTGCACCGTCTGGCCACCACCCAGGGCAACACCCAGCGCAAGCCGCGCGTGCTGATCCTGGCCCCGACCCGCGAACTGGCGCTGCAGGTCAGCGACAGCCTGCGCGGTTACGCCAAGTACCTGCGCCTGAACGTGCACGCCATCTTCGGCGGCGCCGGCATGGGCCCGCAGCTCGACGCGCTGCGTCGCGGCGTGGACGTGCTGGTCGCCACCCCGGGCCGACTGATCGATCACCTCGAGCGCGGCAGCGCCAAGCTCGACGCGGTCGAGATGCTGGTCATGGACGAAGCCGACCGCATGCTCGACATGGGCTTCCTGCCCGCGATCAAGCGCATCCTCGGCCGCCTGCCGCCTCAGCGCCAGACCCTGCTGTTCTCGGCGACGTTCGAGGCGCAGATCAAGCAGCTGGCGCTGGAGTTCATGCGCTCGCCGCAACAGGTGCAGATCGCTTCCAACAGCATCGTCGCCGACGCGATCACGCACCGCGTGCATCCGGTCGATGGCGGCCGCAAGCGCGACCTGCTGATCCAGATCCTGGCTTCGCGCCCGAACGATCAGGTGATCGTGTTCGGCCGCACCAAGCATGGCTGCAACCGTTTGTCGGAGCAGTTGGAAGAAGCCGGCCTGAAGTCGGTCGCGATCCATGGCAACAAGAGCCAGGCGCAGCGCCAGAAAGCCCTGCGCGATTTCAAGGCGAACAAGGCCCGCGTGCTGGTCGCCACCGACGTCGCCGCGCGCGGTCTGGACATTCCGAGCCTGCCGCTGGTGATCAACTTCGATCTGCCGATGGTCGCGGAAGACTATGTGCACCGTATCGGCCGCACCGGCCGTAACGGTCTGACCGGTGAGGCGCTGTCGCTGGTGTCGCCGGATGAAGGCGGTCTGCTGCGTCAGATCCAGCGCATCTTGAAGGACGACATCGAGATGGTGACGGTCGCCGGCTTCGAGCCGTCGCGTCCGATCCGCATGGGTTCCGACGCTCCGGGCGCGCGTCGTCCGGGTGCTCCGGGCGGCAACAACCGCGGCAACAACGCTCCGCGCAAGCCGGCGCATCGTCCGCACGGCAAGCCGGCGCCGCGTCATGCGCATGCCGGTCCGAAGCAGCATCGCGGTGGCGGTGCAGGCGCGGGTGCCGGTGCTCAGCAGGGGCAGCGGCGGGATCGCAGCGCGGGTTGATTGATCGGCGCTGATCGAGACTGAAGAAAAAGGCCGGCTTTGCCGGCCTTTTTTTGTTTGTGGTTTCGGCGGCCGGCTGATGTTGCTGATCGCCGTCGCCGTCGCCGTCGCTATCGGCATCGCCGTTGCTGTTGCCGCTGTGGCTGTTGTTGCTGCTGTTGCTGTTGCTGTTGCCGAGATTTTGCTTTGCTTTGCTTTGCTCGGCTTCGCTTCGCTGTGCACTTCGGCTTTGCTGTTGCCGTTGTTTGGCGCCGCCTGTAACTCGCGAGACCGAAGGACACCCGGAGGGCGGCGCACATGGACGTGCGCCGGGTGCCACCTTGGGCAGGATGCCCAATGTGGCACCTGCCTGCGTCGGCATCGCACTCGTGGCTTTTGACTCGAAACAGTCAATGCGTTTTCTTTGGTTACTTTCTTTGTCGCTTTGGACAAAGAAAGTGACCCGCCGCTCTATGGCGGAAGCTTTAGGCGTTTGATCTTGCTCTCGCTCTCGCTCTTGCTCTTGCTCTTGCTCTTGCTTGAGGCTTCTGCTTTTTGCTCGTCATTCCCGCGAAGGCGGGAATCCAGCGACTTCAAGCGTTCTCGCACGAAAGGCCCTGGATTCCCGCGTTCGCGGGAATGACGGTAGGAGGGAGTGCGCAGGCTTGGTTGTTTCGATCAGGGATCGTTGGGCTCTTAGAAGCATCAAGCAAGATCAGAAGCTTCGAGCAAGATCAAACGCTAAACGCTAAACGCTTCCGCCATAGAGCGGCGGGTCACTTTCTTTGTCCAAAGCCACAAAGAAAGTAACCAAAGAAAGGGCTTTGGCTGTTTCGAATCAAGAGCCACGAGTGCGATGCTTGCGCAGGCAGGTGCCACATTGGGCATCCTGCCCAAGGTGGCACCCGGCGCACGTCCATGTGCGCCGCCCTCCGGGTGTCCCTGGTCTCGCGAGTTACTAGCGGCGCCCAGCAACGGCAACGGCAAAGTCGAAGCGCACAGCAAAGCCGAAGCCGAAGCCGAAGCAAAATATCTGCAACTGCAACTGCAACTGCAACTGCATGGCTGAACGAAGGCCCCGCAACGGTTCGCCCGTCGCGATCGCAACAGTATCGGTTAGTGGCGCAACAAGACCGAGCTCAAGCCCCGATCACAACTCGCCCAACCGCGCCGCCTCACGCCGATCGCGCCCATTCTCCTTGGCGCGATACAACGCCGCATCCGCCCCGTCGAACAACGTCCGCACGTGCGTGTGCACACCCGGAACGCAGGTGTACAAGCCGATGCTCAGGCTCACCTTCTGATCCTCGCCCTGGCCATAGCGCGCGTCGAGCTTGCGCATGTCGGCCAGGATCATGTCGGCCACGCGCGCGGCGCCTTCGACGTGGGTGTCGGGCAGGATCACCGCGAATTCGTCGCCGCCGAAACGCGCCGCCAGGTCGCGCGGGCGGCGCGCGTGCGAGGCGATGATCTCGGCGATCTTCTGCAGCAGTTTGTCGCCGGCGCGATGGCCCACCGAGTCGTTGTAAGCCTTGAAGTAATCCACGTCGATCAACGCCAGCGACATCGGCGCGCGGGTGCGGCGGGCGCTGGCCAGTTCGCGCTGCAGGACGTGGTCGAAACGACGGCGGTTGCCGAGCCGGGTCAGGGTGTCCAGGTTGGCTTCACGGCGCCAGTGACGCAGATGGCCGACCATCCACGCCAGGTACGCCAGCGCGATCATCACGATCGTCGCCGCCGGCGGGAACCACAGGTTGCCCAGGCGCAGCACGATCACGCTGCCGGCCGCGGTCAACAGCGCGGCCGCGCCGGTGATCAGCAGCGGCCGCTGGAAGCGCGACAGCAGCATCAGCGACACCACCGCCAACAGCATCGCCGCCGCCAGCAGCGCCTGCCAGAACGGCGACAGCGGCACGATCGCGCGATTGTGCAACAGCATCTCGATGACGTTGGCCTGGTACTCGGCGCCGTGCATGCGCACGTCGTCGGACATCGGCGTGAGGTAGCGCGGCACCAGCCCGGTCGCGGTCACGCCGATCACCACCCAGCGCCCGCGCAGCAGTTCGGCCGGGACCTGGCCGCTGAGTACGTCCGAATACGAGACCTGGCCGAAGGTGCCCGGCGGGCCGGCGAAGCGGATGCGCACGTAGTTGTCGCGCGTCCATTGATAAGGCGAGCCCTGCACCAGCGCGGGCCGGCGCAACCCGGGCAAGGGGTTGGGCGCGGCGCCCGGTTCCAGGCCGATCAGGGCCAGTCCCAGCGCCGGCCAGCGCGAATCGCCGAGGCCGGCCTTGAGGTACATGCCGCGGGTGGTGCCTTCGGCATCGAGTTCGATGTCGGTGTGGCCCAGGGTGTTGGCGGCGGTGGCGATCACCGGCGTGGGCAGCACTTCCACCGGCGGGCCGTTCTGGCGCAGCGGCGCGGTGGTCACCGGCAGGGCGACGCGGCCCAGCCGGCGCATCGAGGCGGCCAGGACGAGGTCGTGGTCGTCGCCGCTGCGGTCGGCTTCGGCCAGCACCAGATCCAGGGCGACGCCGCGCACGCCGGCATAGCCCAGGCGATCGAGCACCTGCGCGTGGATGTCGCGCGGCCACGGCCATTGGCCGAGTTCGTTGAGGCTGCGATCGTCGATGGCGACGATCACCACGTCGTCGTCGGGCACGTAGCCCCAGTTCGACAGGTGCTGGTCGTAGAAGAAGTCGTCCAGGCGCCAGGTGGCGCCGCTGACGGTCAGCAGCGCGGCCAGGCCGGCCGCGCACAAGGCCGCACCGCCACGCAACAGCCTGGACAGTGCGGTGGGGCTCATAAGGCCAGCAGCAACAGCACCGCGCCGGCCGCACCGCCGGCGTAGCACAGGCGGCAGGGCAGGCGGATTTCCTGCGCGGGGCCGTACGGCGCTTCGTAGCCATCGTCTTCGATGGTCTGCACGCGCACGTGCCAGGTTCCGCCGCCGGGGCGCTTGAGTTCGATCTGCGGCACGTCCACCACCTGTTCCAACAGCAGTTGCGAGAAATCGGCCTTGCGCGATATCTGCACACGATAACGCTGACCGGGCTCGCCTTTCTGCCAGCGCAGGGTCAGTTGGCCCTTGGCCGCCTGCGGCGGTTCCAGGCCGGGATCGACCGGAGCATCGCTGATCTGGAACGGCAAGGCGTTGCCGAAACGGCCGATGCGGCCGTTGCCGTCGCGCGAGGCCACGCGCCAGTAGTAGCTGCCCGCTTGCAGGGCCTGTTCGGGGCGTGCGCGCAAGCCGCCGACTTCCATGTCCGCGACCGGCTCGGCGAAGTGCTCGTCGCGCGCGATCTGCAGGCGCGTGCGCTCGGCGTCCTGCGCGCGCGCCCACTCGAAGCGCGGCTTGGGTTGATGCAGAACCTGGCCGTCGATCGGGCTGATGGTCAGCGGCGGCAGCGGTTGATCGTTGACGGTGAACACTTGCGCGCTGTCGCGGCCGCCCAGGCCGTTGGCGGCGATCGCGCGCACCAGCAGGCGCTGGCGGCCGGCAGGCAGGTCGTCGATGCGCACCTTCGTATCGGTCACCCGGCTTTCGAACAGCAGCACTTCCGGGGCGTCGTCGCGCACCACTTCGACCCGGTACGCGGTCGCGCCGGGCACCGCGGCCCAACTCGCGGTGGCCGGCAGTTGTTCGAGTTGGGTCGCCGCGCGCGCCAGGGTCGGCGCCGGCAGCAGTTCGATCGGCTGCGACGGCGCGGCGCCCGCACCGGCGACGGCACCGAAGCCCGGGGTCACCAGCACCTGGCCGCGCTGCGCGCCGACCTGGACCTTGCCTTCGAGCACTTCGGTCGCGTCCATCGCGCCGGTGTCGCCGCCGTCGGCGTCGCCGGCGCTGACCCGGAAGTGGGTGCCGCGCACGCTGGAGGTCGCCGACGGGGTTTCGATGATGTAGCGCGAGGCCGGACCTTTGGCCGGGATCACCCGGTTGCTGGTGCGGCCGCGCTGCAGGCGCATGCGCGTATCGACCATGCCGGTGCTGCCGTAGCTGCTGAGTTCGTCGAACACCACGCGGCTGTTGTCCTGGACCATCAGCCGCGAGCCGTCGGCGAATTCCAGGGTCGCGCTGGCGCCGGGCCCGGTTTCCAGGCGGCTGCCGATGCCGATGCGCATGCCTTCGCTGACCAAAAGCGCCGGAGTTTTATCGGTGGCGAGCACATTGACCGCGCCGCGCACCGCCACCACCCGCGCCTTGGCCGGCTCGATCCGCAGCCAGCCGATCGGGAAGCGCATGCTGGTGCCCGGCGGCAGGTGATAGGGATCGACGATGCGGTTGTGTTCCTGCAGCCGGCGCCAGTTGATGCCGGTTTTCAGATGCCGCGCGCCCAAGTCCCACAAGGTGTCGCCGGGGCGCACGCGATAGCTCCAGTCCTGCGCCTGGGCAAAGCCGGAAACGCAGAACAGCAGGGCCGCGAGAACGAGGAAACGGCGGGATGTCTTGACCCGGGACGCGGTCGCGCGCCGGGGGGCGCGGGGCGTGAACGGAAACAGGAGCGCTGTAATCGGAGACATCCGTAATCCGTGGCTGAGTGGGATGGCGAGCACCGGCCGGGCCGGCGACTGTGGGCACAGCAACCCCCAATTATGCGGCTTCAGTCACATTTTTTCTGCTTTGTACCCTCCAGCGCGGCGGTCTGGGCGGATGGACGGCGGCTGGGCGGCCGTATCCGGTTGCTATCCGATGAGGCTCTCAGGTGCGTGAGACGCTGCGGGGAGGCACGTTGTGCGCGCCCCGCCGGCTGATCGTAGCGCCGATGCTGTGCGGGTGGTGAGGGGGGCCGCAACCGTGGCGGCCCGGTTCCCCTCGGGTGCCGGTCGGGTGAGGGCTCAAGTTCCAAAGCGTCCGCCGGCGCGCAGGCTCGGCCCCTCTCCGCTTGGGCGGGAGAGGGGCTTTCAAATCGCAGCGGGTTTCGATCAGCTCCCATGGGCCGCGCTCGCGCCGCAGCCGGACGCCGCCGCGCGGCTCAGGCCTTCTTCGCTGCGATCCAGCGGTCGATCTTCTTGTCGAGGATTTCCAGCGGCAGCGAGCCGTCCTTGAGCATTTCGGCATGGAACTCGCGGATGTCGAAGCGCGCGCCCAGTTCTTTCTCCGCGCGCTTGCGCAGTTCCATGATCTTGAGCTCGCCGATCTTGTACGCCAGCGCCTGGCCCGGAATCGCCATGTAGCGCTCGGCTTCGGCGGTGGATTGGGTCTCGCTCTCGGCCGAATTGGCCAGCATGTAGGCGATCACCTGCTCGCGCGTCCAGTTCTTGCTGTGCAGGCCGGTGTCCACCACCAGGCGGATCGCGCGCCACAACTCGTTCTGCAGATAGCCGAAGTAGTCGTAGGCATTGCGGTACACGCCCAGGTCCTTGCCCAGCGATTCGGCGTACAGGCCCCAGCCTTCGGAGAACGCGGTCTCGCTGCCGAAGCGGCGGAACTTCGGCAGGTCGGTGAGCTCCTGCTGCAGCGCCAGCTGGAAGTGATGGCCCGGGATTGCTTCGTGCAGGAACAAATCCTCCGCGTCCCAGGTCTTGCGCGTAGGCAGGTCGTAGGTGTTGACGTAGAAGATGCCCGGCCGGCTGCCGTCGCCGCTGGGGCGCATGTACGAGCCGCCCGCGGCGGACTGCGCGCGGAAGGCTTCGACCGCGCGGATTTCGAACGGCGCCTTCGGCGTCAGCGAGAACAGCGCGGGAATTTTCGCGTTGATGGTCGCTTCCAGACCGCGGTAATGCGCCAGCAGTTCGTCCTCGGTCTTGAACACGAAGCGCGGGTCGGTCTGCAGGAACTTGAAGAACTCCGGCCGCGTGCCCTTGAACTTCAGCTCGGCGATGACCTTGTCCATCTCGCCGTGGATGCGCGCGACTTCGTCCAGGCCGATCTGATGGATCTGCGCCGGGCTCATCGAAGTGGTGGTGGTGCGCCGCGCGTTGAACGCGTACCAGGCTTCGCCGTTGGGCAGCGCGCCCAGGCCGTCGGTGTCGCGCGCATGTCTCATGTAGTCGTCGCGCAGGTAATCGCGCAGACGGCGGTAAGCCGGCATCAGCTCGCCGTCGATGCTGCGCCGGTATTCGGCGGTCAGGCGCGCCTTGTCGGCGTCGGAGAACGAGGCCGGCAGGCCGGCGACGGGCTTCCAGAACAAGGTGTCTTCCGCGCGGTCCTTGATCAGCGCGTCGAGCTGCGAGAGCACCTTGACCATCAGCGACTTGGGCTGGACCACGCCGCGCTTGACGCCTTCGCGGCTGTTGAGGATGAACTGATCGAAGATCGCCGGCACGTGGCCGGCGCGGGCGCGCCAGTTTTCGTAGTCGGCCACGGTCTTGAACGGCTGCGCGCCGGTGCCGGAACCGAACTGGGCGACGCTGGCGGCGAAGTTGTAGAACTGGTTGATCGGCAGCAGCCAGTTCGGGTACTGGTCGGATTCCAGGTCGATCTTGGCGCTGCGCACGAAGATCTCGTAGCTCAGCAGATCCTGGTCGGACAGGCCTTGCGAGCCGACCGCTTCGATCGTCTTGAGCCAGCGCTGGGTGAACTCGCGGTCCTGCTTGCGGAACGCGGCGGTGGCGAAGTTCGGCAGTTGGTCGTTGTAGCGCGGATCGCCCTGCATGGTGGCGAGCAACGGGTTGAGCTTGAGGTTTTCTTCCCAGTACTGCTCGTACAGGCGGTCGAGCTTCTGGCTCTTGGTCTGCACGGTGACCTTGGGCGCGGCCGGCGCCGGTTCGGCGGCGAAGGCCGGCGCCGACAGGCACAGCGTGGCGGCGAGGGCGAGGCTGAGGATGCAGACGGTCGAGCGCGCGCGGGCGCGCGGGTGTCGCGGGCGGAGCGAGGAAGCGGTCATGTCGCAGGCGATCCGGACGGATGGACCGGCAGGCTCGCGCGCGGCGCGGGCGGGCGTAAGAGCCGAAGGTCATGCGGCGGCGCCTGCGATGCGGGTTATGCGCGCGGATGCCGGATCGGCGCGCCCAACGGCGCGGTTACGCGCGCAACCCTTCGCGCGTCGGCGATCGGGCAGGGGCCGGCGCGCGGCCGGCCGCGCCGCTCAGTCCGCCGCCGCCTCGTCCTGCAACTGCTTGGCCCGCGCATGGCCCAGGTAGCCGTGGATCCACACCCGCAGCAGATAGATCAGCGGGATCATCGCCACCGCTGCCAGCATCTTGTAGACGTAGTTGACCGAGCTGATCGCCAGGAACTGCGGGATCGGCCAGTGCTGCGGGCCGAGCACGAAGGCGATGTACAGCACCACGAAGCTGTCCACCAGTTGCGACACCGCGGTCGAACCGGTCGCGCGCAGCCAGATGTGCTTGTCGCCGGTGACGCTGCGGATGCGATGGAACACCGCCACGTCGATCAGCTGGCCGAGCATGAAGGCGACCAGCGAACCGCCGATGCTCCACATGCCCTGGCCGAAGATCGCCGCGAACGCGGCCTGGTAATCCGGCACGCCCTGCGCCTGCGCGGCCTTGACCCACCAGCCGGCCGGCGCCAGCGCGATCGCGGCAAAGGCGAACAAGAAGCCGTACGCGATCAGGATCGCCGCCAGCCAGGAAATCATGCGCACGCCGCGACGGCCGAAGAATTCGTTGATGACGTCGGTCATCAGGAACACCACCGGCCACAGCAGGGTGCCGGCGGTGAAGTTCAGCGAGCCGCTCTGGCCGAACAGATTCCATTGCAGCGGCGCGATCCCGAGCGTGTCTTCCAGGGCGAAGATCTTCACCCCGATGAACTCGGCCAGCGCCGCGTTGACGCAGAAGAACGACGACAACACGATGAACAATCGCAGCGAGCGATCCTGCAAGGTGCGCGTGCCTTCGCCGGTGGCGAAGGGGATGCTGGATTCGCCGGCGCTCATCGTTTCGGCCTCACGCGGTAGATCACCCCGCTTTTGTCGTCGCTGAACAGGAAACTGTCGCGGCCGGTGCGCAGCACGTCGCAGGGACGGCCGAGCACTTTGCCGTTCGCCAGGAAACCGGTGACCAAGTCGCCGCCGCTGCGGCCGTCGGCCTTGACCCGCACCAGCCGGTAGCCGTGATTGAGCGCGAGCTTGCTGGCGCCGTGCAGCGCGACCACGTACTCATCGCGCAACTGGCCGTTGTCGCTCGCCGGAAACCAACCGAAGCCGAGCGCGGAAGCGTGGGACGGGAAATACGAGAACGTCTTCGGCGCATTCGCGCAGCCGCTCTTGCGCGGAAACTTGGGATCGGCCGCGACCTTGCCGTTGCTGTAATAGCAATACGGCCAGCCGTAATCCGCGCCGTCTTGCACCACGAACATGGTTTCGTCCGGCTTCTGGTCGCCCAGATGGTCTGAACCTTGGTTGGTCGCGAACAGCTTGCCGTCGCGGTACAGCAGGCCGACCGCGTTGCGCAGGCCGCTGGCGTAGATGCGGCGGCTGCTGCCGTCGGGATTCATCTGCAGGATGGCCGCGCGCACGTCTTCTTTCTCGACACAGGCATTGCAGCTGCTGCCGACCGAGACGTAGAGCTTGCCGCCGCCGAAAGCCAGGGTGCGGGTCAGATGCCAGCCGCCGTATTTGTAGCTCAGGCCGTAGTCGGGAAAGCTCGCCAGCGCTTCGGGCTCCGATGACGGCTTGAGGTCGCCGTTGCGATAGCGATAACGCAGCAGCTTGTCGGTGTTGGCCAGGTACAGCCACGATTGGCCGGCCGGATCGGTATAGAACGCCACGCTGTTGGGATTGCGCAGCTTGTCCAGATACGCCGATACCTTTGTGTAGCGCTCGGTTTTCTCGTCCCAGCCGTCCAGCGCGTACACGCGGCCGAGCTTGTTGTCGCTCAGATCGTGCATGTCGGTGACGAACAGGCGGCCGTCGGGGCTGCGGGCGAAGAAGCGCACGCGCTTGAGGCCTTGCACCACCGGCACGATGTCCAGGTTGGCGGGCAGGTTGAGAGTGAAGCTGCGGCCGTCGTCGAGCTTGACCGGATGCGGCGTCAGCGCCGTGGCCGGCGCGGCGAGCGCGGCGCCGGTCAGCAGCGCGGTCGCGGCCGCCATCGCGCGCAAAGCGGAAACCAGGGCAGGGATCATGCGGGAGTATCCGTATCGGTCGCCGCGCTGGCGGCGGGAGCGGAGAAGGGAATCGTCGCCGGCGATACCGCGCCGCCGGAGATGATGAAGCTCATCGCCTGATCGACGGTCCAGTCGGTCGGAGTGATCAGTTCCACCGGCACGATTTCCAGATAGCCGGAGGTCGGATTGGGCGTGGTCGGCACGTACACCGCGGCCAGTTCGCGGCCGGTGCCTTCCTCGCGCATGACCTTGGTGACGAAGCCGATCGATTTCATCTGGTTATGCGGGAAATCCACCAGCACCACGCGCTGGGTGCCGTCGGGCTTGGTCTGCAGGATGTCGAGCAATTGCCGCGCGCTGCCGTAGATGGTGCTGGCCAGCGGGATGCGCTTGATCAGCGATTCGAACCAGCGCAGCACGGTCTGGCCGACCACGCGCCGCGCCATCGCGCCGGACAGCAGGATCACGCCGATCGTCGCGGCCAGGGCGATGGCGGTCTGCACCCATTGATCGTTCAACCAGCCCAGTGCTTGCGGCGAGGCCGTGGCGAGATTGTTGAGCAGCGGCCCGATCAGCGGCCGGCTGGTGTCGGAGAGCAGCACGAACACGAATTTGACCACCACCCAGGTCAGCCAGATCGGCAGCAGGGTGAGAAGGCCGGTGAGGAACAGGCGTTGCAGGTTGGACGAGCGCATGGGCGCGATTGTAGGGGACGGGGGCGGGTGTGGGTTCGTGCGATGTGGGGGCTAATCCCCCGCGCCGGTTGAGGACGGCGTTTCAGGGAGCTGCGCAAGGCGCTCGCCCCCTTTTTCAAAGTGGGCGACGATTGTCGCGGGCTGCTCCGGTGATCGAGCGCGTTATTCGTCGCCCACTTTGAAAAAGGGGGCGGGCGCCTTGCGCCATTACGAAGTCCGGAAATACCAAAGGCGCGGGGGATTCGCTCCGCGCCCTACCTCAGCGCTCGCGCACCAAGCGGAAGCCGACGTCGTCGTACCCGCGCCCCGCGCTCAGCGGCCGCTGCGGCGTCCCGCTGCGCCAGGAATTGCCGCCGACCTGACGCTGCTGGCAGTTGCGGCCGCAATCGGCCGACCACATCGACAAGGCGCGGCCGCTGCTGCCGGGCATGCGCTGGGCTTCTTCCGCGGTCGGCAGGCGATAGCGGCGGCCGGTCTGCTGGCTGTACCACTGCGCGTAGGCCTCGGCGTCGGAGATCGACACGCACACCACCGGCTCGGATTCGGTCTGGTCGAAGCCCGGCGCCTTCCAGTCCTTCGGCGCGATCATCCGCAGCAGCGACACGCGTTCGCGGCACAGCGCTGGCGAACGCTGATGGGCGCTGGCGAAACGCGCGTACTCGCCGCGGCTGACCGGACGCGGGTTGAAGCTCACCGCGACGCTGGCGGCCGGGGAGATCGCGCTGGTGCTCAGACCGCGCGCGACGCTGCCGTCGCCGGCGATGCCGCGGGCCTGGGCGATCAACTTGCTGGACGCCGCGCGCGACAGTCCGAATTCGTCCGCCAGCGCGATCACCTTGCCGGCGTCGGCGCCGTCGCCGCGGCGGGCGGCCAGTTCCAGCCGCGCCTGCAAGGCCTGCTCGGCTTTCCCGCGCAGGCTGCGCTGCGCCTCGGAATCGGCGGTGCCGGTCTGCTGGCCCAGGGCGGTGGCGTTGACCAGATGTTCGCGCGCGCGCTGGTCGCGGCCTTCGCGCAGATCGCGTTCGAGTTCGTTGGCGAAGGCCTGGGTGAGTTCGTTGACCACCACCGCGACTTCCGGATTGGTGCTGTCCAGATGCCAGGCGGTCAACAGGCTGTTGTAGGCGTTGGCGTCGGCCGGCGAGGCCAGCCGTCCCTGCGCGATGTAGGTGCGCGCGGACTGCAGCGAATCCTGCAGCGGCGCCTGCGGCAGCGGCGCCATCATCGCCTGGGTCGGATCGTTGTCGGCGGCGGCCGCGCTGGTCTTGTCGGCGGTGGCCGGATCGACCCGGAAGAAGCCGTCTTTCTCGACCCGGTTCAGAGCGAAGCCGATGGTGACCACGGCGATGGCGACCACCGCCAGCCCGGCCCAGGCCGGCGTGGCCCAGCGCTTGAGCGGACGCAGGTGGCTCATCATGCGGCCGAAGCCGCTCATTTCGCCGCGATGCTTGATCTCGGCCAGCGCCGCGGCCATTTCGGCGGCGTCGTCGAAACGCTGGTCGGGCTGCTTGGACAGCGCGCGGTTCATGAAGCGCTGCCAGTGCTTGAGCGGCGGCGGCAGTTTCGGAATCGGGTTCTGCGCGTGCATCACCGCCATCGACAGCGCATCGGGCGCTTCGAACGGCAGGCGGCCGGTGAGCATTTCCCAGCACAGCACGCCCAGGCTGTAGAGATCGGCGCGGCCATCGACTTCTTCGCCGCGCGCCTGCTCCGGCGCCATGTAGGCGGTGCTGCCCACGGCCAGGCCGGTCGCGGTCATGCGCGCGCCGAAACCGCGGCGCAGGGCGATGCCGAAGTCGGCCAGCAGCGGCCGCTCGGTGACGTCGAACAGGACGTTCTCGGCCTTGACGTCGCGATGCACGACACCGCGCGCGTGCGCGTACTCCAGCGCCGACAGCAGCGGCTCCATGATCGAGATGACATCGGCTTCGCCGCGGGCGAAACCCTGCTCGATGCGCTTGCCCAGATGGCCGCGCGGCAGGAACGGCATGGCGTAGTAGGGCAGGCCGTCGCGGGTGCGGCCGACTTCGTGGATGCTGACCACGTGCGGGTGTTCCAGCCGCGCGATGGTGCGTACTTCGTTTTCGAAGCGGCGGCGGCTGACCTCGTCGGCCAGCGCGTGCGGCAGCATGATCTTGATCGCCACTTCGCGCCCAAGCGCGATCTGCTCGCCCAGGTAAACCGTGGACAAGCCGCCGTGGTTGATGATCCGGCTCAACCGGTAGCCGGGAATCTCCGGCATCGGCGCGCTGACTGCATCGTTTTGCGGTGTGACATTCGACATTCGCGGCCCCGTGTCGCGACTGTGCAGCATAACGCTGCGGCAGTGCCCGCGTGACGCGTAGTGTGACTTTTCTATGCCTTTATTTACAAGCCTGTATGCGCGGCGGCCGTACTTCCGGGGCGTGCAACGAATGTTGGTTTGCGTCTCAAAGCGGTCCCGCGCGGCGCGCCCGCGGCGGCATTCAGCGGTCGCGCTTGCGCCGCACGTACAGCTGTTTGCGGACTTTGGCCACTACTTCGCCGCTGGCGTCGGTGACCTCGGTGTCGAACCAGCGCAGGTATTTGTCGCCGCCGGCGGTGGCTTCGCGCAGTTCGCGCAGCACCTCGTCGTCCAGGTCGAACCGGGCGCGCACGGTGCCGCGGCCGGGTTTGACGAATTCGATGGCGCCGGCGCGGTCCCAGACGATGTAGTCCCGGCCCAGCGCGTTCATCGCCAGCAGCATCCAGAACGGGTCGGTCATCGCGAACAGGCTGCCGCCGAAATGGGTGCCGACGTAGTTGCGGTTCCACGGCCGCATGCGCAGCTCGACGCTGGCGTGGCGGTAGTCGGGCGCGATCTGGGCGACGTGGATACCGGAGAACAGGAACGGCGGCCACAGGTTCAGGCCGTGTCGCAGGGTCGAGGCTTTCATGCAGGCGCAGGTGGGGAAGGCGTGCCTAGCCTGCCATACGGTAGCGTATAGTCAAGCCTCGAGGCGGCTTCGATGGATTCGGGCCGCCGCGGATGCGGCGCGCCGGCCTGGGCCGGGCGCCGCCGGTGGCTCAGAACAGCAGCGAGGACATCTTGCGCCGGTACTTGCCGACCAGGTCTTCGTCGGCGACCACCCGGAACGCGTCGATCAGGGCCTTGCGCGGCAGGCCGTCCTGGAAAGCGCGGTCGCGGCGCAGCATTTCGATGAACTGCTCCAGGCCGGGCTCGTCGCGGCCGGCGGCGATCAGGCGCGCACCGAGCAGGTAACGCGCCTGCAGGTCCTCGGGTTGTGCGGCGACCGCCGCTTCCAGGGTCGGCACCGGCGGCGCGTCCTTGCTGGCGGCGATGAAGCCCAGGCGGGCGCGGGCGCGCAGGCTGCGGTCGTCGGTGGCCAGGTTGGCGGGCAGGGCGTCGAGCAGTTGTTCGGACTCGTGCGCCGCGCCGGTGTCGAGCAGGGCCAGGGCCAGATCGAGCCGCAGTTCGGCCTTGTCCGGCTGCCCGGCCACCTCAGAGCGCAGGCGCACGACTTCGGCGTGCGGATCGAGCGCGGGCACTTCGGCTTCGATGGGTTCTTCCACCGGCGCGGCGGCCGGCTCGATGCCGTGGTGCTTGAGGAATTCGCGCACCGCGCTTTCCGGCAGGGCTTCGGCGAAACCGTCCACCAGTTGCCCGTCCTTGACCAGGAACACGGTCGGGATCGAGCGGATCTGGAACGCGGCGCCGAGCTGCTGCTCGGCCTCGACATCGACCTTGGCCAGTTCGAACGCGCCGTGGTATTCGCCGGCCAGCTTTTCCAGGATCGGGCCGAGGGTCTTGCACGGCTGGCACCATTCCGCCCAGAAATCGATCAGGACCGGCGTCGTCAGCGATTTCTGCAGGACCTCGTCCTGGAAGCGGTCGGCGGTGGCGTCGAAGACGTGGGGTTTGGCGGGTGCGGTCATCGGCTGGCTCGTGAGGCTGTGCGGGGTCGAAACCCGAGGTGGGGGCGATGCGCGCGTCAGGCAAGCGGTGGCCCGGCCGGCGCGCGCCGCGGCAGCGCACGCTAGCATGTCGCGATGAAACGCTCATCGAAACCGGCCGCCGCTGGGGCTGCGAATTCCACTGTCGGCGAGGCCGCGATCGCGCCCGGCGCGCGCGCGCTCGCCGTGGCCGCGGCGCTGTGTTGCGTGGCGGCGTTGCTCGGTTTCGGCGCGGCGCTCGACGGTTATTCGCAATGGCTGCATCCGCCGGGTTTGCTCGGCGCGCGCGGCATCGAGCGCGCGCTGGCGTTCAATCTGCTGGCCTATGTCGGCCCGGGGCTGGTGTTGGCCTGGATCGCGTGGCGATTACGCGATGCCCTGCAGGCGCGGGGCGCGTCGGCGCGGATCGGCGCGTGGCTGTGGCTGTGGTCGGCGCTGGCCTGGGCGGCTCAGGGCGTGGCGTCGCTCGATCCGCAGGATCTGGACGCGCAGGCCAGCCGCCTGCATGCGCTGGCGTGGCTGCTGTGGTGGCTGGCGTTCGTGCCGGGCGCGCTGTTGCTGGCGCGGGCGACGCTGGGCACGCCGGCATGGCGGCGTTTCGGCGCGATCGCGCTGGCCTCGGCGGCGGTGCTGTGCTTGGCGATCGTCCTGGCCGATCTGCGCGTGGCGCCGTCGGCGCCGGCGCAGCGCGTGGCGCTGCTGGCGTGGCTGGCGGCCTATGTCGCCGCGGCGTGGCCGCGGCGCGGATCGTCGGGATGAGCGCGCGCGGTCGGGTGGCGCGGCACGCGAACCCGACCCGGCTTGCGTCGCAACGCGCGGGCGATCAGCTCGCGCAGGTCCTGCGCTGACACATGCGGAACATCACATCGCACTCCAACTGCGGGCCGGGCCAGTTGTTCTGATTATCGAGGATGCATTGCTGGCGCTGCGCCTCGCAGTCGCAAGGCTCGCTGGCCCGCAGCGTGGCGGTGAAACCGAAAGCGGCGGTGGCGATCGCGATCGCCAGAAGGGTGCTGCGCTGCCATGCGATGTGCATCGGTCATTCCTTGGAAGATGCGGCGGCGGTCGCCGCGGGAGTGGTGCCGATGCCGCAACAAGGCCAGTCGTGACCGGCGCCCATCGCGGAACGAATTCCGCATAGGCCTTGTTGCGGCAACGGCGAAACTTGGCATCGGCTCAGGGGCAGGCGCTCACCAGGCATCGATCGAACGAAGCTTGGCAAGCGGCCTCGCGCGCCGGCGTGGTCGCGTGCTCCAGGCAGATATCCAGGCGTTCCTGGCAGAACGGGCATCGCCCCGCGGCCTGCGAGGGTGTGGCGGTGAACGCTGCGGCGAAACCGAAACAACCCGCGGCGAGCGCGGCGATCAACGACCAGGATTTCATGCGAACTCCTTTTCTCAGGGGCGCGAACGGTCCGGGTGGGTGCGAGAGTGACGTTGGTCCGCGCGAACGTGGTCCGGTCTCATGACTTATGTCACGGCGTCGCCATGATCGCCGTGACCGCGCTCACGGGCGCGGCAATGCGCCGGCGTTCGATGCCGTCGCGCTGGCCAAACTGAGGACTCGGTCGGAACCGCGGCCGTTCGGGGCGTGTGATCGCCCGGCGTCGTGATGGCGGTCAGCGGCATGTCGTTCGCGGAACGGCCGCGCGATATCGCATGGCTCGCCGCGGACAAGCGCAGCGCAAAAAACAACGCCCCGGCCGCAGGACGGCCGGGCGTGGATGGTTCGCGCAGACGGTCAGTACGCGCTCACAGCGCCTGCTTGTAGACCTGTCCGTCCTTCATCACGAAATCGACGTTCATGACCGTGTTGATGTCCTCCACCGGATCGCCCTTGACCGCGACGATGTCCGCGCGCTTGCCCGCTTCGATCACGCCCTGATCGTCCACGCCCAGCACTTCCGCGGCGCGGATGGTCGCGGCCTGCAGGGCCACCGACGCGGGAATGCCGGCTTCGACCATGTACAGGAATTCGCGCGCGTTATCCCCGTGCGGGCCTACGCCCATGTCGGTGCCGAAGGCGATCTTGACGCCGTTCTTGTACGCGTTGGCCGCGGTCTGCTGGATCAGCGCGCCGATCCGCGCGGCCTTGGGCCGCACCACTTCGGGGAAGTAGCCCTCGATCTTGGCCTTGTCGGCGACGAAGCGTCCGGCGTAGATGGTCGGAACGTACCAGGTGCCTTTCTGTTTCATCAGCGACATGACCTCGGCATCCATGTAGGTGCCGTGCTCGATCGAGGTGACGCCGCCAAGCACCGCGCGCTTCATGCCCTCGGTGCCGTGCGCGTGCGCGGCGACGCGATAGCCGTAGTCCTTCGCGGTATCGACGATGGCTTTGACTTCTTCCACCGTGAACTGCGGCGCGTCGCCGGAGCGCGCGTAGCTGAGCACGCCGCCGGTGGCGGTGATCTTGATGACGTCGCTGCCTTCCTTGTAGCGCTGGCGCACGGCCTGACGCGCGTCGTCGATGGAATTGATCACGCCCTCGGTCGGGCCGGGCGGGCCGATCAGGTGCGAGAGCGCGTCGTTGTAACCGTTGGTGGGATCGGCGTGGCCGCCGGTGGTGGCGATGGACTTGCCGGCCGCCCAGATGCGCGGGCCATCGACCAGGCCCTGGTTGATCGCATCGCGCAGGTGCGGCGCCACTTCGCCGCCCAGATCGCGCACGCTGGTGAAGCCGGCCAGCAGGGTTTTCTTCGCGTAGCCGACCGAGCGGAAGGCGAAGTCGGTGTCGTCCAGGCGGAAGCCTTCCGAATAGCTCTGCGGGCTGGATTGCGAACTCATGTGCACGTGCAGATCGGTCCAGCCGGGCGTGCAGGTGTGCTGGGACAGATCGATCGCGCGCGCGCCGGGCGCTTCGCTGCGGCCGTCGAGGATCTTCTCGATCTTGCCCTCGCGCACGACCACGGTGCGCGCCGACAGAATTTTCCCGCTGCGCGCGTCGAACAGGCGTCCGCATTGCAAGGCCACCGGCTCGGCGGCGGCGACGGCGGCGTGGACGGGCGCGGCGAGCGCGCCGGTGCTGGCGGCGAGAACGATCGATACGGCGACGGACAGGCGGGTCATGAGCAATTCCGGCTGAGTGCGGGCGTGGGCGCCCGGAGATTCGCCGCGCGGCGCGCAGGACGAATCGCGATATGCATCGACCAGCGCAGCCGCGCGAACAGGCCCCTGCGCGACTGCCGAAGCCGTCGCAGCATGCAAGCCGGGCCGGCGACGGGTCAACGTGACTAACGTACTAGTCGGCGTGCGCGCCGCGGCGGCGAGGGCCGCTATCGGGCGATGACGGCGCGGCATGAGCCGGATCCCGCGCGAATCCCGAGTCTTGCCGCAGGGCGGGGCGAGCGCGGTTGCGCGCTCGCTTTCGGCCCGAATCCGCGGATGTCCGCACCCGATTCGATCAAGGAGCCACGCATGAAAACCCGATTCCTCATCGCAGCGCTGTTCGCGTTGTGCAGCACCTGCGCTTTCGCGGCCGGCGAAGGCGGCGAAGGCAATAACGGCACCGATCGCGCCAACCGCCAGCCGCCGGTGGTGTGTCCCGCCGGCGAGACCGCGCTGCCGGCGACCGGCGCGGACGGCAGGATCGTCTGGGTCTGCACGCGCGACCGCGAGCCGACGCCGCTGTAATTGCCTTCCAACTGCCTCGGCATCGACTGGAGTTGCTCCAACAACCAGTGACCGGCCGGGCGGTTGGGCTGTCGCGGCCTTGCCCGCCAACGGCCGCCGGCCTGAAACGCCGGCGTATGGTCGGCGGCCCAAGCGCCGCCGGCCAGGCGCGATCCCGATTCCGTAACCGGGTTGGCCAAAAAACCTCGCCGCGGCGGTTGCGGGCGGTTGCCAGCGCGGCCGGGGCTGCGCAAGGTGGGCGCCGGCAGGGAGCCATTACGGACCGGGGGTTCCAGGCCATCGCCACGTCTGTCCGGTTCGCCACAGCGAGTCGATTCTTTTATGAGCAAGTTGATCTGTCCGGCCCTGATCGTGGCCGCCTGCGTTCTGTCCTTCGCCGTCAACGCGGCCGAGCGTAAATCCGCGTCGGCGCCCGGCGTTATCGCCAGCTCCGACATCTTCAAGCCCTTGCCCCAACCCTGCCCGGTGGGCAAGAGCGAGCAGGTGATCTACGACAAGACCGGCCGGCCGGTCGCGCGCGTTTGCGTGTGAGTTGAGGTCCCCGGGCGATCGCCCGTTGCGACCCGGAGCGCCGACCGCGCTCCGGGTCGCGGAATGAACGCACGGCGATTTCGCCTGCCGATAGCCTCGCCGCGCGTGATCCCCGCGGCACGATCGCGGGCCAAAGCGGGCCCGGATCGCGGAATCGCGCCCATCGACCGGCGCCGGTGCGTGGCGGGCTTTTGTGCGCTGCGGTAGGCTTGCCGGTCCTGTCCCATCGCCACTACCTGCCTGTGTCCGACGCCGCCCCCGCCCCGAACGACCCCCAGAACGATCCCCTGGCCTTCGAGCCCGGCCTGATCGAAGCCGCCGCGCAACGTTTCTGGGACGGCACGCGCGCGTTCGAGGTCGATGAGCGCTCGGACAAGCCCAAGTACTACTGCCTGTCGATGCTGCCGTACCCCTCCGGTGCGCTGCACATGGGCCACGTGCGCAACTACACCATCGGCGACGTGATCAGCCGCTACAAGCGCATGACCGGCTTCAACGTGCTGCAGCCGATGGGCTGGGACGCGTTCGGCCTGCCGGCGGAAAACGCCGCGATCAAGAACAACACCGCGCCGGCGAAGTGGACCTACGCCAACATCGCCCACATGAAGGCGCAGCTCAAGACGATGGGCTACGCCATCGACTGGTCGCGCGAATTCGCCACCTGCACGCCGGACTACTACGTCCACGAGCAGCGCATGTTCGTGCGGCTGATGAAGCAGGGCCTGGCCTATCGCAAGAACTCGGTGGTGAACTGGGATCCGGTGGATCAGACCGTGCTGGCCAACGAGCAGGTCATCGACGGCCGCGGCTGGCGCACCGGCGCCTTGGTCGAGAAGCGCGAAATCCCGCAGTGGTTCCTGAAGATCACCGACTACGCGCAGGAACTGCTCGACGGCCTGGACACGCTGCCGGGCTGGCCGGATGCGGTCAAGACCATGCAGCGCAACTGGATCGGCCGCAGCGAAGGCCTGGAAATCCGCTTCGACGTGCGCGACGAAGCCGGCAACCCGGTCCAGCCGCTGACCGTGTTCACCACGCGTCCGGACACCTTGATGGGCGCGACCTTCGTGTCGATCGCCGCCGAGCATCCGCTGGCCGCGCATGCCGCGCAGACCGACGCCGATCTGGCCGCCTTCATCGCCGAGCTGCGCAAGGGCGGCGTGTCCGAAGCCGAACTGGAAACCCAGGAGAAGCGCGGCCGCGACACCGGCCTGCGCGCGATCCACCCGGTCAGCGGCGAAGAAGTGCCGGTGTACGTGGCCAACTTCGTGCTGATGAACTACGGCACCGGCGCGGTCATGGCCGTGCCCGGCCACGATCAGCGCGACTGGGAATTCGCCAAGCGCTATCACCTGCCGATCAAGACCGTGATCGTGCCCGACGCGGTGCGCGACGCGCTGGCGGAAATCGCCGGCGACATGGTCACGCACAAGGACCCGATGAGCAGCGCGCTGGGCAGCGCGCCGTCGGTGGACGTGTACGAAACCAGCGCCGCGGTGCAGGTGGTCGAGGAGTTCCAGACTTCGATCCAGGAGCAAGGCCCGTGGACCGAGCGCGGCTGGCTGGTCAATTCGGGCGAATACGACGGCATGGATTTCCAGCAGTCGCTCGATGCGCTGGCGGCGCGGTTCGAAGCCGAAGGCCGCGGCAACCGCCGGGTCAACTTCCGTCTGCGCGACTGGGGCGTGAGCCGCCAGCGTTATTGGGGCTGCCCGATCCCGGTGATCCTGTGCGCCAAGTGCGGCGACGTGCCGGTGCCGGAAGACCAGTTGCCGGTGGTGCTGCCGGAAGACGTGGAATTCAGCGGCGTGGCCTCGCCGATCAAGGCCGACCCGCAGTGGCGCAAGACCACCTGCCCGAACTGCGGCGGCGCGGCCGAGCGCGAAACCGACACCTTCGACACCTTCATGGAGTCGAGCTGGTACTACGCCCGCTACACCTCGCCGGGCGCGGCCCAGCAGGTGGATGAGCGCGCCAAGTACTGGACGCCGGTGGACCAGTACATCGGCGGCATCGAACACGCGATCTTGCACCTGATGTACTTCCGCTTCTATCACAAGCTCATGCGCGACCAGGGCCTGGTCGACAGCGATGAGCCGGCGACCAACCTGATGACCCAGGGCATGGTGATCGCCGAGACCTTCTACCGCACCTTGCCCAACGGCGGTTTCGACTGGATCAACCCGGCCGATGTCGAGATCAAGCGCGACGACCGCGGCCGCATCACCGGCGCGGTGCTCAAGGCCGACGGCGAGCCGGTGCAGATCGGCGGCATCGAGAAGATGGCCAAGTCGAAGAACAACGGCGTCGATCCGCAGTTGATGGTCGGCAAGTTCGGCGCCGACACGGTGCGCCTGTTCTCGATGTTCGCCGCGCCGCCGGACCAGTCGCTGGAGTGGAACGAAGCCGGCGTCGAAGGCATGGCGCGGTTCCTGCGCCGCGTGTGGGTGTCGGTGCACAAGCACGTCGCCGACGGCGCGGCGCCGGCGCTCGATCTGGCGGCATTGGATTCCGCGCAGAAGGTCCTGCGCCGGCAGTTGCACGAAGCGATCCAGAAGGTCGGCAACGATTACGGCCATCGCCACAGCTTCAACACCGCGATCGCCGCGGTGATGGAGCTGCACAATCACTTGTCCAAGTTCGACGACGCCAGCGGCAACGGCCGCGCGCTGCGTCAGGAAGCCTTGACGGCGATCGTGCTGCTGCTCAACCCGATCACCCCGCACACCAGCCACGCGCTGTGGCAGGTGTTGGGGCATGGCGAGACTCTGCTGGAAGACCTGGCGTTCCCGCAGGCCGATCCCTCGGCGTTGACGCGCGATTCGGTGACCCTGGCGGTGCAGGTCAACGGCAAGCTGCGCGGTACCATCGAGGTGGCGGTGAATCTGCCCAAGGATGAGGTCGAGCGCTTGGCGCTGGCCGAGCCGAACGTGGTCAAGTACATGGAAGGGCTGACCGTGCGCAAGGTGATCGTGGTGCCGGGGAAGATCGTCAATATCGTTGCTTCGTAAGCTTCGGGGCTTAAAAGCAAATCCCCCTCGGTCCCCCTTTTTCAAAGGGGGAAGACAAGCACGGTGCTGCGGTGGTTGCGCAGGCTGACGATGCGGCCGAGGCGACGTCCTATCCAACTCGCACCACCCCCACCCGAAGCATTCCCCCCTTTGAAAAAGGGGGGCTAGGGGGGATTTGCTCTTTACCCCCAAACCTCAATCGATCAAGCCCCCCATGCCCGCAATCCTCTACTGCCACCCCGACTCCGGCTTCAGCTACAAAGCCGCACTGGCCCTGCGCCTGCTAGGCATCGACTTCGAACAGCGCCACGTCAACATCCGCATCCCGCGCGACCAGCGTTCGCAGGAATTCCGCGACCTCGCCGCGCACGGCGAAATCCCGGTGCTGCTGATCGACGATCTGGTGCTGTGCCAGTCCAACGTGATCCTGGACTACCTAGCCACCCGCCAGGACGCCCTGGGCGAGGGCATGCGCCGCTTCGACGGCGCCGACACCGAACAGCGCCTGCATGTGCGCGAATGGCTGTCGTGGGAAGCCAACCGCATCAGCCTCAACCTCGCCCATTCGCGCTACGGCCGCCAGTTCGGCAGCTACGACCCGGCCGTGCTGGCGTGGTACGACCGCCGCTCCACCGCCGATCTCGACCGTCTGCAGCAGCAACTGAGCCTGACGCCGTGGCTGGCCGGGCCGGCGCCGACCATCGCCGATGTGGCCTGCATGGGCTATCTGTGCTTCACGCAAGAGCCCTGGGCGCAGGACGCCGGCGTCGCCATGCAGTCCTGGGCGCAGCGCTGGCCGGCGCTTGAGGCCTGGTACCAGCGCCTGCTGGCGCTGCCGGGCGCGCAGAGCGCGCAGGAGCTGTTCGCCGGCTACGAACTGCGCTACTGACCGGCGTTGCGCGCGATCTGTGCGCCTGGTCGCCGGCCTTGCCGCCTTTGCGTGATCCCGCGCGCATCGCCGCGCCAGTTCGCATCGTGCGGGCCCCGCGCGGTTCAGTCTTCCTATTGATGCCCGCAGCCGCCTCGTCCAGACTTCGCCCATGACGCCTCGCTCCCTTCTTACCCGCACGTCGCTCGCCGCGCTCGTGCTGACCCTGTCGGCCTGCGGATTCCAGCTGCGCCAAGCCCTGGTCCTGCCGCCCGACCTCGGTCCGGTGCGGGTGGTCTCGGCCGACCGCTACAGCCCGCTGGCCGAATCGCTGGCCCAGGCCCTGACCCGCGCGGGCGCCGTGCCGGCGCAGCCGGACTCCAGCGAAGTCGCCGTCCTCGACTTGCTGTCCGAGCGCTGGGGCGACACCCCGGCCGCGCTCGACGAACTCGGCCGCGTGCAGGAATACAGCCTGCGCTACGCGGTGGTGTTCGAACTGCGCAAGGCCGACGGCAAGGCGCTGGTCCCGCGCCAGAGCATCGAGCTGTCGCGCGACTACGTGTCCAACCCGACCAACGCCATCGGCACCGAAGGCGAGCGCGAAATCCTGATGCGCGAAATGCGCCGCGAGATGAGCGCCGCGGTGCTGCGCCGGGTCGGCGCGGTCAGCGAACGGCGTTGAGCCGCTCGCGTCCGCCGCATCCGTCCCGCCGGCGCTAGCCTGCCGCCATGGAACTCACGCCCGAGCGCCTGCTCGCCCAGCTCGACCAGGAAGCGCTGCGTCCGGTCTATCTGATCGCCGGCCCGGAACCGCTGCGCGTGCTCGAAGCCGCCGACGCGGTGCGCGCGTCCGCGCGCAAGCAGGGCATCGCCGAGCGCGAAATCTTCGAAGCCGAAGGCAACCAGCGCGAACCCGACTGGAACGCGATGTCGGCCTCGTTCCGCGCCCCCAGCCTGTTCGCCAGCCGGCGCCTGCTGGAACTGCGCCTGCCCACCGGCAAGCCGGGCAAGGAGGGCGCCGAGGTCATCAGCGACTTCTGCGCCGATCCGCCGGGCGATGTCAGCCTGCTGATCACCGCCGGCGAATGGAGCAAGCAGCACGGCGGCAAGTGGAGCGAAACCGTGGCCAAGGTCGGGCATGTGGCCGTGGCCTGGGCGATCAAGCCGCACGAACTGCCGGACTGGATCGAACGCCGCCTGCGCGCGCGCGGCCTGCGCGCCGATCGCGACGCGGTGCAGAGCCTGGCCGACCGGGTCGAGGGCAATCTGCTCGCCGCCGCGCAGGAAGTGGACAAGCTGGCGCTGTTGTCCGACGGCGAAACCTTGAGCGTCGAGCGCATGCAGGCGCTGGTCGCCGATGCCGCGCGTTTCGACGTGTTCCGGGTGCTGGACGCAGCCATGAACGGGCAGGGCGCGCAAGTCTCGCGCATGCTCGCCGGCCTGCGCGCCGAGGGCGAGGCGGTGCCGGCCCTGCTCGGCATGGTGGTGATGGAATTGCAGCGCACCGCCGCCTTGGCGCGGGTCGCCGCGCGCGGCGGCAATATCGCTTCTGAATTCAAAGCGCAGCGGATCTGGGACTCCAAGCAGCCCATGTACCGCCGCGCCCTGCAGCGTCACGACGCGCGCCGCTGGGAAGGCCTGCTGGCCCAGGCCGGCCGGGTCGATCGCATGGCCAAGGGCCGCGAAGCCGGCGACGCCTGGGTGGCGCTGGAGCGCCTGCTGCTGGCGGTGGCCGAGCCGCGCGCGCTGCGCCTGCTCTCGGTTTCGGCCGTCTGAGCCGCGTGCGGCCATGAGTCTGCTCGTTTTCTACGGTGGCACCTTCGATCCGATCCACGACGGCCATCTGGCCATCGCCCGCGCCGCGCGCGACGCGCTCAGCGCGCGGGTGCGGCTGATGCCGGCCGCCGATCCGCCGCATCGCGCGCCGCCCGGCGCCAGCGCCGAACACCGCGCGCGGATGCTGGACCTGGCCGTGGCGGGCGAGCACGATCTGGTTGTCGATCGCCGCGAACTGCGCCGCGACGGCCCGTCCTACAGCGTCGAGACCCTGCGCGAAATCCGCGCCGAAGTCGGCCCTGAGCAACCGCTGGCGCTGCTGGTCGGCGCCGACAGCTTTCTTGACCTGCCCAAATGGCGCGAATGGCAGGCCTTGTTCGAGCTGGCCCATTTTGTCGTCGCCGAACGTCCCGGCAGCCCGCTCGACCACGAGCGCGTCGAGGCCATCGCAGCCAATCGCGAGACGACCGAAGTTGACGCCTTGCGCGGCGCGCCGGCCGGGCGGGTCTATCGCCTCCATCAGCCGCTGTATGCCGAATCGGCCAGCCAGGTCCGCCAGCTGATCGCCGCCGGCCAGGCCTGGCAGCCGTTCGTGCCGGCGCCGGTGGCCGCCTACATCGAACGCCATGGTTTGTACGGGGTTCCGATCCAGCGCGGAGCGGTGGTCTGAGCGGCCGTTGCGGGCCGTCTCAGGGCGGCCCGATCCGGGCCGGCGCGTCTGTGCCGCGCGATCCGCACGCTGTCGCATGGCCCTTCGGTATAATCCCGGCACATCTCCCGTATTAACGAGCCGCATCCTCTTGACCAGTCAAGCCCAAGTCATCAAGACCCAGCTGCCGAACCCGCCGCCGCCGATCGAACTCCTGCTCAAGACGGTCCACGCTGCGGTCGAAGAACTCAAGGCCAAGGATGTCGTCGAAATCGATGTGCGCGGCAAGAGCAGCGTTACCGATTTCATGGTCGTCGCCTCCGGCACCTCGACCCGCCACGTCAAGTCGATCGCCAACGAAGTGGTCAAATTCGCGAAGAATCTCGACGTCATGCCGCTGGGCGTGGAAGGCGAGCGCGAGGCCGAATGGGTGCTGGTCGATCTCGGCGACGTGGTCGTGCACGTCATGCTGCCGCGCGTGCGCGAGTTCTACGCGCTCGAGCGCCTGTGGACGGTCGGCGACCAGCCGCCGCCGCCGGAAGGCTACGAAGGCAAGTTCGAGACCGACGACGAAGATCGCTTCTGATCCGATCGCCGCGTTTCGCATCGCAGGCAATACACGACGGCGCCTACGGGCGCCGTCGTCGTTTCCGGCGGGCGGTTTCCGCGCGCTTCGCGCCGCCGCAAGCGCGCAAAGAAAAAGGGCGCCGACGGCGCCCTTTTTCGTACTGCCCAGATCGAGCCGTCAGTTGCGCGACTGCAGTTTCGACAGCAGGCGCAGGAACTCGATGTACAGCCACACCAGCGTGACCATCAGGCCGAACGCGCCGTACCACTCCATGTACTTCGGCGCGCCTTGCTCGACGCCGGTTTCGATGAAGTCGAAGTCCAGCACCAGGTTAAGCGCCGCCACCACCACCACGAACAGGCTGAAGCCGATGCCGATGATCCCCGAGTCGTGGATATACGGAATGTTGATGTTGAACATCCGCAGCACGATCGAGGCCAGATAGAGCAGGGCGATGCCGCCGGTGGCGGCGACCACGCCGAGCTTGAAGTTCTCCGTCGCCTTGATCAGGCCCGTGCGGTAGGCGGCCAGCAGCGCGAACAAGGTGCCGAAGGTCAGCATCACCGCCTGGATCACGATGCCCGGGAAGCGCGCTTCGAAGATCGAGGAAACAGCGCCGAGGAAGAAGCCCTCGACCAGCGCGTACAACGGCGCGGTCACCGGCGCCCAGGTCTTCTTGAAAGTGGTGACCAGGGCCAGGATCAGGCCGCCGATCATGCCGCCCCACAGGTACGGCGCCCCGCCGACCACGCCCTGTTCGGTGATCTGCACCTGGCTCCAGGCGAAGGACGCGGTGAGCACCGTCAGCAGGAGCAGGAAGCCGGTCTTGTTGACCGTACCGTTCAGGGTCATCACCTGATCGCCGCCGCGCACCACGTTGCCGGTGCCGAGGTCGAGGAAGGTGGATTCCTTCAATGCGGGATTGCCGCTGCGCATCATGGTCGTGCTCCTTTTTGAAACGCATCGCCGGGGCCGGCCGATACTTGAGAATGAGTACTAATTGGGGCTGAAGCATACACGGCGCAAGCGCGGCCCATGCCGGGCAAGACGTGTCTATCTGTGCCGGCGTTCAAACCGATTCGCAACGGTCGCACGGACAGGATTGACAGTGTCCGGACTGCCGCCCACACTATGCGGCCTTTCGCGGCATTGGCGTGCAACGGAAGTCCCGGCTCGGGGTATAGCTCAGCCTGGTAGAGCGCCAGCTTTGGGAGCTGGATGTCGTGGGTTCGAATCCCTCTGCCCCGACCATCCATAGCATCAGGGCGGACGTCAGTTAAGATTCAACTCTGGCGCCCGTAGCTCAACCGGATAGAGCACCGGCCTTCTAAGCCGGTGGTTGTGGGTTCGAGTCCCGCCGGGCGCGCCACGTTTTGTATTAAGATTCGCCTCAGGCAAGTCGCTTCACCCCGCAAGTGTTTATGGTGGATGTAGCTCAGTTGGTTAGAGCACCGGATTGTGATTCCGGGGGTCGCGGGTTCAAATCCCGTCTTCCACCCCAAATTTTTAGTTGTGCGGCACGCAGTAGTTCGTTATAGTGTCGCTCCGGTTTTATCGGGCTGTTAGCTCAGTTGGTAGAGCAGTTGACTCTTAATCAATAGGTCCAAGGTTCGAATCCTTGACAGCCCACCAAATTGAAAGGCCTCTGGAGCGATCCAGGGGCCTTTTTCTTTGCCTCGAAAAAACTGGCCGGACTTTCCGGCGCCTGGCGGCCGGCGTAACAAGCGGCGCTGCATGTCGCGGCGCGCGGCGCTCGCGCATGGCGCGTTGCGCGAACTCGACAGATCGCTCGCGCCGCGGCTACGTCGAAGGCGGGTCGACTGAGCTTGCTCCACGCGCTTATGCGCTCCGCGTTTTCGCTCGCCGCCGGATCGACAGGAACGCGCGCGCTCATGCAAAGGGCAGGGTGACTAATGCCACGTTCTCGACCCGGCCGGGCCTGTGCTGTGATGTCAGCGCGAACTCATACGGCCCAGCCCCGGCGCACTGCGCGGGCTCATTCCAGGATTGACGCCATGTCGAAACCTTTGCGCTCGATGGTTCTTCTCGCAGCGCTCGCGATGCCCGTTTTTGCCCACGCGCAGCCGCAGCGCGGGCCGGAAATCCGCATCGACGATGTCACCCGCTTCTATGCCTTGTACGACGCCACCGGCGGCCATCCGACCGTGGAGCAGATCCAGGACGACTACCTCGCCAAGGGCACGCAGAGCCTGAGCGAATTCGCCGCGGCCAGGCGCGTCACCGCGCAGCGCATCGCCGAGCAGTTGGCCAGCGATCCTGCGATGTACGAAAACGCCAAGCAGTGCCTGACCGCGCTGCCGGCGGTCAAGCGCCGGCTCGTGGCGACGTTCCGCAAGCTGTCGTCCCTGTATCCCCAGGCCCGGTTTCCGCCGGTGGCCATCGTGGTCGGCCGTGGCCGGCCGGTGGGAATCACCAATCCCGCCGGCGTCACCATCGGCCTGGAAGCGCTGTGCTCGGCGGATTTCATGAATCCGAATCCGGAAGATCGCTTCGTCCATGTGATCGCGCACGAATACGCTCACATCCAGCAGCGCGTTTCCACCGATTTCGAGAAAGGCGATCCCAGGGCCACGGTGCTGCGGCATGCGATGGCCGAAGGCGTGGCCGAGCTGATCGCGCAGATCACTTCGGGCAATGTCGCCAATGCCCGCCATGCCGAATGGACGCGCGGCAAGCAGGCGCAGATCGAAACCAAGTTCGTGCGCGAAATGGACGGCACCGATCTGTCCGACTGGTTCTTCAACTATCGCAAGGGCTCCGACGACCCCTACGACCTGGGTTACTGGGTCGGCTACCGGATCGCGAAGTCGTATTACCTTCAGGCCGACGATCGCAAAGCCGCGCTCAAGCGCCTGATCGAGCTCGACGATCCCAAGGCGTTTCTGGCGCAGAGCGGATGGACGCCGGGCATGCAGTTGCCGGACTCGGTCGCAGGCAGGGACTGAGCGAGCCGGCGTTCGAGCAGCCGGCTTCGCTCAGCAGCGTTTCGTCTTGCGCGAGAGGCCGGCGCCGATCAGCCGAAGCGATCGGCCATGGCGTCGGTGGCGGTCACCAGCACATCGACGATCGCCGGGTCGGCCGCGCTGTGGCCCGCGAGCACGATGCGAAGCTGCGCTTCCGGCCATGCCGTGGCCAGATCGATCGCGCTCTTGACCGGGCAGATCATGTCGTAGCGTCCTTGCGCGATCGTCGCCGGAATGTGGCGGATGCGGCCGACATCGCGAAGCAGCTGATCCGGCTCCAGGAAGATGTCGTGGCGAAAGTAGTGCGCTTCCGCGCGGGCGACGCTGATCGCCACGTGCGGTTGTTCGAAACTGCCCGGTTCTTCCGGATCGTGGATCAAGGTGGTGCTGCCGCCCTCCCAATAGCCCCAGGCCAGCGCCGCGGCCAGACGCACCGCCGGGTCGTCGCTGTCGAGCCGGCGCCAATAGGCCTCGGTCAGATTGTCGTGCTCTTCTTCCGGGATGTGCGCCAGGTAATGCGCCCAGCGTTCCGGGAATACCCAGCGCGCGCCGCCGTCGAGTTCGTTGAACCAGCGCAGCTCGCCCGGCCGGCCCAGGAAAATTCCGCGCAACACCAGCCCGAGCACGCGCTCGGGATGAGCCTGAGCATAGGCGAGCGAGAGCGTGGAGCCCCACGAACCGCCGAACACCACCCAGCGTTCGATGCCGAAGTGCGCGCGGATGGTCTCGATGTCGGCGACCAGATGCTGCGTCGTATTGTCGCGAAGCTCGGCGTGCGGCGTGGACTTGCCGGCGCCGCGTTGATCGAACAACACGATGCGATAGCGCTTGGGATCGAAGAAGCGGCGGTGATAAGGCGACACGCCCGCGCCGGGGCCGCCGTGCAGGAACACCACCGGTAGGCCGTCGGGATTGCCGCATTCTTCGATGTGCAACTCGTGCAGATCGCTGACGGCGAGGCGATGGGTCTGGTACGGCTCGATCTCGGGATATAGCTCGCGCACGGCTGAGGTTCCGTTGGGTTTGCGCGAGCATAGCCGCGGCGGTCGGCGAACAGAATCCGGATGCGGTGGCTGCTTGTTTGCTAGCGATGGCGACTGGATGCCATCGCGGCGGTGCAGGGCGCGAGCGGCGATCGTCTTGCGGAAGATCGGGCGCGCAGGCGATTTTTTACCGGCGCATGGCTAGAATGCGTCGGCCGCATCGCACGATGCCGGCCCATGCGAAAGTGGCGGAATTGGTAGACGCACTGGATTTAGGTTCCAGCGGGTAACCCCCGTGCGGGTTCGAGTCCCGCCTTTCGCACCAAGGCGTCCGGCCTGAAGGCCAGACGCCTTGAATGCAGCAATGGCCGGTCACCCCGGCCGTGCTCTTAACCAACAGGGCAGGTGGCCTCCCGGTCGCCGACTGCCTTGCGTCGCCGCCCGAACCGGCCCCGCGACCGTCTCACCAGCTCAAGATTCAGCTCGATAGCGGCAGCCGGAAGCACCCCCCAGCCCCGCTCAGGCCCGGCCCGCCCCCGATTTCGTCCCCCAAAAACGCCGAATTGCCCGCAAAACCCCATCCATGGTGGATTTGCGGCCCTTTAGCGCTGGCAGCGGCGACCTTTATCGGCCAAACTAGCAAGTTCCGCTGGCCGGCGAGCTCTTCGCAAGGATTGGCGGCCGGACAAAGATCATCAACATCGTCGCTGCGGCAGGTGCCGTGGTCGCAGGAGTGGATATGCAAGTTTCGCTCGAATCGCTGGGCTCGCTGGAACGCCGACTGACCTTCAGCCTCCCGGCCGAGAATCTGGAAAACCAGGTCGGCGGCCGCCTGCGCGAAATCGCGCGCGGCGCCAAGATCAAGGGCTTCCGCCCGGGCAAGGTGCCGACCAAGGTCATCGAGCAGCGCTTCGGCGCCCAGGTCCGCGCCGAAATCCTCGATGGGATGCTGCGCGAAAGCTTCAGTAACGCCGTGCGTGAAGAAAAGCTGCAGATCGCGGGCAACCCGCGCATCGAGCCGGCGGTGGAAAGCGGCGAGACGCTTTCGTACATCGCCACCTTCGAAGTCGTGCCGGATTTCGGCGACATCGACGTCGGCAAGCTGGAGATCACCCGCCACACCGCGGAAGTGACCGACACCGACATCGACGCGATGATCGAAAACCTGCGCCTGCAGCGCCGCACCCTGACCACGGTCGAGCGTCCGGCGCAGGAAGGCGACGTGGTCGAAGTGGAAACCTGGACCGAAGTGGACGGCGTGCGTCTGCCGGCCGAGGGCGCCGAGTACGGCAGCACCCAGATCGGCTCGGGCGCGATGTTCAAGCCGCTGGAAGACGCCATGGTCGGCGTCAAGGCCGGCGAAGAGAAGATCGCCGAAGTCGAGTTCCCGGCCGATTGGCGCGCCGCTGAAGTCGCCGGCAAGAAAGCCAACGTGCACCTCAAGCTCAACCACGTCTCCGAGCCGGTCCTGCCGGACGTGGACGATGCCTTCATCAAGAGCTTCGGCGTGAAGAGCGGCGATGTCGAGCAGTTCCGCAACGACATCCGCACCAACCTGGAGCGCGAGCTCAAGGGCGCGCTGATGACCCGCCTGCGCCGCGAAGTCGGCGAGCAGCTGGTCAAGGCCTACGAATCGGTGGAAATGCCGCCGAAGCTGGTCGAGAACGAAGCCCGCGACATGGTCTGGCAGACCGTCGAGCAGGCCCGCCGCCAGGGCCGCCAGATCGAAGCGCCGGCCGACGCCCACCTGAACTACATGGACGCCGCCCGCCAGCGCGTGCTGGTCGGCCTGCTGGTCGGCGAGATCGCCCGCCGCAACGAGCTGCGCCTGGAGCCCAAGCGCGTCAACGAGACCCTGCGCCTGATCGCCTCGACCTACGAGGAGCCGCAGCAGGTGATCGACCTGTACCGCAACGACCAGCAGCTGATGGCCGGCCTGCAGAACCGGGTGATGGAAGAGCAGGTGATCGACTGGATCGCCGAGCGCGCCCAGCACACCGAGCAGCCGCTGTCGTTCAGTGAAGCGATCCGCCCGAGCTGACCTTCGCGCGGCCCGCGGCGAAGGCCGCGGGCCGTCGCCGTATGCGGCCCGGACGGCCCGATATGGGGCTGTCCGAATCGGGCGCGCTCAGCGGCTTGACCACATTTAGCAATCGCGCCTCTTGCGCTGCGGTCCGGCCGGCCCCAAGTTGGCCGGACCGCGCTGCGTTAATCAAGCGCACTTCTACGTCAGCCAATAGGTGCCGTTGAACATGGATAACCGAACCAAAGCCCTGAACCTGGTGCCGATGGTGGTCGAGCAGACCAGCCGCGGCGAACGCGCCTACGACATCTATTCGCGCCTGCTCAAAGAGCGCGTGATCTTCCTCGTCGGCGGCGTGGACGACCACGTGGCCAACGTGATCGTCGCCCAGATGCTGTTTCTCGAGGCGGAAAACCCCGAGAAGGACATCAACCTCTACATCAACTCCCCGGGCGGCGTGGTCACCGCCGGCATGGCGATCTACGACACCATGCAGTACATCAAGCCCGACGTGAGCACCATCTGCATCGGCCAGGCCGCCAGCATGGGCGCGCTGCTGCTCGCCGCCGGCGCCAAGGGCAAGCGTCTGGCGCTGCCGAATTCGCGCGTGATGATCCACCAGCCGCTGGGCGGCTTCCAGGGTCAGGCGACCGATATCGACATCCACGCCCGCGAGATCCTGACCCTGCGCCAGCGCCTCAACGAAATCCTGTCCAAGCACACCGGGCAGGCCCTGGAGACCATCGCGCGCGACACCGAGCGCGACAACTTCAAGAGCGCCGAGGCCGCGCGCGATTACGGCCTGATCGACCAGGTGCTGGAACGCCGCCCGGAAGATTCGGTCCAGGCCTCCTGATCGGCGCCGATCAGCGACCGGACATGACACGCAAACCCTTGATAGCGCTGGGGAACCCCGGCGCGACCCATCCTGCGGGGTGGGTCGGGGGCGCTGTGTTATTCTCGGATCGTCATAGCTGAATGAGTGCTGGCGGCGCTTGCCGTCAAGCTCATTTGGGCATATTAAGAACCAAGCTTCACGACTGAGCAGCAACGGACCCCACCAAGCATGACCGACGATCGACAAGGACGCAGCACGGGCGACAGCAACAAGATCCTGTATTGCTCGTTCTGCGGTAAAAGCCAGCACGAAGTCCGCAAGCTGATTGCGGGTCCGAGCGTCTTCATCTGCGATGAGTGCGTCGAGCTTTGCAACGACATCATCCGTGAAGAACTCGAGGAAAAGGCGCAGTCGGCACGCAGTCACCTGCCGAAGCCGCGCGAGATCCTCGAGGTGCTCGACCAGTACGTGATCGGCCAGCTGCGCGCCAAGCGCACGCTAGCTGTGGCCGTGTACAACCACTACAAGCGCATCGAAAGCCGCCAGAAGAACGACGACGTCGAATTGTCGAAGTCGAACATTCTGCTGGTCGGGCCGACCGGTTCGGGCAAGACGCTGCTGGCCGAAACGCTGGCGCGCCTGCTCAACGTGCCGTTCACGATCGCCGACGCCACCACCCTGACCGAAGCCGGTTACGTGGGCGAGGACGTCGAGAACATCATTCAAAAGCTGCTGCAAAAGTGCGACTACGACGTCGAGAAGGCGCAGCAGGGCATCGTCTATATCGATGAAATCGACAAGATTTCGCGCAAGAGCGATAACCCGTCGATCACCCGCGACGTGTCCGGCGAAGGCGTGCAGCAGGCGCTGCTGAAGCTGATCGAAGGCACCATCGCCAGCGTGCCGCCGCAGGGCGGGCGCAAGCATCCGCAGCAGGAATTCCTGCAGGTCGATACGCGCAACATCCTGTTCGTGGTCGGCGGCGCGTTCGCCGGTCTGGACAAGATCATCCAGCAGCGCAGCACCGAGGCCGGCGGCATCGGCTTCGGCGCCAAGGTCAAGAGCAGCGAGCGCAAGATCGACATCGGCAAGATCCTGGCCGAAGTCGAGCCCGAAGACCTGATCAAGTTCGGCCTGATCCCCGAGTTCGTCGGCCGCCTGCCGGTGGTCGCCACGCTCGAGGAACTCGACGAAGCGGCGCTGGTGTCGATCCTGACCGAGCCCAAGAACGCGATCACCAAGCAGTTCCGCAAGTTGTTCGAGATGGAGAGCGTCGAGCTCGAATTCCGTCCCGACGCGCTGGCGGCGATCGCGCGCAAGGCTCTGAAGCGCAAGACCGGCGCGCGCGGCCTGCGCACCATCGTCGAGTCGGTGCTGCTGGATACGATGTACGAACTGCCGTCGCTGGAGAACGTCAGCAAGGTGGTCGTGGACGAGTCGGTGATCGAGCACAAGTCCGAGCCGTATCTGATCTATCAGACGCCGCCGGCGCAGCCCAAGGTCGCTTCGGCCGAGTAAGCCTAAGCCGCAGACGAATCAGAAGCAGACAAACGCCCCGGACCTCCGGGGCGTTTTCGTATGCGCGCGCGTTACGTCTGCCGGCGCCAAAGCCGATACCCATTCCGTGCCTTCAGCCACGCTTATTGCTGCGCTGCAGCTTGTCCCGGCTTTAATCTCATAAATATGATTGATCATACAAATAGAGATTGATCTTCGAGGCATCGCCCGCGCGCAGGCGCAGTCCGGCGATGCGCAACGCAGCAGTGCGAAGCAGGCGGCGCCCGCGCGATGCATGGCGTTCCGCCGCAATACGCAGCAAGTGGTAACGGGTTTCAGTCGGGCTGTCGTGCCCTCGTTGAAGGCATAGCAACGTTCGCAGCGGTTCGGGGTGGAAGGGCATCGGCCCTCTCCACCGCGCGACCCGCGCAGGCGTGGACGGCCCTTTCTCGGATCGAGTCTTGACCGGATATCTAAAGGGCGACCCATGGCAACCGATCACTTTGATGCAACGCATGCGCAGCTCATCGCCGCGCGCTCCGCTTCGTCACGCCGCATCTCGACGCGAGCCGAAGCGCGACGCTGGGCCGCCGGACTGAGCGCGATCGCGCTGTGCGCCGCGATGCTGCCGGCGTCCGCGCAAACCAACGGCGCCGGCCAACGGCCGTATCTGGGCTGGAGCACTTTCAGCCAGCAGACCATCGTCGATGGTTTCCTGACCCAGGACAACATGATCGCGCAGTCCGATGCCTTGGCCCGCTCCGGGCTGACCGCGCACGGCTACCGCTATCTCAACCTGGATTCGGGCTGGACCGGGCCGTACGACGGCTTTGGGCGGGTGACCAGCGGCCTGCGCGACATCAATGCGCTGGTCGCGCATGTTCACCGCAACGGGCAGAAACTCGGTGTGTATTGGGTCCCGGGCGTGCAATTGCCGGCGGTGGAAGCCAACTACCCGATCTTCGGCACGAGCTATCACATTCGCGACATCCTGGCCGAGCCGCACCGGGCCGGCAATGCGTTCGGCAACAGGGACACGACCTCGCCGTATCACTACAAGATCGATTTCTCCAAGCCGGGCGCGCAGGAGTACGTGGACTCGGTCGTCGCGCAGATCGCGTCGTATGGCGTGGATTTCATCAAGCTCGACGGCGTCACGCCGGGTTCGTACAACAACGATCTGGGGATCGACAATCGCGCCGATGTCGAAGCCTGGTCGAAGGCGATCGCGAAGACCGGCCGGCCCATCTGGCTGACCGTGTCGTGGGGATTGCAGCAGGACTATCTGAGCACCTGGCAGCGCTTCTCCAACGCGTGGCGCATCGAGGGCGATGTCGAATGCGAGGGCCGCTGCGCGACCATCACCAACTGGGCGATGGTGGCGCAGCGTTTCTACGACCTGGTCGCCTGGCAAAACGCCGCCGGCCCGGCCGCGGGCTGGAACGACCTGGATTCGCTGGTGGTGCTCAACAGCGCTAATTCCGGCTTGAATCCGGAGGAACGCAAGACCGCGATCGCGTTCTGGGCCCTGGCCAATTCGCCGATGTACCTGGGCGGCGACATGACCACGCTGGACGAAACCGGCCGCCGCTTGCTGAGCAACGACGAAGTCATCGCGGTCAATCAATCCGGCCATCCGGCCAGACAGGCGATCGGCGGCAAGAGTCAGGTATGGGTGTCGGATCAGGGCAACGGCGTCTACTACGTCGGTCTGTTCAATTTGAACGCATTCGCTTCGCCGATGCGCGTGCGCTGGAGCGAGCTGGGCTTCGACAGCGCCTCGCAAGTGCGCGACTTGTGGAGCCGGAGCGAGCTGGCCGGCCATCGCGAAACGTTCGAAGCGATGGTGTCCGCGCACGGCGTGCGCCTGTTGAAAGTGGTCGGCCGCGAGCGCTCGCCGCCGCCGTCGCGGCAAATCTACGAAGCCGAGACCGCCGTGTTGAGCGGATCGGCGCGCACCGACAGCTGCGGCGCGTGCTCGGGCGGGCAGAAGGTCGGTTATCTCGGCCTGGGCGCCGCCAACGCCGTCACCTTCGATCAAGTGCGGGTGGCGCGCGCCGGAACCTATCTGATGCAGGTGGATTCGCTGACCCTGGGCCCCAGGGCCCTGCAGTTCCGCGTCAACGGCGGCGCGGCGACGTCGATGAACCTCGGCGGCAGCAGCTTCGCGCTGCCTTCGTCCACGGCGGTGCCGATGCGGCTGCGCGCCGGCGTCAACAGCATCCGCTTCGACAACCCGACCAGTTATGCCTCGGACCTGGACCGCATCGCGATCGGCGGCGATGGTTTCGCCACGCCGGCCAACTCGCTCACCTACGAGGCTGAGGACGCGCTGATCGGCGGCGTGCGCGGCAAAAATGCGGCGTTCTGCGAAGCCTGCTCGGGATTGTCGAAAGCCGGCAATCTCAGCGGCCAGACCGATGTGCTGTTCGACCAAGTCGCAGTGGCCGAATCCAGGACCTACCGGATGCAGATCGATTTCCTGACCAAAGAGCCGCGTTCGTTCGTGGTCAATGTCAACGGCGGCGCCGATCGCCGGCTCGATCTGACCGGCAGCAGTTGGGATCTGCCGTACAGCACGGTGATCGAGGTGCCGTTGAAGGCCGGCGTCAACACGATTCGCTTCCGCAGCGCGAACGGCGGTTTCGCGCCGGATCTGGACAGCATCGTGATCGATACCGGCCGGGGCGCCGGCCGGGCCGGTTACTGAGGCCCGCGTAGCGAGATCGATAGAAGAAGGCCGGGCGCCGCGCGTCCGGCCTTCTTTCATTTTCGGCGCCGGATGGCGCAAGACCATTGGCCAATTGCGCCGGAGCGGGCGAGGCGATTGAGTAGCACTGGACGCTGCGGCGGTTCCGCAGTCCGCCGATCCGGCCTCAGCCTCATGTGGCGGCTCAGGCGGCGGCTGGCCGCCCGCCGCCGGACCTGGCGACAGGGCGGGCCGGCCCAGCTGAATGAGGGGCCTGCAGCCGCGGTTCCGGTACTTGCACCCGCTTGCGTTGTATAGCTCGATGGGCTCGCGCAATCGCCGCATATCCGGGGCGTCCGGGATGTGGATCCATGACCGCGGGACGCTTTGTCCCAGTCTCGAATTTGTGTCGTAAGCTAGTGATTTCGAAGGTGTTTTTCAGGTTTTTGCGAGCGACCCGGCAGCCTTTGCTTGCGCTCCCGGGCCGGCACCCCCATAACGGGAGCCTGGACGCTCCAGCGTCCTCACCCCACGCTTGTCGAGACCTACGATGACTGAGTCTTCCGCCGAATCCATGACCCTGCCGGTGCTGCCGCTGCGCGATGTGGTCGTGTTCCCGCACATGGTGATCCCGCTGTTCGTGGGGCGCGACAAATCCATTCGCGCGCTCGATCAGGCCATGGAATCCGATAAGCGCATCCTGTTGGTCGCGCAGAAGTCCGCCGAGACCGACGACCCGGGCGCGGAGGATCTCTACGAGATCGGCACGCTCGCCCAGGTGCTGCAATTGCTCAAGCTGCCCGACGGCACCATCAAGGTGCTGGTCGAAGGCGTCTCGCGCGTCAGCGTCAGCGACGTGCTGGAGCGCGACGGCGCGCTGTCGGGCCAGGCCGTGGTGGTCGAGCCGATCGTCGATCGCGAAGAACGCGAAGTCGAAGCGATCGCGCGCTCGCTGATGGGCCTGTTCGAGCAGTACGTCAAGACCAACCGCAAGCTGCCGCCGGAATTGATGCAGACCCTGGCCGGCATCGACGAACCCGGCCGCCTGGCCGACACCGTCGCCGCCCACCTGGGCGTGCGCATCGGCGACAAGCAGAAGCTGCTCGAAACCCATGCGATCGGTACCCGCCTGGAACAACTGGTCGGGCTGGTCGATGGCGAGATCGATGTGCAGCAGCTGGAAAAGCGCATCCGCGGCCGGGTCAAGTCGCAGATGGAGAAGAGCCAGCGCGAGTACTACCTCAACGAGCAGATGAAGGCGATTCAGAAGGAGCTCGGCGAAATCGACGATGCGCCCAACGACATCGACGAACTCGCGCGCAAGATCGCCGAAGCCGGCATGCCCAAGCCGGTGGAGACCAAGGCCAAGGCCGAGCTCAACAAGCTCAAGCAGATGTCGCCGATGTCGGCCGAGGCCGCGGTCGTGCGCAACTATCTGGACTGGCTGCTCGGCGTGCCGTGGAAGAAGCGCAGCAAGATCCGCAAGGACCTCAAGGCCGCGCAGGACGTGCTCGACGCGGATCACTTCGGCCTGGAGAAGGTCAAGGAACGCATCCTCGAATACCTCGCCGTGCAGACGCGCGTGAAAAACATGAAGGGCGCGATCCTGTGCCTGGTCGGCCCGCCCGGCGTGGGCAAGACCTCGCTGGGCCAGTCCATCGCCAAGGCCACCAATCGCAAGTTCGTGCGCATGTCGCTGGGCGGCGTGCGCGATGAGGCCGAGATTCGCGGCCACCGCCGTACTTACGTGGGTTCGATGCCGGGCCGCATCGTGCAGAACCTCAACAAGATCGGCACCAAGAACCCGCTGTTCGTGCTCGACGAAATCGACAAGATGTCGATGGACTTCCGCGGCGATCCGTCCTCGGCGTTGCTGGAAGTGCTCGACCCGGAGCAGAACAACTCGTTCAACGATCACTATCTGGAAGTCGATCTCGACCTCAGCGAAGTGATGTTCGTCGCCACCTCCAACTCGCTCAATATTCCCGGCCCGTTGCTGGACCGCATGGAAGTGATCCGCATCCCGGGTTACACCGAGGAAGAGAAGCTCAACATCGCCATGCGCTATCTGCTGCCCAAGCAGATCAAGAACAACGGCCTGAAAGTCGAGGAAATCAAGATCGCCGAATCGGCGGTGCGCGACATCGTGCGCTACTACACGCGCGAATCGGGCGTGCGTAACCTGGAACGCGAAATCTCCAAGATCTGCCGCAAGGTGGTGAAGGAAATCGCGCTCGCCGGTCCCAAGGTCAAGAAGGGCAAGGACAGTGCGCTCAGCATCAGCTCGAAGAATCTCGAGAAGTACCTGGGCGTGCGTCGCTTCGATTTCGGCCGCGCCGAAGAGCAGAACGAAATCGGCCTGGTCACCGGCCTGGCCTGGACCGAAGTCGGCGGCGACTTGCTGCAGGTCGAAGCCACGCTGGTGCCGGGCAAGGGCCAGCTGATCCTCACCGGCCAGCTCGGCGACGTGATGAAGGAATCGGCGTCGGCGGCGTTGTCGGTGGTGCGCGCGCGCGCGCAGACGCTGGGTATCGATGTCGAGTTCCTGCAGAAGCACGACGTGCACGTGCACGTGCCCGAAGGCGCGACGCCGAAGGACGGCCCGAGCGCCGGCATCGGCATGGCGACCGCGCTGGTGTCGATGCTGACCAAGAATCCGGTCAAGGCCGATGTGGCGATGACCGGCGAGATCACCTTGCGCGGCCGCGTGTTGCCGATCGGCGGCTTGAAAGAGAAGTTGCTGGCCGCGCTGCGCGGCGGCATCCGCACCGTGATCATTCCCGAAGAGAACCGCAAGGATCTGGCCGATCTGCCCAAGAGCGTGACCCAGGGCCTGAAGATCGTGCCGGCGCGCTGGATCGACGAAGTGCTCGATCTCGCGCTTGAACGTCCTATCGCGCCCACTCCGGCCTCCGGCGAAGGCGAACTTCCGGTTCGAGAAAGCGGCAAGACCAATCCGCAGCCCGACGTCAAGCACTGAGTCGGGCCGCTGGTCGGGCAGATCGAATGGGGACGCAAAAAACCTCTGAAAGCCGCGCCACAGCTAGCTTTCAAGCTTGCGCCCCCAAAATGCCGCTGGTATAACGAGCGCAACCGCGCTGCATCAATGCACAACAAAACTGTTGCGCGGCACACTTGATCGAAACGCTCGCCTCCTGCGGCGACCGTTTCGATTCTCAGAACACGCGGTCACACCGCACAGGGAGTCAAAAAAATAATGAACAAGGCCGAACTCGTAGGCGCCGTCGCCGAAACCGCCGAGCTGTCGAAGACCGACGCTACCGCCGCCGTCGATGCGCTGATCGACGTCGTCACCAAGGCGCTCAAGAAGGGCGACACAGTCACGCTCGTAGGCTTCGGCACCTTCCAGGTGCGCAAGCGCGCCGCCCGCCAGGGCCGTAACCCGAAGACCGGCGAAACGATCAAGATCGCGGCCTCGAAGAATCCCTCCTTCAAGGCTGGCAAGGCGCTGAAGGATGCTGTAAACTGAGTAACTCGACGGCGGTGCAGGGCATCGCCGAACGGAACCCAAAGCAGTAGGCCCAAATCATTCGGGTGCTTAGCTCAGCGGTAGAGCGTCTCCTTTACACGGAGAGGGTCGGGGGTTCGAAACCCTCAGCACCCACCAGGCTGGCTGGTCTTTCTGCCGAAGCGTTCCCCGCAAGGCGGTTCGCGGTAAGAGTCGGGTTCCCGGTTACAAGCGTTTAGCGGTAAAAGTTTCAAAGCATGCGGAGTGGTAGTTCAGTCGGTTAGAATGCTGGCCTGTCACGCCGGAGGTCGCGGGTTCGAGTCCCGTCCACTCCGCCAGTTTTGCCAAGGGCGCCGTTTATACGGCGCCTTTGTTTTTATATAAGTGAGGGGCTTCGATTTTGTCGCGATGCGGCAATTAAGGATCGAAGGCCTTGAAAGTTTCAAAGCGCGGAGTGGTAGTTCAGTCGGTTAGAATGCTGGCCTGTCACGCCGGAGGTCGCGGGTTCGAGTCCCGTCCACTCCGCCAGTTTTACCGAAGGCATCGGCAACGATGCCTTCGTTTTGTTCGGGGCGTCCCAGATGGGGCGCCCTTTTTCTTTGGGGCCGCCGGTGCCCCGGGCAGGGCGGGTGGGGCTGGCGAGGGGGCTTGAGGCCCGGGGCGGCGCGCCTTCGTCCAGATTCGGCCGGTGCCGCGTGCGGTCTGTTGGAACCGCGCTAAACTGTCCGGCTTACGACTTAACGCGACCCGGACATGCTGCAGACCCTACGCGACAAGACCTCGGGCTGGATCGCCACCGTGATCCTCGGCCTGTTGATCATTCCCTTCGCCTTCGTCGGCATCGAGCAATACCTCGTGCAGCGCGTGGACAACGCCGTGGCGCGCATCGAGATCGCGCCGACCTGGTGGCGCACCGCGCCGACGTGGTGGCCGGCGTCCATGCTGTGGCGCAAGGAATCGATCGACGCGGGCGAATTCAGCGAGCGCTTCCAGCGCGAACGCGATCGCCGTCGCGCGCAGCAAGGCGAAGCCTTCGACGCGCGCGAGTTCGAAAAGCCCGAAAGCAAGCGTGAAGTGCTCGATCAGCTGATCGATGAGCGCGTGCGCAAGCTCGCCGCGGAAATCGATGGTCTTGCGGTCAGCGATGCGCTGGTGGTCAAGACCATCCAGAGCGTGCCCGACTTCCAGGACAGCAACGGCAAGTTCAGCCAGGAGCGCTACATCCTCGGCCTGCAGATGCGTCAGCCGCAGCAGACGCCGACGCAGTTCGAGCAGTTCGTGCGCGATCGGCTGATGGAAACCCTGCTGACCGGCGGCATCGGCGAAAGCAGCTTTCTGACTCACAGCGAGATCGATCGCCTGGTCAAGCTGATGGGCGAAAAGCGCGACGTCAGCCTGGTGATGATGCCGGCGCCGCCGGCCGACACCGGCGAAGTCGCCGCCGCCGACATCCAGAAGTGGTACGACAGCCACGCGAAGGATTTCCGCGCGCCGGAAAGCGTCAATATCGAATACGTCGAACTCATCGGCGCGAGCCTGCCGCCGCCGGGTCCGCCCAGCGAGGAAGCGCTGCGCAAGCGTTACGACGACGAAAAGAACCGCTTCCTCGCCGCTGAACAGCGCCAGATCTCGCACATCCAGATCAACGTGCCGGCCGGCGCCGATGCGGCCGCGCAGAAGGCCGCCGAAGACAAGGCCAAGCAGATCGCCGCGCAGGCCAAGGCGCCGGGCGCCGACTTCGCCGCGCTGGCCCGCGCCAACAGCGACGACCTGGGTTCCAAGGCCACCGGCGGCGACCTGGGCTGGATGGGCAAGGGCGCGATTCCCGGCCCGTTCGACGATGCCGCCTTCGCGCTGCAGTCCGGCCAGATCAGCAATCCGGTCAAGGACGACAGCGGTTGGCACGTGATCTGGGTGCGCGAAATCAAGAGCGGCCAGCAGCAGTCGTTCGAGCAGGTGCGCGAGACGCTGGTGCGCGAGGAATCCGAAACCAGCCGCGAGCGCGCCTTCAACGACTTCTCGGCCAAGCTGGTCGATCGCGTCTACAAGAACCCGACCACGCTGGCCGAACCGGCCAAGGCGATGAACCTGCCGGTGCTCAAGCTGGACGGTCTGACCCGCAACGCCGCGGCCAACACCGGTATCGGCGCCAACGCCGCGGTGATCCGCGCCGCGTTCTCCGATGCGCGCATCCAGGACAACACGGTCAGCGATCCGATCGATATCGGCCAGGATCACAGCGTGCTGATCCGCGTGCTCGCGCACACCCCTGAGCGCGCGCAGCCGCTGGCTCAGGTGCGCGACAAGGTGATCGCCGCGGTGCGCGCCGATCGCGGCGCCAAGGCCGCCGAGAAGGAAGCCGACGCGCTGATCGCGCGCATCAACGGCGGCGAAACCATCGCCGCGGTAGCCGCGTCCAAGCAGCTGCCGGCGCCGGAAACGCTGCCGGGCGTGAGCCGCGGCATGCCGCTGCCGACGCCGGAAGTCAGCGAAGCGATCTTCGCCCTGAAGGCTCCGGCCGCGGGCAAGGTGACGGCCGGCAAGGCCAAGCTCGACGACGGCCGCGTGGTGCTGTTCGCGCTCAACAAGGTGGTGCCGGGCAACAAGTCGGATATCCCCGCGGCGCAGATGGATATGCTGCGCACGCAGATCGCGCAGATGGGCGGTTTCGAGGAAAGCCGCGAGCTGACCTCGGCGCTGCGCAAGCGCGTGCAGATCAAGGTGATCGAAGAGAATCTGCGCTGAGCGCAGGCAGGCATTGAATAACCGCGCGCCGTTGAGGATGACGGCGGTCGCGGGCATCGGGCGATCTTCCCGGCAGCTTGGGAAGATCCGCCGCGAAGCGTTCCAACGACGCTTCGCGATGCCCGCTACGCGCTCAAGGAGATAAGGCGTGGTCAGCGGCGATGGCTTGGGTTACGTCTTTTTCTCGGTGCAGGGCCTGTGCGTGCTGGGCGCCTTGCTGCTGGTCTGGCACCGCTTTCGTCCCTTGCCCCGATGGGCCGCCGCGTTGGGTATCGCGCGCTGGCTGATCGTCGCGATCGGCGGATTGGCGGCCGGTTGGGTGGTGCATCTGGCGATTTCGGCCGCGGACTCATGGGCGCGCTTGATGGCTTACGCCGCTGCGCTGGCTTTTTCGCCGGCGATCGTTTCGGCGCTGGTCGCGCTGGTCTTCAGGCCGCGGCGCTGAGGACGGCGTAGCCGGCCGGTTGGTTCCAGTGCGGCACGGATTCGCAAAGGAGAGGCCCGGCATTCGTCGGGCCTTTTCATGTTCGGCCGGATGCCGTGTTCGCCGGCCCGGCCTCGCGGTCGGCGGCGCGATCGCGGCGGCTTGGCTACCATGGACGCATGAAGAGCAAACTCATCGCCGTCGGCGAACGCGCGCCGCGCTGGGTCGCGGAGGGCTTCGGCGAATACCAGAAGCGGTTGTCGCACTGGCTGCCGCTGGAGCTGATCGAAATCGAACCCGGACTGCGCGGCAAAGGCCGCGACGCGGTGCGCGCGACCCAGGACGAAGGCGCGCGCGTGCTCGCCGCCTTGCCGAAGAATGCCTGCGTGGTCGCGCTGGAAGGACGCGGGCGTTTGTGGACCTCCGAGCAACTGGCGCAGCGCCTGGAGCATTGGCGCGGGCAGGGACGCGATCTGGCGTTTCTGATCGGCGGTCCGGAAGGCCATGCGCCCGAAGTGCTGGCGCGCGCCGATGAGCAATGGTCGCTGGGGCCGCTGACCTTGCCGCACATGCTGGTGCGATTGGTCGCGGCCGAGCAGTTGTATCGGGCCGCGGCGCTGTTGGCCAATCATCCGTATCACCGGGCCTGATCGGCGGCTTGCGCGTTTTCGCGCGGCGTTAAAAAAGCCCGGGCCTGAGCCCGGGCTTTTCGGTTCTGCGCGATGTCGAAGCGATTACTGGTCGAGCTTGAACTCGATCGGCACGCGGCCGCGCGCCTGCACGGGCTGACCGTTGCTCATCGCCGGCTGGAAGGTCCAGCGCGACTTGACCACCCGGACCGCGGCCTGATCGAGGATGCGATGGCCGCTGCTGCGCACGATGCTGACGTCGATCGGCTTGCCGTCGATGCCGACCAGGATTTCCAGTTCGACCACGCCGGTGAGGTTGCCGCGCACGGCGTCGGGCGGGTAGGACGGAGGCGGGTTCTTGAGGCTTTGCAGGGTGGCGCCCTGCAGCACCGGCGTACTCACATCGGTCGCGACGGGTTCGGCGATCGGCGTGTCGGCGACCGCCACGAAATCGTTGATATTCGGTTCCGGGTTGTCGGCGACGATCGGCGGCTGCGGCGTGGGCTTCGCGATGGGCTGGGCGATCGGGGTCGGCTTGGGCTTTCTCTCGATCTGGCGGTCCTCGATCTTGATGGGATCGATCTTGGGCGGCTCCTTCTTGACCCAGATGATCGGAATCTCGGTGTCCGGTTTGGGCAGGATCAGTTGCGGGGCGCTCAAGGGGATGAGCATGAGCATCAACATCGCCCCGTTGAAGGCGATGGCGCCGGCATTCGCGGCGATGCGGGTGAAGTCCAGCGGTTGATGCGGGTGAGAGGGAATCGCGCGAACCATGTCCTGCCTCCTTGGATTGTCTACACAACTCAGACAACGGCCGGGTTCCGCCAACGGGGTTGAAACTGAAGACGGAGCCGCGTCACAAAAATGCGCTGGCGCGGGCGGGTAATGCAAGCGGTTCTCGTTTACGACTTTGGTGGGTGGGGGCACGGGGCGAAGCGCTATCGCGATGAGCGCTTCGCAGGCGGCCTCGCGGTTTTTCGCCGGGGTTTTTCCGGGATCGCCGATCGCGGGCGCGGCGGCGAGGCGCCATCGACAAGTGTCGAATCGCTGAACGGATAACAACGGACTTGCGGCGGTCATGCGCTTGGCCACTTGCGCATCGGCGCAAAGCCTCAGCGTTTCCTTTGAAACTTTGCCGATCCTGCCCTGTCGGCAGCCTGCGGCATGACGCGATCGATGGCGCTGCCGAGCCCCTCAACGCATGCAGACCAAACGAAACGAGGCCCGCTTGCGCGGGCCTCGTGTGCCTACAGGTGCTGGCGCCGACTCAATCCCCGGCCGGGTCCTGATCCGCCCCGGGCTTGCGCTCCAAACCGCCGTCGTCCGGATTGGGCGGCTTGCGCGGATGCGGCTGACGCGCGTCGTCCGGGTCGCGCGGCTGCGGCTCGGGGTAGCCGGGATTGCGTCCCGGCCGCGGATCGGGCGCCGGCGGCGCGGTCTTGTCGGGGCTGGCCATGCTCACTTACCCAATTCGAAGACCACGTCCAGGCTCATCGACAGCGAGTTTTCGCCCGGCGAGACCGAGGTGTCGGAGGCCGCGCCGGCCTTCTCCATGCGCATGGCCATCATCGGCATCGGCATCGGCGGCGCGAAGCGGCCGCCTTCGCTGACGCTGACGATGCGGCGCACCTTCATGCTGAGGGTCTTGGCGTACAGCTCGGCGCGGGCCTGGGCCTTTTCGATCGCGCCGCGGCGGGCTTCGTCGAACGCGGCGTCCTTGTCCTTGTCGTCGAGGTCGAAGGTCGGGCCGTTGATCTGGTTGGCGCCGGTGGCGACCAGCGAGTCGAGGATCTTGCCGACCTTGGAGATGTCGCGCACCACGATGTTGACGTTGTTGCTGGCCTGGTAGCCGGTGATCACCGGCGGCTGGTTCTCGGCGTAGCGGTACTGCGGGTTGAGGCTGATGCCGCTGGTCTGGATGTCGCGCTCGGCGATGCCGGCGGCCTTGATCGCGGCCACGACCTTGGCCATCTGGTCGGCGTTGGCGCGCATGGCGGCGTTGGCGTCGGCGGCCTGGGTGACCACGCCGGTGGACACGGTGGCGATGTTCGGGATGCGCTTGGCTTCGGAGGTGGCCGAAACCGACAGCAGGGTGCCGTCGGTGGCGACGTAGGAAGCGGGCTGGGCGGAAGCGGTCATGGCGGTTGCGGCTCCGAAGGCGAGAACGGCGGCGAGCGCCAGCGGGCGCAACGAAAGACGGGCGAAGGACAGGGGCGTGGACGAGGACGACAACCGGGTCATGTGGAACTCCTTGATGGGCGAGGGCTAGGGTCTTGCTGAACCGGTTAACGAACCGTGATTCGGTGCGGGGTTTGCGCCGGACGGCGTCGGCTGGCGCTCAGTCAGCGCGGGTTATGCTTTCGCGCATGCTCTATCTAGCCTCCCAGTCGCCGCGGCGACGCGAATTGCTCGGCCGTCTCGGCCTGGAATTCGGCCTCATCGATCTCGACCTGCCCGAACACCGCCAGCCCGGCGAGCCGGCGCTGGAGTACGTGCGCCGCGTCGCCCGCGAGAAGGCCGGCGCCGGCCTGCTCAAGGTGGTCGCCAATCCCTCGGCGCTGGTGCTGGGTTCGGACACCGAAGTGGTGCTGGACGACGAGGTCTTCGGCAAGCCGCGCGACGCCGCGGACGCCGCGGCCATGTTGCGCAAGCTTTCCGGCCGCACCCATCAGGTGATTTCCGCGGTGTCGCTGGTATCGCCTTCGCGCGAGGCGCAGGCGGTGTCGATCTCGCAGGTCGGCTTCGCCGAACTCGACGATGCCGCCATCGAGCGCTACGTCGCCACCGGCGAGCCGATGGGCAAGGCCGGCGCCTACGCCATCCAGGGCTATGCCGAGGTGTTCGTCAGCCGCCTGGACGGCAGTTACTCCGGAGTCATGGGCTTGCCGCTGCACGAGACCGCGCGCCTGCTGCGCGAATTCGGCGTGGGCGTGTGAATCGCGCGCAGGGGAGCGCGCATGCATCATTCCGACAGCGTTGAACTTAAGCTGCCGCGCCGCTTTCCATTACCGCAGCACTTGCGCTTCACCCGACCGGGCGTTTACTGCTCGCTATCGTCGTCCCGCATCACCGCCCCGTATCACCGCATTGGGATCCGCGCCGCCTCATGACTGAAGAAATCCTGGTCAACGTTACTCCGCGCGAAACCCGCGTCGCCGTGGTCGAAAACGGCATGCTGCAGGAACTGCACATCGAACGCGGCTGGCGCCGCGGCGTGGTCGGCAACATCTACAAGGGCCGGGTGCAGCGGGTCATGCCCGGCATGCAGGCGGCGTTCGTCGAGATCGGCCTGGAGCGCGCCGCGTTCCTGCACGCGGCCGACATCGTCAAGCCCAACCAGAGCAACGAAGGCGAGGGCGACGAAGCGCCGCTGCCGCCGACGCCGACCCGGCCGATCGCCGAGTTGCTGCGCGAAGGCCAGGAAATCGTGGTCCAGGTCGTCAAGGACCCGATCGGCAGCAAGGGCGCGCGCCTGACCACCCAGCTCAGCATCCCCTCGCGCTATCTGGTGCTGCTGCCGCGCACGCGCGTGGTCGGGGTGTCGGCGCGGATCGAGGACGAAGGCGAGCGCGCGCGGCTGAAATCGCTGGTGACCACCCTGGCGCCGGCCGGCGACAACCACGGCTACATCGTGCGCACCAACGCCGAAGGCCAGCCGGAGGAAGCGCTGGCGGAGGACATCGGTTACCTGAGCAGGGCCTGGGCGCTGATCGCGGAAAAGTCCGGAACCTCGAAGATCGGCGAGCGGGTCTACGAAGACCTGAGCCTGCCGCTGCGCGCGGTGCGCGACCTGATCCGCCGCGACGTGGAGAAGGTCAAGGTCGATTCGCGCGAAACCTGCGAGCGCCTGCGCAGCTTCGCCGCGCAGTACATGCCCGGCCTTGCGGAGAAGATCGAGCACTACACCGGCGCGCGGCCGATCTTCGATCTGTACGGGGTCGAGGACGAGATCCAGCGCGCGCTGGAGAAGGAAGTCCCGCTCAAGTCCGGCGGCTATCTGGTCATCGACCAGACCGAAGCGATGACCACCATCGACGTCAACACCGGTTCCTTCCTGGGTCAACGCAATCTGGAGGAAACCGTTTACCGCACCAATCTGGAGGCGGCGCAATCGGTCGCCCGGCAGCTGCGGCTGCGCAACCTGGGCGGGATCATCATCATCGACTTCATCGACATGACCGACGTGGAGCACCGTCGTCAGGTGCTGCGGCAGTTGGAGAAGGCGCTCACGCGCGACCACGCCAAGACCACGGTCTACGAATTCTCGCCGCTGGGCCTGGTCGAGATGACCCGCAAGCGCACCACCGAAAGCCTGGAGCGCCAGCTCAGCGAGGCCTGCCACGAATGCGGCGGGCGCGGCACCTTGAAGACGCCGGAGACGGTGACGTACGAAATCTTCCGCGACATCGTGCGGCAGGTGCGCCAGTTCGACGCGGCGCGGCTGCTGGTGATCGCTTCGCCGAAAGTGGTCGCGCGCATCACCGACGAAGAGTCGGCGGCGGTGGCCGAGCTGGAGGAGTTCCTCGGCAAGTCGATCCGTTTCCAGGCCGACGATCAGTATGCGCAGGAGCAGTTCGATGTTGTGTTGCTCTGAAGCCGGGAATCGGGAATGGGGAATCGGGAATCGTAAAAGCGAAGCCCGGCCTTTGATTTGCCGATTCCCGATTCCCGATTCCCGATTCCCCGCGCGAAGCGGAGCGCGAGGCTGATGCCCACCCCCCTGCGCCGCCGCCTGCGCATGGCCCGCCGTGGCGCCTTCTATGGCGCCGCGGTCGTGCTCGTGCTGGTGGCGTTGCTGCTGGGCGTGGCCAGCCAGGTGCTGCCGTTGGCCGAAAGCCATCCCGAGCAAGTCGCGGCCTGGCTGAGCAAGCGCGCCGGGCGGCCGGTCGCGTTCGACAAGGTCGAAACCCAGTGGACCCGGCGCGGCCCGCTGCTGCGTCTGGACGGATTGCGCATCGGCGAAGGCGCGCAGGCGTTCACCATCGGCGATGCGGAAATGCTGGTGTCGGTGTATGCCGGCCTGCTGCCGGGGCAGTCGTTCTCCGAACTGCGGCTCAAGGGCCTGGACCTGACTTTGGAACGCGCCGACGACGGCCGCTGGAAAGTGCGCGGCCTGCCCGGACAGGAGCAGCCCGCGCAACGCGATCCGCTGTCGGCGCTGGAAGGGCTGGGCGAACTGCAGGTGATCGACGGCAAGCTGGCGGTGATCGCGCCGACCCTGGGCATCGACGCCCGCATTCCCAAGATCGACCTGCGCCTGCGCGTGGACGGCGACCGCGTGCGCGCGGGCGTGCGCGCGTGGCCGAGCGTCGGCGTCGCCGGCGCGCCGTCCACGCCGCTCGACGCGGTCCTGGATTTCGATCGCAAGCGCGGCGACGGCCGCGCCTACGCCGGCGCCACCCGCGCCGATCTGTCCGGCTGGTCGCCGCTGCTGAAAGTGGCCGGCATCCGCATCGAATCCGGGCAGGGCCGCGCCCAGGCCTGGGCCGATCTGCGCGGCCATCGCGTTGCCGGCGTGATGGTCTCCGCCGCGCTCGACCGGGTCGGACTGCGCGCCGAACGCATGCTGCCGGCTCCGGCTTCCGCGCCCGCGACCGCAGTAGCGGGAGGGCCTGCTCTTGTGGGAGGGCCTTCAGGCCCGACGCCTTCCGCTCAGATCGCCGCGCCCTCAGCTCCCGAAGTCCTTCCCACAACCGCCCCCGCGCGAATCGAATTCGAACACGTAGAAACCCTTTCCCACTGGCGCCTGACCCAGACCGGCTGGCGCCTGGACGCACCCACGCTGCGCATCGGCAGCGGCCAGAACGTGCAGACGCTCGACGGCCTGGCCGTGGCCGGCGGCGAGCACTACGCACTGCGCGCCGACCGCATCGACGCCGGCCCGCTGATCGCGGTCGCCGCGCTCAGCGACGCCTTGCCCGAACGCCTGCGCCATTGGTTCGAAACCGCCAAGCCGCGCGTGTCGCTCAGTTCGATCGCGGTCAACGGCCGCCGCAACGGGCCGATGTTCGCCAGCGCGCGGATCGACGCGCTCGGCTTCGACGCGGTCGGCCATTCGCCGGGACTGAGCGGCCTGGCCGGAACCCTGCAGGCCGACCTCGACGGCTTCACCGTCGATCTCGACGAAAGCGCGCCGATGCGTTTCGATTGGCCGAGCGGTTTCGGCGTGGTCCACACGGTCGCGCTCAAGGGCCGCGTCGGCGGCTGGCGCGAAGGCGCGGGCTGGCGCATGGGCACCACCTCGCTGCGCATCAAGGGCACGGATTTCGGCGTCAGCGCGCGCGGCGGCATGTGGTGGCAGGGCGACGGCTCGCGGCCGTGGATCGATATCGCCGCCGATCTCGACGCGACCCAGATACCGGCGGCGAAGGGCTTCTGGATTCGCAGCCAGATGTCGCCGCGATTGTTGAACTGGCTCGACACCGCCCTGGTCGCCGGACGGCTCGACAACGCCCACGCGGTGGTCTCCGGCGATCTCGACGAGTGGCCGTTCAACCGCAATAACGGCCTGTTCCAGGCCAGCGCGCACCTGACCGGCGCGGTGGTGAAGTTCCAGCCCGAATGGCCGGCGGTGGAAGCGCTGGACGCGGACGTGAGTTTCGTCGCCGACGGTTTCAACGTGGAAGGCACCGGCAAGATCGCCGGCGTCGGCATCCGCAAGATCCAGGCCGGCATCGACCACTACAAGGACGGCTCGCTGAGCGTCAAGGCCGATGCGACCTCCGATGCGAACCAACTGCTGAGCTTGCTCAAGCAAAGCCCGCTGCACAAAGATCAGGCCGACACGCTCGACAATCTGCGCGTAAGCGGCGCGGCGACGGTCGGCTTCGACATGCGCCTGCCGCTGCATCCGGACGCGCAGACCGAGGTCACCGGCACGGTCGATCTGAACAACGCCAAGCTCGCCGACCCGCGCTGGAAGCTTGCCTTCGAACAAGTGCGCGGCCGCGCCGAATACGGCCGCGGCGGTTTCCGCGCCGAGGATCTGGCGGTGCTGCACGAAGGCGCGCCGGGCAAGTTGTCGCTGCGCGCCGGCGAGAACTTCGTGCGCGATCGCGGCAACGTGTTCGAGGCCGGGCTGGACGTGATTTCCGGCGCCGACGAATTGATCGCGCGCGGCCCGGACGAATTGGCCTGGCTGAAGTCGTATCTGGACGGACGTTCGTTGTGGACGGTGGGCATTTCGATTCCCAAGTCCTCGCATGCGAGCACGGTCGGCGCGCCGGGCGCGGCGCCGAAACCGGTCGCGTCCAATCCGACTCCGACCATCCTGCATCTGCAATCGAATCTGATCGGCACCGCGATGACGTTGCCGCCGCCGCTGGACAAGGCCGCCGGCGTGCCGCTGGCGACCACGATCGATACGCCCTTGCCGTTGGGCAGCGGCGATGTGCGGGTCGCGCTCGGCAACACCCTCGCGCTGCGCGCGCGCACCACCAACGGCAAGACCGGCGTGCGCGTGGTGCTGGGCAGCAACCGGGTCGATGAAGTGCCGCCGGCCAGCGGACTGATCGCCACCGGCCGCGCCAATGCGCTGGAGGCGATCGACTGGATCGCGATCGCGCACGGCGACGGTTCCGGCGAAGGCGTGGCCTTGCAGCGCATCGACGTCACCGCGCAACGGCTGCAATTGCTCGGCGCGGTATTTCCGAACACGCGCGTGATCGTCGCCCCGGCCGCGCGCGGCGCCACCGCGGTGCGCGCCGAGGGCGCGGCGCTGGAAGGCGCGCTGATGATCCCGGGCAGCGACGGCGGCGCCATTGCCGGCAAGTTCGCGCGTCTGCATTGGCGCTCCGACAGCAACGCCGCCGCGACCAACGCTCCGGTGAATCCCGGCGCCAACGGCGTCAACGCAAGCACCGCGGTCGCCGCCAACACCGCGCAGGCCGCGGCCAAGCCGGTGCCCGACGCGGGCATGGACCCGGCGAAGATCCCCGGGCTGACCCTGGACATCGCCGATCTGCGCATCGGCGACGCCGCGCTCGGCAGCGCCAGCCTGCGCACCCGGCCGACCCCGGCGGGCATGCGCATCGATCAGTTCAACACGCGCGGCGACAAGCAATCGATCGACATCAGCGGCGACTGGACCGGACGCGGCGCGGCCGCGCGCACGCACCTGAGCGTCGCGCTCGACAGCGGCGATGTCGGCGGCCTGATCGGCGGTTTCGGTTTCGGCGGGCAGATCGGCGGCGGCAAGGCCAAGGCCAAGCTCGACGCCGGCTGGCCCGGCAGTCCGGCCGGCTTCGCGCTGGGATCGCTGGAAGGCAATTTGAACCTGGACGTGCGCGACGGCCGCCTGATCGAAATCGATCCCGGCGCCGGCCGCGTGCTGGGCCTGCTCAGCGTGGCCCAGTTGCCGCGCCGCCTGACCCTGGATTTCCGCGACCTGTTCTCGAAGGGCTTCGCCTTCGACCGCATCGGCGGCAACGTGCGCTTCGGCAACGGCAGCGCGCGCAGCGACGATCTGGTGATCGACGGCCCGGCCGCCAACATCGCCATCCGCGGCGCCACCGACCTTCGCGCGCAGAGCTACGACCAGACCATCGAAGTGCGGCCCAAGGCCGCCAACGTGCTGACCGCGGTCGGCGCGCTGGCCGCCGGCCCGATCGGCGCGGCGATCGGCGCGGCGGCGAACGCGGTGCTGCAAAAGCCGCTGGGCAGCCTGGCGTCCAAGACCTACCGGGTTACCGGGCCGTGGAAGGAGCCGAAGGTCGAAGTGGTGACGCGCGAGCAGACGCGGTTGACCCAGAAAGCGATGCCGCCCGAAGGCTGAGGCGGCTTGCGGCTTGCCGGTTACGCACCGGCAAGCCAAGACTCGACCGCGAACAGGGGTTTCACCGAACTTGGCGCCCGTTTCGCCGCAAGCGCCCCATCGAAGCCGGATTGCGCAAGCCCGGCCCCATTGATCGGCCGCCGCGGCGCCACCATCTTGGGCTCATGCCGGTCGCACGCCGTCCGGGCTGCGTCCGCGGTCCGATACAGCCGCGGCCCGGCCGCCTAAGATGCCCATTCCACGCAACCACGGTTCCGTCATGACCCTACCGATCCAGATCGCCGAATCCCGCCTCCTCCTGCCCGCCGGGCTCGACGCCAGCGGCCTGGAGCGCAGCTTCGGCACCCTGCTCGGGCCGGGCATCGATTTCGGCGATCTGTACTTCCAGCATTCGCGCCGCGAGAGCTGGAGCGTGGAAGACGGCATCGTCAAGGACGGCTCGCATTCGATCGAGCAGGGCGTCGGCGTGCGCGCGATCAGCGGCGAGAAAACCGGCTTCGCCTATTCCGACGAGATCAACAGCGAGGCCTTGCTCGGCGCGGCCAAGTCGGCGCGTGCCATCGCCCGCGACGGCAATGCGCAGCAGGCGCGTTCGCTGGTGCGCGGCGGCGGTCGTTCGCTGTATCCCAGCGACGATCCGATCGATTCGCTGGCGAACGAAACCAAGGTCGAGGCGCTGCGCAAGATCGACAAGCTGTTGCGCGCGGCCGATCCGCGGGTCAAGCAGGTCATGGTCAGCCTCAGCGGCGGCATCGACACCGTGCTGGTCGCGCGCAGCGACGGCGTGCTCGCCGCCGACGTGCGCCCGCTGGTGCGCTTGAACGTGCAGGTGATCGTCGAACACAACGGCCGCCGCGAAAGCGGTTATTCCGGCGGCGGCGGGCGCTACAGCTACGCCGAACTGCTGGGCGGCGACAAACCCGAGCGCCTCGCGCGCGAAGCGCTGCGCCAGGCGCTGGTGAATCTGGACGCGATCGACGCGCCGGCCGGCGTGATGCCGGTGGTGCTCGGTTCCGGCTGGCCCGGCGTGCTGCTGCACGAGGCGGTCGGGCACGGCCTGGAAGGCGATTTCAACCGCAAGGGCACCTCGGTCTACGCCGGCCGCATGGGCCAGCGCGTGGCCTCCAAGGGCGTGACCATCGTCGATGACGGCACTCTGGAAGGCCGCCGCGGCTCGCTCAACATCGACGACGAAGGCACGCCGACCAACTGCACCACCTTGATCGAAGACGGCGTGCTGGTCGGTTACATGCAAGACACCCTCAACGCGCGCCTGATGGGCATGCAACCGACTGGCAACGGCCGCCGCGAATCCTTCGCCCATCTGCCGATGCCGCGCATGACCAACACCTACATGCTGGCCGGCACGCACGATCCGGAAGAGATGATCCGCTCGGTGAAAAAGGGCCTGTACGCGGTGAATTTCGGCGGCGGCCAGGTCGATATCACCAGCGGCAAGTACGTGTTCTCGGCGACCGAGGCGTATCTGATCGAAGACGGCAAGATCACCGCGCCGGTGAAGGGCGCGACCTTGATCGGCAACGGCCCGGAGACCATGCAGAAGGTCAGCATGATCGGCCACGACCTGGCGCTGGACGAAGGCGTGGGCGTGTGCGGCAAGGACGGGCAGAGCGTCCCGGTCGGCGTGGGCCAGCCTTCGCTGTTGATCGACGGATTGACGGTGGGCGGCACCAGTGCCTGATATCGCGAGCGTTCGCGATAAGAGCGCTGCGGCTTATTTTTCCCTTCTCCCGCTTGCGGGAGAAGGTGGCCCGCAGGGCCGGATGAGGGCGCGCGGAGCATCGAGCTACGGCGCGATCTTGGATGCCCTCACCCCAACCCCGGCCCGGCCCAAACGCATGGCGTTTGGGCGTTCGCGCACACGCGAGCCAGTGGCTCGCAAGCTGTGTGCGCTCACCCCACAAGCGGGAGAGGGGCTATACGCAGCGATCGAAGATCAATCGTGTTCGTTGCCGTCGAATTCGTCGCCGTCTTCCGCGCCGTCATCGACCTCATTAGCCCCCAACATCACCGTGCGCAACTCGCGATACAACTCGCGAAACGAATGCGGCGGCTTGTTGCGCTTGCGCTCTTCCAGCGTGTTGCGCGCCAACTGGCGCAGGCGCTGGCGGTCGGCGCCGGGGTATTCGCTCAACAGCTCGGCCAGCGCGCTGTCGCCGTCGATCAGCAGGCGCTCGCGCCATTGCTCGATCCGGTGCATCGCGGCGATTTCGCGCCGCGCCGCTTCGCCGTTTTCGTCGAGCGCATCGCGCAGCGCGTCCATCGCCGCATCGTCCTCGCGGCGCATCTGCTTGGCCAGGAACGCCAGCTGGCGCTTGTGCGCGACGTGGGCGGTGATGCGCTTGCAGTCGCGGATGTGCGGCAGCAGCGCTTCGGGCACCGGCAGCTTGGCCAGCTGGGCCTCGGTCAGCGACACCAGTTTTTCGCCCAGGGCCAGGGTTTCCAGCGCTTCGCGCCGGTTCTGGCTCCGGCTGGGGCTCAGGAATTCGCCGGTTTCCTCGTCTCTGCCGCGCATCGCAAAACACCTCTATAGCCTGCAAACTGAACATTACGACGGCCGCGCCCAAGCGCGGCCCACGACTAGGATAAGCCATTGAACGCGTCAGCCCTCAGCCAGGCCGCTCCGGCCCATATCTTCGCCGACCCCGAAGCGCGCATGGACGCGCTGTCGGACCTGTCGCAGCGCCTGCTCGCGGCCGCGCGCGCGCGCGGCGCGACCCAGGCCGAGGTCTCGTGCTCGGAAGAGACCGGCCTCAACGTCAACGTGCGCATGGGAGAGGTGGAAACCGTCGAAGCCACCCGCGACCGCGGCATCGCCGTGACCGTGTATTTCGGTCAGCGCAAGGGCAGCGCCAGCACCGCCGACCTGCGCGACAGCAGCCTGGAAGCCACGGTCGAGCAGGCCTGCGCGATCGCCCGCTACACCGAGGACGACAGCGCCGCCGGCCTGGCCGACGCCGCGCTGATGGCCACGGACCTGCGCGAATTCGACACCTGGCACCCGTGGCACATCGACGCCGACCGCGCCATCGAGCTGGCCCTGGCCAGCGAAGCGGCCGGGCGCGAGTTCGACGCGCGCATCGAGAATTCCGACGGCGCCTCGGTCGGCACCGGCGCCAGCCTGGGCGTGTACGCCAACTCGCACGGCTTCATCGGCCGCGATCGCGGCACCCAGCACAGCCTGGGCTGCGCGCTGATCGCCGGCCGCGGCGACAGCATGCAGCGCGACGGCTGGTACACCTCGGCGCTGATCGCCGACGAACTGGAATCGGCCGCCAGCGTCGGCCGCAAGGCCGCCGAACGCACGGTCGCGCGGCTGGCGCCGCGCCAGCTCAACACCGGTGAATACCCGGTGTTGTTCGCCGCCGAGAGCGCGCGTTCGCTGATCGGCCATCTGCTCGGCGCGGTCAGCGGCGGTGCGCTGTACCGGCGCGCGAGCTTCCTGGTCGATAGCGTCGGCACGCAGCTGTTCCCGTCGTGGTTCCGCATCGAGGAACAACCGTTCCTGCATCGCGGCCTGCGTTCGACCTCCTATGACGCCGAAGGCGTGGCCACGCGCGAATCGGCGCTGATCGACGCCGGCGTGCTGCAGCGCTACGTGCTGGGCAGTTACTCGGCGCGCAAGCTCGGCCTGCAGAGCACCGCCAACGCCGGCGGCGTGCACAACCTGCACGTCGCGGCCAACGCCGGCGATTTCGAATCGATGCTGCGGCAGATGGGCCGCGGCCTGCTGGTCACCGAGCTGATGGGGCAGGGCGTCAACAGCGTCACCGGCGACTACTCGCGCGGCGCGGCCGGTTTCTGGGTCGACAACGGCGAAATCCAGTACCCGGTGGACGGCATCACCATCGCCGGCAACCTGCGCAAGATGTTCGAGGCGATCGAAGCGGTCGGCACCGACGTGGATTTGCGCTCGCACGTGCGCACCGGTTCGATCCTGGTCGGACGCATGACCGTGGCCGGCGATACCGCGGAAGATTGATCGCGGCATGAACGACGGCGCGGTTTGATCATGAACCTGCGCCATCGAATTTCCGTTCGATTTCTCGAAATACGACATCGGCGCCTGAACGGGCGCCGTTTGTTGTCAACCCGCAAAGTGCACGTCCGTTTCCGGGGGTATCTTCCCATTGCCCCGGAGAGCCCGATGAGCGCAAGCAAGGCCACTGCCGCCAATCGTTTCGGACTCGGTGCGCGTCCCGGCGAGATCGATCGCGGCAGCGACGGGCGCGAGGTTCTGCTCGCACAACTGCAGCAGCCCGCGTCGCTGAGCGATTTCGAAGGCCTGCCCGGCAGCGCCGCGACGATGCGCAGCGAGTTCGAACAACAGCGGCTCAATCGCGAGAACCGCGGCCGCGATGCCGCGCCGGCAACGCCGCCGCAGGCCGCCGCCGATATGGCGGCCGGCGACATGGCCGCGCCGAACCTGTCCGCAGCGCCCCAGCGCCGCCGCCGCGCCAGCGCGGCCGCCGCGGCGATGCCCGGCGACAACAAACCCAACGCCGCCGCCAGCGACGCCGACAATCCGGGCCAGGCCATGCTGCGCGATCTGCGCCGGCAGCAGCTCAACGAATTCGCCGCGCGCTATCGTCACGCCGCGCGCACCCAGGCGCCGTTCGTCGAGCGCCTGACCCAATTCTGGTCGAACCATTTCGCGGTCTCCATCGACAAGTCCAATGCGCGCCTGTACGCCGCCTCGATGGAGCGCGAAGCGATCCGTCCGCACGTGACCGGCCGCTTCGAAGACATGCTGTTCGCGGTGGAAACCCACCCGGCGATGCTGCGTTACCTCGACAACGCGGTGTCCATCGGCAACGACTCGCGCGTGGCGATGAACGCCGAACGCGCCAACAAGCCCAAGCGCGGGCTCAACGAAAATCTCGCCCGCGAAATCCTGGAACTGCACACCCTGGGCGTCAACGGCGGCTACAAGCAAGCCGACGTGACCGAACTGGCGCGCGCGATCACCGGCTGGAGCACGCCGGCGCCGCGCGATGCCGATATCGATAATCCGTTCGTGTTCCGCGCCAATGCGCACGAGCCCGGCGCGCGCCGCGTGCTGGGCCGCGACTACGCCGAAGGCGGGCTCGACCAGGGCCGCGCGGTGTTGGCCGATCTGGCCCGGCATCCGGCCACCGCCAAGCACCTGAGCTTCAAGCTGGCGCGTCACTTCGTCGCCGACGAGCCGCCGCCGGCGCTGGTCGATGCCATGGCCAAGGCCTATCTGCGCAGCGGCGGCGATTTGCGCGCGCTCTACACCGCCCTGGTCGAAAGCCCGCTGGCGTGGGCGCCGGATGCGCGCAAGTTCAAGACCCCGAACGATTTCGTGATCTCGGCGCTGCGCGCCGGCGAATTGCCGGTGGACGACGATGCACGCGCCTTGATCGCGCTGCTCGCCAGCCTGGGCCAGCCGGTATTCACGCCGCGCTCGCCGGCCGGTTTCCCCGACACCACCGCCGACTGGAGCAGTCCGGACGGCTTGTTCAAGCGCATCCAGGCCGCGCAGTTGTTCGCCGCGCGCGTGGATGCGACGAACGGCATCACGCCGTATCAACGCGCGGTCTCGGTGCTGGGCAGCGATGCGGTCAGCGGCGATTTCGCCATTGGCCTGCGCCGCGCCGGTTCGGCCAGCGACGGTTATTCGCTGCTGTTCGCCAGCCCGGCGTTCCAATGGAGAGCTTGAGATGATCGACGCTCAACGACGTAGCCTGCTGGCGGCGTTCGGCGCGAGCGCGCTGCTGACCTTATTCCCCGGCACGACCCGCGCGGCGACCGGACACGACACGCGTTTCCTGCTGGTCCTGCTGCGCGGCGGCCTCGACGGCCTGCACATGCTGCCGGCCATCGGCGATCCGGCCTACGCCGCCTTGCGCGGCGACGGCGCCATCGCCGATCCGATCCGCATCGACAGCCAGTTCGGCCTGCATCCGGCGATGCAGCAGAGCGCGGCGATGTACCGCGAAAAACAATTGCTGCCGATCGTGGCGATCGCGCCGCCCTATCGCCAGCGCTCGCATTTCGAAGCGCAGGATTGCCTGGAGAACGGCACCGCCACGCCCAGCGGCGCGCGCGACGGCTGGCTCGGCCGCTGCGTCGGCGCCATGCCCGGCAACTCGGCGATCGCGATCGCGGCGGTGATGCCGCTGGCGCTGCGCGGCAGCGATCGCGCCAGCAACTGGTCGCCGCCGTTGTCGAAGAAAGTCGATCCGCTGTTGCTGCAGCAGTTGGGCCCGCTGTACGCGGCCGATGCGCGGCTCAGCGAAACCTTCGAGCGCTCCATCCACGGCGCGACGATGATGCGCGACGGCAAGGGCGCGTTCGCGCTGCCCGAGGCGATGCGCGTGGCCGCGCAGCGCATGAGCGCGGCCGACGGCCCGCGCATCGGCTTCGTCGAAGACAGCGGCTGGGATACGCACCGCAATCAGGCGGCGTTGCTGCAGCGCAAGCTCGCCGAACTCGATCAAGGCCTGGCCAACGCGCGCGACGCGTTCGGCGCGGCGTGGCCGCGCACGGTGGTGGCGGTGGTGACCGAATTCGGCCGCACCGCGGCGATCAACGGCAGCGGCGGCACCGACCACGGCACCGGCGGCGTCGCCCTGCTGTGCGGCGGCGCCGTGCACGGCGGCCGCATCGGCGGCGACTGGCCGGGCCTGGCGCCGGCGCAGCTCAACGAAGGCCGCGACGTGCGCGCCACCAGCGACCTGCGCGGCTTGTTCAAGCGCGTGCTGGTCGAACACGTGGGGCTGGCCGATGCGGCGATCGAATCGAAGGTGTTCCCCGGCAGCCGCGCGGTCGCGGCGATGCAGGGCGTGAGCCTGGCCTGAGCGCGGACTTGGCCGGATCGCAGCGCTGACTGGCGCGAATGCGCGCGGTTCGCCGGTCAATCGCCGGACCGCCGGTTCGGCCAGCGCCGTAGGGCTGGCAAACCCGTGTTTATTCCGTGCCCCATGAGGCCGCGCACGGCCGCTTTTTCGTCCTTCCTACGTGGACCAAGGGCCGGAAAACTTGCGCCACTGCGTTGTTATTCTGTGATGAATAAAGGTTTATGATGCCCGCAAGGGTGCCAGGGCTGTGCTTTGCTGGCACCTAAACCGACACCATCCAACACGTAGGGGAAGCGTAATGAACGATATCAGTCAGGACGAAAAGACTTGGGGCATGCTGGCTCATCTGAGCACGCTGGTCGGTTTGATCATTCCCTTCGGCACCGTCCTGGGCCCGCTGGTGGTATGGCTGGTCAAGAAGGACACCATGCCCTTCGTCGCCGACCAGGGCAAAGAAGCGCTGAACTTCAACATCACCGCGCTGATCGCCGGCATCGTCAGCTTCCTGCTGACCTTCGTGCTGATCGGCCTGGTGCTGCTGCCGCTGGTCGGTCTGGCATGGCTGGTGCTGACCATCATGGCCGCGCTGGCCGCCAACAAGGGCGAGGAATACCGCTATCCGTGGACGCTGCGTCTGGTCAAGTAAGGCGCGCATCGCGGTAACAAAAAAAAGCGGGCTTCGGCCCGCTTTTTTCATGTCCGCGATTTGCGTCGGCGCCTCAGCGATCGCGTTCGATCGCCAACCGGCCCAGCGCCTGCAACGCGTTCGCGCGTTCGCCGAACGGCTCCAGCGCATCGCGCATCACCTGCGCGAGTTCGTCCAGGCGCGCGCGCGAAGCCTCCACGCCGATCAGCGCGGGGAAGGTCGATTTGTCCTGAGCGATGTCCTTGCCCGCAGTCTTGCCCAGGGTCTGGCTGTCGCCTTCGATATCGAGAATGTCGTCGCGCACCTGGAACGCCAGGCCGAGCGCGCGCGCGTAGCGATCCAGCGCCTCCAGCGCGGCCGTGTCGGCGCCGCCGCACAACGCGCCCAGGCGCACCGACGCGCGGATCAGCGCGCCGGTCTTGAGCGAATGCAGCCGTTCCAGCGCCGCCACGTCCAGGCGCACGCCGGCGCCGGTGGCGTCGATGTCCAGCGCCTGGCCGCCGCACATGCCGGCCACGCCCGCGGCCTGAGCCAGGGTGCGCAGCAGATCGACCCGGATCGCGTCGGAGACCTGGGTGTCGGCGAGCACGCCGAAGGCCAGCGACTGCAGCGCATCGCCGGCGAGGATCGCGGTGGCTTCGTCGAAGGCTACGTGCACTGTGGGCTGGCCGCGGCGCAGCGCGTCGTCGTCCATCGCCGGCAGATCGTCGTGGACCAGCGAATAGGCGTGAATGAATTCCACCGCCGCGGCCGGCGCGTCGAGCACCAGCGGGGCGACTTCGAACAAGGCACCGCTGGCGTAGACCAGCAGCGGCCGCATGCGCTTGCCGCCCAGCAGCACCGCGTGGCCCATGGCCTGGTGCAGACGCCGCGGTTGCTCGTCGGTCGGAGGCAGGGCGCGTGCGAGTGCGGCGTCGGCGCGTTGGCGCCATTCGCTCAAGATGCCGTCGAGCATGGAGAAATCGGGCCTTGGTGAGCCGGTCGGAACGGGAACGGCCATGGTGTCAGCGGCCGGTCGCGGGCATGTCAGGCATCGACTTCGCTGCCCGGCGGGCCGGCATTGCCGAAGGGCTCGGCGCTGGCCGGTTCCTGCGGATCGGTGAGCAGGCGCACGCGCAGTTCGGCTTGCTCCAGCGCGCTCTGGCAGCGGCGGTAGAGCCCGACCCCGCGTTCGTAGGCGGCGAGGGAGTCTTCCAGACTCATTTCGCCGTGCTCCATTTTCTCGACCAGTTGTTCGAGCGCGTCCAGGGACTGCTCGAAATCTGCGACCGGCGAGGCGTCTGTGGTGGATTTACGGGCCATGTGAGAAGTGTGCGGCGGGGACGGGGCGGGGTCAATGCGCGCCCGTGGCGATGGCCGCGACAATCGGTCGCGGTCAGCTTCCAGGCCGCGGCCGCGTTGCCGATCGCGGCGATATTCGCAGCGCCTTCGCGCTCAACCGGTCCAGTGCAATCGCGCCGCGCGTTCGCGCAGCCAAGCATCCATCGACGCCGAGTACACCAGATCGCCGACCGCCAGCAGTTCGCCCTGCGGCGAGGACAGCAACGGCAGGCGCGCGCGCTCCCACGGCGGCACGCCCAGTTCCTGCAACAGATTCTTCAGCGAATGCCGGTGCGCGCGACCGGGCAGGGCGATGCGTTCGCCGCCACGGCGCGCATGCGCCAGAAGCGGGGTGTCGAAGGCTGTAGCGTTTTCCAGCCGCCATTGTCCGCCGCAGGGCAGCCGCAGCGGCGCGCGGCCGTCCCAGGCATGGCTCCAGTTCTCGGGCCAGGCCGGGCGCTGAGGCTGCGCGTGCAGCAGATCGCGCCAGGCGCGGATGCTCGCGCCTTGCCAGGCGAATTCGGCTTCGGCGTCGGCGCGCGCGGGTAACAGGTCGGTTTCGATCCGCATCACGCCCTGCGCCGGCAGCGGCGGCAGTTCGAGCGCCGCGATCCAGCGCCGCAGCACCCGCGCGCGCCGCGCCGCCGGCAGGGCGAGCAGGGCCGAGCGCGACAACGCCTGCGGGTCCAGGCTGCGCACCCGGGCCAGGGCTTGCGCGTCTTCGCCGTCGAGCAAGCGCGCGGCCTCGCCGCTGAGCTGGGCCGATGCGGCGAAGGCGGCGTCGGCCTGCGGCCAGCGTTCGCGCAGCAGCGGCAATACACGATGGCGCAGGAAGTTGCGGTCGTAGCGGTGTTCCTGGTTGCTGGGATCGTCGATCCAACGCAGGCCGTGCGCTTGCGCGTAGGCCTGCAAGGCCTCGCGCGGCAGCGCCAGCAACGGCCGCCACAAGCGGCCGCGGCCGCAATCGCGCCAGGGCCGCATCGCCGCCAAGCCGTCCGGGCCGGAGCCGCGCAGCAGGCGCAGCAGCAGGGTTTCGGCTTGGTCGTCGCGATGGTGCGCCAGCGCCAGGATTTCGCCTTCGCCCAGCCCGGCCTCGAAGGCGGCGTGACGGGCACGGCGCGCCGCGGCCTCCGGGCCGTCGCCGTCCTCGCGCGCAACCGATACCCGCGAAACGGTCAGTTCCAGGCCGTCGCGGTCGCAGATTTGCTGGCAATGCCGCGCCCAATCGTCGGCGTTCGGATGCAGGCCGTGATGGACATGCCAGGCGCGCACGCGCTGGCCGCGCGAACGCGCGCGCGCCGCCAGCGCATGCAGCAGCACGGTCGAATCCAGGCCGCCGCTGTAGGCCACGCACAGCGGCGCATCCGGCGTTTGAGCCAGGGCGAGGGTGATCGCATCGGCGTTTGATACGGACATGCCGGCATGGTGCCACGGCCACGGGACGCAGCAACCCATGCGTGATGCTGCAACGGCGCGAGGCCGCCACTACCTTGGTTCGCAGTCATCCATGCAGAGATTCCCCCGTGTCCCGGCTTTTCGCTCCGCTTTCGCAACGATCCCTGAGCTTGCGCAACCGTCTGGTGGTTTCGCCCATGTGCCAGTACTCGGCGGTCGATGGCCTGCCTAACAACTGGCATCTGGTGCATCTGGGCAGCCGCGCGGTCGGCGGTGCGGGCCTGGTCATGACCGAGGCCAGCGCGGTCTCGCCGGAGGGCCGCATTTCCGCCGCCGACACCGGTCTGTGGAACGGCGCGCAGGCCGAGGCCTGGCATCGCATCACCTGCTTCCTGCGCTCGCGCGAGGCGGTGGTCGGCGTTCAACTCGGCCACGCCGGGCGCAAGGCCAGCGTCGAGCCGCCGTGGCTGGGCGGCAACGCGGTGTCGGCGGAAGACGGCGGCTGGACCACGGTCGCGCCGTCGCCGCTGGCGTTCCGCGAAGACGGGCCGGAACCGCGCGAATTGCAGCCGATCGAGATCCGCACCGTGATCGACGATTTCGCCGCCGCGGCGCAGCGCGCGCTGGATTCGTGCTTCCAACTGGTCGAGATCCACGCCGCGCACGGTTATCTGCTGCATCAGTTCCTGTCGCCGCTGTCGAACCAGCGCACCGATCGCTACGGCGGCAGTTTCGAAAACCGCACGCGCCTGTTGCGCGAGGTGCTGGCCGCGGTGCGCGAGGTGTGGCCCGAGCGCTTGCCGCTATGGCTGCGCATTTCCGCGACCGATTGGGCCGACGGCGGCTGGGATATCGAACAGAGCGTGGAGCTGGCGCGGATCGTGAAAGACCTCGGCGTCGATCTGATCGACGTTTCCAGCGGCGGCCTGGTGCCGCATGTGCGGATTCCGAACGAGCCGGGTTATCAGGTGCCGTTCTCCGCGCGCATCCGCCGCGAAGCCGGTATCGCCACCGGCGCGGTCGGATTGATCACGCAGGCGCGGCAGGCTTCGAGGATCATCGAAGACGGCGAAGCCGACGTGGTGCTGCTGGCGCGCGAGTTGTTGCGCGATCCGTATTTCCCGCATCGCGCCGCGCGCGAACTGGGCGCGGCGACGCATGTGCCGGAGCAGTATCAGCGGGCTTGGGGCTAAGGCTGCGGCTGTAACGAAAGCATCGGGCCTGAAGGCCCTCCCACAAAAGACTTCGTGCTATCGGCCGCTGTTGTGGGAGGGCCTTCAGGCCCGATGCTTTCGTCTCAGTTGGCCGCGTGGCATGCGCGGGTCGGGGTGCTGGCCCGAGCTCGACTCATGGCTGCTTTTTGCAGTCCACCGGTTTGAGACGCGCTGACGATGCCACCGAAATCGCGGGCAGGGCACGGGTCCAGGGCCGGTCGAAGTGCTCGTCGTAATTCTCTAGAAATTGCTCGGGATAGCAGTAAGGATCGCGATTTCCGGAGCGCAGTGCGATCGCCATCAACATCGACAGTTCGGGTGATGACAGGTCTTCGACTGCGGTGCCGAAGTAGGTTCTGGCCGCTTGTTCCAAACCTTCGCTGTCGCGGCCGTAATCGAGTGTTCCCAGGACCATGTCGGCCATGCGTTCGGGCGGCCATTCGCGGCTGATGCGAATGAGCAATGCAACCGGTTCGAGTTGATCCTGGTAACTCACTTGTTGCAAGGCTTCGGCGTTGCTGGTCGGAGCCGCTTGCGGTACGGGAGGGGACTGAGCCTTGCGCGCTCGGCGGATTGCCGCGCTTACAGCATTACCAGTGAATTGCAGCAAGGTCAGGTCGGCGGGGACGGCCGGCAACTTGGTTGGAGAGCCGGCCGAGTAGCTTGCAATGAACCCGATATGGTTCCCGGCGTAGCTGAAAATATTGAGCTTTCTTACCGAAAGCGCGGTCTCACCATCGCCGATCATTCGCCACAAGGCCACGCGGGCCGGAGCCGGATAGGTGCGCCGCGGCTGCGGCAATTCGCTCGGCAACTGCGCCGCGCCGCACCAATACACGCCTTGCAAAAACAGGCACAGCAACGCCGTCAGCGCGACCAAGCCGCCGCCGATCCATTTGAAAAAGCTGCTGAGGGTCATCCGTGACCTCGTATCGTCGCTTACGCCGCCTCGTAAGCGCCGTACCCGCGCAAACGCTCATAGCGCCGCTGCAGCAACTCATCGGCGGGCACGTTTTCCAGCGCGTCGATCTCGTTGATCAACACCGCCTTCAAACGCGTGGCCATCTGCTTGGGATTGCGGTGGGCGCCGCCGATGGGTTCGCGCACGATCTTGTCGATCAGGCCCAGCTCGTGCAGGCGCTTGGCGGTCAGGCCGAGCTGTTCGGCCGCGTCCTTGGCTTTTTCCGCGGTCTTCCACAGGATCGAGGCGCAGCCTTCGGGCGTGATCACCGAGTAGGTGCTGTATTCGAGCATCAGCGTGCGGTCGCCCACGCCGATCGCCAGCGCGCCGCCGGAGCCGCCTTCGCCGATCACGGTGCAGATCACCGGAATCTTGAGTTCGGCCATTTCCAGCAGGTTGCGCGCGATGGCTTCGGACTGGCCGCGCTCTTCGGCGTCGATGCCCGGCCAGGCGCCGGCGGTGTCGATGAAGGTCAGCAGCGGCAGCTTGAAGCGCTCGGCCAGCTTCATCAGGCGCAGCGCCTTGCGGTAGCCCTCCGGACGCGGCATGCCGAAGTTGCGCTTGATCTTGCTCTTGGTGTCGCGGCCCTTCTGGTGGCCGACGATGACCACGCTGCGCCCGGCGATGCGGCCCAGGCCGCCGACGATGGCGTAGTCGTTGGCGAAGGCGCGGTCGCCGGCCAGTTCCTGGAACTCGTCGCACATCACCCGGATGTAATCGAGCGTGTACGGCCGCGCCGGGTGGCGGGCGAGTTGGGAAATCTGCCAGGACGACAGGTCGCGGAAGATCTGCGCCGTGCGCAGCCGCAGCTTGTCCTGCAGGGCGTGGATTTCGGCGTCGATATCGACCGCCGGGCCGCTGCTGGCGTGTCGCAGTTCCTGGATTTTGGCTTCCAGGTCGGCGATGGGCTGCTCGAAGTCGAGGTAGTTCGGATTCATTCGGGGGCCGTGGGCCTTGGTCAACGGACAGTCTAGCCCAGTGGGGCGGACCGTACCGAGGGGGATGGGGGGGGCGAGGAACGAGTGGAGAGGAGTGAGGAGTGAGTAGGAGCGCGCCTTTACTCACTCCTCACTCCTCTCCACTCGTTCCTGCTTCAATTCGCCCAGGGCTTGGACAGGCTCAATTTCACCGCCGTCACGCCCGGTTGCGAGCGCAGGATGCCGACCAGATCGGCATCCACGCGCACCGACTGCGGGCCGTTGAGGTCGAGCATGCCGGCCGCGCCCTGGCGCAGCAGGTCCAGGCGGATCGGCGTCGGGCCGGGGCGCTGCTTGGCCAGCAGCGCGTCCACGCGTTGCCAGGTGCCGGGCACGCGCAGGTCCAGGCGCAGGGCCAGGCGCTGCGCGTGCTTGGCGCAGACCTGGGCGTAGTCCCAGCAGCGCGCCGCGCGCAGGGCGAAGCCGCCGCTGAAGGCGTCCTCGCGCAGGCCGCCCTGGATCACCAGCAGGCGGTCGCGCGCCAGCATCGAGGCGAACTCGCTGTAGGTCTCGGAGAAGAACGCGCACTCCAGGCGGCCGCGGCCGTCCTCGATCTGCACGAACATCTGGCTGTCGCCCTTCTTGCGGAAGCCGACGACTTGCCCGGCGATGATGATCTCCAGCTCCGGACGCCAGCCGCTGCGCGCGCTTTCCGGGCGTTTTTCCCAGATCGTTTCCAGCTCGCCCAAGTCGTTGCCGACCAGGCTGCGCAACTCGTCGCGGTACGGATCGAAGGGATGGCCGCTGAGATAGTGGCCGAGGGTTTCGCGCTCGCCGTGCAGGATCTGGCTCAGCGGCCATTCGTTGGCTTCGGGCAGGTCCAGGTGCAGCGCCGGCGCGGCAGCTTCGAAACCGCCGAACAGCGAGACCTGTCCCGCGGCGCGTTCCTTGGCCAGCTGGTCGGTGACCTTGAGCACTTCCGGCAACTGCAGCATCAAGCTGGCGCGGTTGCGGCCCAGGCCGTCGAGCGCGCCGGCGTGGGCCAGCGCTTCCAGCGCGCGGCGATTGAGCTTGCCGGTGTCCACGCGCTTGCAGAAATCCAGCAGGTCCGAGAACGGACCGGCGCGGCGCGCTTCCACGATCGCCTCGCACACGCCGCGGCCGACGCCCTTCACCGCGCCGATGCCGTAGCGGATGGTGGTGGCGTCGATCGCTTCGAACATGTAGTCCGATTCGTTGACGTGCGGCGGCAGGACGGTGAGGCCCATGACCCGCGCTTCGTCGAGGAAGTTGACGACCTTCTCGGTGTTGTCCATGTCCGACGAACAGGTCGCGGACATGAATTCGGCCGGGTAGTGGCGCTTCAACCAACCGGTTTGGTACGCGACCAGCGCATACGCGGCCGAGTGCGACTTGTTGAAGCCGTACTCGGCGAACTTCTCCATCAAGTCGAAGATCGGGCTGGCCTGGCGCGCCGGGATGTTGCGCTCGGCGCAGCCGGCTTCGAACTTGGCGCGCTCCTTCGCCATTTCCTCCGGCTTCTTCTTGCCCATCGCGCGGCGCAGCATGTCCGCGCCGCCGAGCGAGTAGCCGGCCAGGACCTGGGCGATCTGCATCACCTGTTCCTGGTAGACGATGACGCCGTAGGTCGGCCCCAACACCGGTTCCAGGCTGTCGTGCGGGTAGGTGACCTCGGCGTTGCCGTGCTTGCGATCGACCCAGTCCTTGTCCATCCCCGAGCCCAGCGGGCCGGGACGGAACAAAGCGGCCAGCGCGATGATGTCTTCGAAGGTGTCGGGCTTGGCGCGCTTGAGCAACTCGCGCATGCCGCGCGATTCGAACTGGAACACCGCGACGGTGTCGCCGCGCGCGAACAGCTCGTAAGTCGCTTGGTCGTTGAGTTCGAGCGCGGTGATGTCGAGCGGGCCCTGGCCTTCCTTGCCGCGGCGCTTGTTGATCGCCTTGACCGCCCAATCGATGATCGTGAGCGTGCGCAGGCCGAGGAAGTCGAACTTGACCAGGCCGACGGCTTCCACGTCGTCCTTGTCGAACTGGGTGACCGGGCTCTTGCCGCGGCCCTCGCCGTCGTGTTCGGCGAACAGCGGGCAGAAGTCCGACAGCGGGCTCGGCGCGATCACCACGCCGCCGGCGTGCTTGCCGGCGTTGCGGGTCAGGTCTTCGAGTTCGCGCGCCAGATCCAGCAGATCGCGCACGTCGTCTTCGCTGCGGTAGCGCGCGATCAGATCGGCCGAGGCCAGTTCCTGGTTCTTCGCCGCCGCTTCGGATTCGCCCAGCGCGTCGTCGAGCGAGATGCCGAGCGTGTTCGGAATCAGCTTGGCGATGCCGTCGACGAAGCCGTACGGATGGCCGAGCACGCGGCCGGCGTCGCGCACCACCGCCTTGGCCGCCATGGTGCCGTAGGTGATGATCTGGCTGACGCGGTCGCGGCCGTACTTGCGCGCGACGTAGTCGATGACTTCGTCGCGGCGGTCCATGCAGAAGTCGATGTCGAAGTCGGGCATCGACACGCGTTCGGGATTGAGGAATCGCTCGAACAGCAAGTCGTAAGGCAGCGGGTCCAGATCGGTGATGCCCAGCGCCCAGGCCACCAGCGAACCCGCGCCCGAACCGCGGCCCGGACCGACCGGAATGTCGTGGTCCTTGGCCCAGTTGATGAAGTCCGCGACGATCAGGAAGTAACCGGGGAACCCCATCTTGATGATGACGTCCAGCTCGGTTTCCAGGCGCTCGTCGTAGATCTGCCGGGTCTTGCCCGGCGCGATCGGATTTTTCTCCAGTCGCTTGATCAGGCCTTCGCGCGATTGCGCGCGCAGCCAGGACTCGATGGTGTGATCGTCCGGCACCGGGAAATCCGGCAGCGCGTATTCGCCGAGCTTGAGTTCGACGTTGCAACGCTTGGCCAGCGCCAGCGCGTTGTCGATCGCGTCGGGCACGTCGGCGAACAGCTCGCGCATTTCCTCGCTGGACTTGAGGAACTGCTCGGCGCTGTAGTCGCGCGGGCGCTTGGGATCGTCGAGCACGCGGCCCGAGGCGATGCATACGCGCGCTTCGTGGGCCTCGTAGCCTTCCGCATCGATGAAGCGCGCGTCGTTGCTGGCGATCACCGGCAGGCCGCGCTTGCTGGCGGCGTGCAGGGCGAAGGCGTTGAAGGCTTCCTCGCCGTCGCGCTGCGAGCGGGTCAGCTCCAGGTGCAGGCGATCGCCGAACACGCCCTGCCAATCGACCAGCCAGGCGTGGGCGAGTTCGTCGCGGTTGCTCGCGGCCAGACGGCCGGCGAGGCTGTGGCGGCCGGCCAGCGCGAACAGGCCTTCGTTGTCCTCGCGCAGCCATTCCGGACGCAGCACCACGCCTTCGGTGCGGTGGCCTTCCATCCAGGCGCGGCTGAGCAGGCGCGACAGGCTCAGGTAGCCGCCGCGGTCGCGGCACAGCAGGGTCAGGCGCGAAGCGGTTTCGTTGCCGTCGGCCAGATGCACGTCGGCGCCGATGATCGGCTTGATGCCGGCGCCTTCGCAGGCTTTGTAGAACTTCACCGCGGCGAACATGTTGTCGACGTCGGTCAGCGCGACGGCCGGCTGGCCGAGCGCGACGCAGCGTTTGACCAGATCGCCGATGCGGATCGTCGAGTCGGCCAGCGAGTACTCGCTGTGCAAGTGGAGATGAACGAATGGAGCGGACATGCGTACCGGTTCTGCGGCCGTGCCGATGGAGACTCAAGCCGTGGGTCGGCTGGCGGCGTGCGAGCCGCCTTGCAGGGTATCAGCCCGGCGGCCTGGGGCAAGCCTTGACAGGATCGGATTGGGGGTTGTGGGGGGAATCGGGTGAATCGCGAAAACTGGTGGGTGGTGGTCTGGGGAGGCGGCGGGACAAATCCCCCGCGCTTCGGGTGTTCTTCGGATTGCGTGGTTGCGCCGGGCGCTGGCCCCCTCAACAAAGGGGGCGAATTCACGCGCACGGTTTCAGCTCACGCCGTGGCTGTTCCCCCCTTTTGAAAAGGGTCTTAGGAAGCAAAGCTGTCCCATAACGCAGCTATCTTCCTGAAATGCAAAAGAAAAGCAGGTACTACAGCCGTTCGAAAATCAGCGAGGCCCGATTTCGGGCGCTCGTGCGCTGTTGGGCACTGGATCTYACCGCCACCAACACCGCTCAGTTGACCGGCTTGAGCGTGCGCTCGGTCAACACGATCTTCCTGGCCATGCGGCGTGTCATTGCTCACGACTGCGAACAACATTCGCCCTTCACCGGTCAGGTCGAAGTCGATGAATCCTTCTTCGGGCC